>NZ_JBKQBJ020000015.1:0-184300 GCF_046825355.2 Flavobacterium sp. C3NV | reverse complement strand
ATTATACAATAAAAAAATAGCGTGAAAACACATAAGGTTTAGCACGCTATAGAGACTAGCTCAATGACTGTCTTGAAAAACAAAATTAATAAAAATTAAGATTTAAAATTGGAAATCAACACAGAATATTTGCGGTAAAATTTTTGCTGCTCCACAGGTTTTCGTGTTGATCCCATATTTTTTGGATTTTAAAATTTTGAAGTCTAAATTTTATCCATAAAAAAAGTCCTAATTTTCATTAGGACTTTTTGTGGGGAGAGCAGGATTCGAACCATAAGCCCAGAACCCTCGTATTTACTGCATTTTTACTTTTATTAAACCTGTGTTGCCACGATGTTGCCACGAAAATAAAATTGTTAATTTTTATTTTTAAGTTATTGATTTTTAGTTAATTGACTATCTATTGATTGCTGGCCTTCTTTTTGTTGTAAATATAGATGTTTTATCTTGTAAATTGATTGATTTGTCCTTTTTTTTGTTTTGCTATCTCGAAATGATTTAGGACTGATTTTTAATTATTGTGGCTAGTATTTAATTTAAAAAGTTCCGCTATCGGCAATATATGATAAAATTTCGCAAAATGAGTACCTGTTTTTAACCCCTTAACTTTTTGTGACAAAAAAGATATCACTTCCAATTTTTTTTAAATTTATAAGAGCCCTAACTTTTTAGCTTTGGAAATAAGATCATTATCACTGCCTTTTCCCATTAATAGCTGTTGGGCTGCTATCATGGTCTTTTGCTTCAAAATAATATAAACGAAAAAAGCTCCGGATTTCTCTGAAGCTTTGTCTTAGTAGCGGGAAGCATCGAAATATCTAACCAGTTTATTGAGGATTATTATGCGATTTTTGCGTTAGCCTCTTAAATTTAATATTGTAAAAAACTAATATAAATCAATTGGTTCAAACTTCCAGGATCATATTAAACTTATTCGTAATATATTACATCAATTTCATAATTTCCTAAAACATAATAAGATTATTTTAATAGTTAATCAAAATCTTGCAAGCATTTTCTTTATACAAATCAACTTTCTCCGATTTAATTTTTACAGGTAAATCGATTATTTCTTGTGCCAGTTTTCTTTTTTTTATGTTTTGATTAGTTTGAATATAAAATTGTAGCAATTCTATTCTTGGTTCAAATCTAAATGGTTCTATATTAATACTAAATTTCAGCAATTTTTCAGCCTTCACTAAATTCCCGACTTCTACATATACTTTAGCCATAGCAATAATAGCATCTGGAATTTGACATTTTTTAATCGAATTTTCCATCATATCTATCCCTAGTTTAATTTCACCTTCTCTATATTTTTCAAAACCAATTTTAAATTCAACAAAAGCATCATGCTGAATGCATTTAATTGATCCATCATTTAATTGCTTGTCTCCTGTCAGGACCTCATTGAAACTAGTCAACGATTGTGTTTTAATATAAAACAATATTGATATTAAAACTCCAGAAATTATCATAGCAGTTCCTAAGATTTTATTAAATCCAGTATTTGCAATTACAATCATTTTTTTTCTATTCTCTTTACTGAAACTAAATACGATCGCTAAAGCCCAAATGACAAAAAGCATAGCATTAAGATTATACAAAACGGAAGTAAATAGAACTAAAAAACAATGCAGTACAAAAAATGAAATACCAAATCTAGCATATCTATTCAATTCAATATCTTTAAAAACAGATATTATAATTAGTCCTATTATTACTAGTCCAATAATTCCAATTTCAAATAAAATTTGCAAATAATCATTGTAACATATAGTAATATAATTAGCAACCCTTACTTCTTCCCATTTTCTATTTATATCTGTAAAATATATCGCCTTTGAATCGTTGTAAATACCAGTAAAATTAAAATTGCCATAACCCATAATAGGTTTTTCTTCAATCTTCATCAATGTAATTTTCTGTATTAAAAATCTACTATTTACAGACTCCGTGTTAATTTGATATAATAGATATACGCTTGAAATTAAGAGTATGCAAAATAAGGACATAATCAATATTCCTTTTTTTAAATTATTCTTAAAAAAAGAATGCATGATTCCGAAGTTCCCAGAAAAGTTATAACTTTAATGCTGTTTAAAATTGAATCTATTTTTCTGGTACTTCCAAAACTTGAGCAATTCTATTCGTCAATATTAGGAACATTGCCCAACACCTTTATTTTTTTTAATTTAATTTTGTTATTACTGAAATCTTCTTCATCTATTAAATAAACCTTTTTTTCATTATTAAGAAGTTCATTTACTTTTTCAATACTTAACAAAGTAAGGAATTCGTACGTTACTATAAGATCTTTTCTTTTTTTTAAAAATGATTTCTTTTCATATTTTACTCCTGGACTAAAGGAATAATGATGGGCAAATTGTAAAGAACTATGAGGAGTAGAATTCAACAAAAAAAAATAATTATCATACTCTTGATTTATATTACTAGTTTTCTCCTTATAGTGTAATTGAGTATTCGATTTTTTAAAATAAACATATACGGTATCTGAATTCTTTATTTTATCGAAATTTTGGCAATATACATTTGCACTATATATTGAAAACAATATTAAGATTAGCCTTTTCATTAATTCTTATTTAAATAATTTTTAAGATAATTATTATACTGTATAAAACTAGCTGTTTTCGATGAGTTTACTGTTGTTGTTATATTTCCCTGTGTATCGAATGTCGCAATTTCATTTTTAAAAAAATTACAATTTTGCAATCCACTCAAAGAAAGATTAATATAAGCGTCTGTCCAATTGAATGGAGTTCCGCTTGCACCCTCAGTTATATGCATAGTTAAAGTTAACATGTCACTATTTTGTGTCGGTGTGACCAAAAGATCTTTCACTTGAAACAAAATAGTTTGCATGGTAGGAAGCATAAAATTGTAAATAAAATCATGTTGATCTTGTGTATTAGGTCTAAAGCCATTGTAATTCATATTAATCACATTTTGAACATCCATATTATTTATACTAGGAATATCCATCCCAATTGTTGGATCACATAATTTTATATTTAGATAGGCATGTATACATTCATGGATTATGGTTTTAGCAATTAGCATGGCATTACCTAGTTTCTAATAATAGTTTTTTTAATTCTTTCTCCTGATCCTGCATGAACTTGTATCTCTTCGTTAAAATATTAAATTTATCATCGGCAATTATTTTTATTCGAGAATTAAATTGAGGTAAGAATAATTGTTTGAACTGTTCAATTGAGATTATTTCCGATAAAGATTTTACAAATTTTTGATTACTGTATTTATTGGTTGTTTCTTCATCATGAAAAACAAAAGGATATTTAGCATTCAGCTCTTTTTGTAATTTTGTATCATCAGCAAGAAGTTGGTCATTTTTTACGAATAAATCTTTGATTTGCAAAATTTGACTTTTTGACAAACCAGCTTCTTTCATTGTAATTTCAAAATTATCAATGAGAGCAACCGTTTTGTTCGACTGACTGTAAATAAATTTAATTTAGAGTAAAAATAAGACAAGAAGCAAAAAAGGTAATTTTTTAATCATATGTAATTTATGCTAGTAAATGTTTTATTGTAAAAATTTTCATCAAAACTGCAACTAAAATCGTTTTTTTTTTTGTAGTATTATTTTATCAAATCAATGTATTATTCTGTCTTTTTTGAAAGCGAATAGAATTTGACAAAAAAACAGATAATGTGTTTCAATTAAATCGACTTTAGGTGTTTTTTCAAATTTGTATGAATATGGCGGTATAAAAAAATCAAATAGTTAGTTCGAGGAATTTCTGACTTTTAAATTCGATCTATTTTGACTGGTATTGAGTTCTCATTTGCAAGCATGTAATTAATGATTTTCATGGGGTTTATTAACATGTTTTCGAACCATTGTATATGAGCCCTAAAGAGAATTTCAGTGAAAGAATAATGATTTTATCTCAAAAAAAGTTAATCAATTTTAGTAAAGACATTTCTTTAATAGCCTTTAAAAAGTAAGTTTATAGCTCAACGCAAGTTAAATAATTTGTTCCATTAATAACATTTTATGAAGGGATAGCAGACCGTTTAGTTCTTCGAAGAGTACTTGTGAGAAGCTATACAAATATCTCCTTATTTCGCATACGTAATCTAAACCAAGATAATAAAAAAATTAAAAAATAAGTATGAAAAAATCCCAGATCGCTCAGATATCTGGACAACTATTGCTCAGATTTTTAATCTTTGCCAGGAAAGAGAATCAGAAAGGTAAAAACAAAAAAGCTTCAGATTTCTCTGAAGCTTTTATCGTTGTATCGGGAACTGGACTGGAAGCGGGTAACGAAATTGAATAAATAAAATAAAAACAGCCTTTAAAAGTTTCGAACCTAAACTTCTTAGAGCCTTATTGTACTGGATTTTTATTTTTTAAAAACACCATGTGCCATGATTCTGCCGCAAAACATCCACTAGTGAAATATCTTTAAAAACCGCCTTAATTTTTTGTGGCAAAAAAGTTATACACTCCAAAATTAATGTGCCACGATTTTGCCACAATACTTAGAATGGTGAAATATATTGTGAAAACTGCGTTAGCTTCTTATGACAAAAAAGGTAACCTCTTCAAAAATAAAATTTTAAAAATATGGAAAATGAGAAAGGTTAAAAAAAAAAGCTTTTTAAATGAAATTTTCTAGATTTAAGTTGTACCATGCACATTTAGTCAAACTATATTTTAGTAAAGTCTTATAAAGATAATATTTATGGTAGGAAAGTATAAAAAATATGACCGTAGTTTCAAGCGGGATGTTGTTAAGTTAAGTTATGAAAAAAACGATGTTAAGCAATTGGCAGAGGAGCTGGGGATTTTACCATCTTTACTTTCCAGATGGAGAAATGAATATCTAAATTTTGGGGAAGGAAGTTTTCCAGGATCAGGCTATGTAAGAGTGAATCCGGAGCAGAAAATAGTTTTTGAACTTGAAAAAAAATCGAAAGGATCGCAGATCAGATTTGAAATATTAAAAAACGCTTCACCTTATGTACATCAAGGCAAATTAGAAGTGTATAAGTTTATAAAAAAGAATGAAAAAAAATACTCAATAGCAGAAATGTGCAGAGTATTAGAAGTGGGCAACGGCAGATATCTCAGATGGAAATATAACGGTGTTTCAGATAAACAAAAACAGATAGCCTTGTTAAAAGGAGAAATAAAATCAATATTCTTAGATTTTAAAAAATATCAGGGAGGAAATAAAATTACCCAAGTGCTAAATAATCGAGGTTATAAAATATCAAGAAGACAAGTATCTTTCTATATGAAAGAATTGGGATTACGTAAAATTGCAAAAAGAAAATTTATAGCAACAACCGATTCCAATCATACTTATTATACTTCTCCTAATGTTGTAAATAGAGTATTTAAAGCAAATATCCCTTCTAAAGTCTGGGTTTCTGACATTACATACATCCAGACTAAAAACGGCTTTCTTTATCTTACCATAATTATGGATCTATACGATAGAAAAATAATAGGCTGGAGTCTGGGAAATCATTTAACTACATTAAAAACTACATTACCAGCTTGGGAAATGGCCATAGTAAACAGAAAAGTTTCAAATGGATTAATATTTCATTCCGATAGAGGAGTTCAGTACGCTAATAAAGCCTTTACCAATAAACTGGATTCATATGGATGTATAAGAAGTATGAGCCGTAAAGCAGATCATTTGGACAATGCTGTTTCAGAGAGTTTTTTTAGCTCTTTTAAAAGGGAACTAATAAACAAAAAAGACAAACTGCTTACTCAAAAAAAAATGAAAGAGGAAATATTTGACTATATAGAAAACTGGTATAATAAAAAAAGAAGACACTCGACACTCAATTATAAAACTATTGAGGAATTTAATTCAATAAATAATTTTGAAGAAAGCTTTTGAAAGGTTGTAGAATTAGAAAGTGAAATTAACAATTAATTGAATCAATGAAGGAAAACAGGAAAAAATATGATTTTGCATTCAAGGAGAAAGCTGTCCTGCTAAGCAATGAAAAAAAATGTTTTTCAGCACTGGAAAGGGAATTAGATATTTATATTGGTGCATTGAGCAACTGGCGAAAATCTAAGAAATACACCAGTGAAAGCAAACAAACTAACATTTCTTTAATATCAAATTTGAAAAAGCAAAAAATTCAGGAGCTTGAAAGAAAAATCAAGAAATCAGATTTAAAATTTGAAATTTTAAAAAATGCTGGAGAGTATCTTTACCAGGAAAGAACAGTAATTTTTTTTTTCATATTAAAACATGAAAAAACTTACTCTATTAGGCTTATGTGTGAAGCTCTGGGAATATCCAGAAATTCGTATCAAGTGTGGAAGAATCAACCAATGTCAGAAACAAAGAAACGAAAACTAATTATACAGCAGGAAATTGTTTCTATATTCGCCGCTTCTAAACAGCGATACGGTCGTGAAAGGATTAAAGTAGAACTCCAAATATTGGGATATCAATTATGTTGTATTACTATAAATAAATATATGAAAGAATTAGGTTTGTCTGCAAAGGTAAAAAGGAATTAAAAGATTTTGTATCATAGTTTGCTATGCATATATATTATAAATTGTACCCGGTGAAATTATTATAATGATGTAAAAATACAATCAAAGTAAATCCATTGAAAGGGATAATACCAAAAATTTGAGAAAATGGATCTTATTCAATTAAGTATTTGACAATATTTACTTATAAATTTAATTACTTATTTTTTTTATTGAGCTTTATTATTTATTAAAAGCTTTAGCTATCTGTCAATTCTTCTCTCTATTACTGACTATATTGCTTTTAATCCATGCACAGATAACTAAATAATTACCAGATGAATGAAGATAAATGCAGGATAAACATTTTCAAGTTCTGATTTTACACTTTTTTACTGAAACACGTAAATTTAATTCGCGCATATAAATAAGTACTGTACTAGAAGATAATTGGTATCCCGATCTTTGTAGCTCTGCTGTTATGCGTTTAGATCCATAACGTTTTTGCGATGCTGTAAATATCGATACTATTTCTTGCTTAACCATCATTTTCCATTTTTGCCTTTCAGAAACATATTCATTTTTCCATTTGTTGTAGCTTCCCAAGTTTACACCAAGGATTTTACACATCATATAACTTGAATGATTTTGTTCATTTTTAGCTATATACTGAAATATATAAGGATATCCTTTTTGAAGGTAATCTGCCGCTTCTTTAAGAATTTTAAATTCGGTATCTAACTTTTTAATTTTTATTTCAAGATCATATATTTTTTTTTCCCGGACTGTTAATTTTGTTTTTCCTACAACAGAGAAATTTTCTTCGCCGTTTATTATATAGTTCTTTCGCCAATGCAGCAGCGTCTCGTATGTTATGTTGAATTTTCGAGCTATGTCTTGTAGTTTAGCTTTTTCAAAACTTAGCTTGACGACTTTGAGTTTAAAATCACGGGGGTAATCTTTTTTATTTCCTTTCATAAATGTAAGTGATCATTTTATTTTTTGGCATTATATCTCTGTATTGAACTCATCAATTGTTTTATAATTGAGTGCCGAATGTCTTCTGTTTTTATTATACCAGTTTTCTATATAATCAAATATCTCATCTCTCATTTCCTTTGGAGTTAATAATGTTTTCTGACTGTATATTAATTCTCTTTTTAATGAATTAAAAAAGCTTTCCGAAACAGCGTTGTCAATGCTGTTTCCCTTTCCGCTCATGCTTTGTACACATTTGTGTTGATTGAGGGTTGTGGTAAAAAGTTTGTTGGCATATTGTTTTCCGCGATCAGAGTGGAATATTAAACCCTCTTGTACTTTTCGATTGCTTATGGCCATATTCCATGCAGGAAGAATAGTTGTATTAGTTGAAAGCGTTGAGCTAAGATTCCAACCAACTATTTTTCGGTCAAATAAGTCTATTATGACAGTAAGGTATAAGAAACGTCTTTCGATCTGTAAATAGGTGATGTCAGAAACCCAAACCTTTGAAGGTTTGTGTGTCGTAAACTGCCTGTTAAGTATATTGGGCGAGATAAATAGTTTGTGATTGGAATCTGTGGTTACTTTGTATTTCTTTTTGACTCTACGCTTAAGAGCCATCTGCTTCATGAAAAATGTAACCTGGTCTTCAGATATTTGAACTCCTCTTTTACAAAGTTCTCTGGCAATTAACACACACCCATTATATTGTTTAAATTCATAAAATACAGAAGTTATTGCCTCTTTGAACAGGCTGACCTGCATTTCTCTTTTTGAGATAGGATGCTGCATCTTTAGATTATACATTGAAGTAGAAACTCCTAAAACCTGGCACATGATGCCGATTGGGTATTTGTTTTTATTTTGATGGATAAAAAAGTACAGTGCTTGTTTGCCCTGAGGTTTTAATTTTATAGCTTCTCTGAGTATTACTAATCTTAATTGCAATTCTGCAAGTTTTTTTTCTGATTCAAAAATCTTTGAATCCTCATAATAAATTCTTTTTTTGCCTCTTTCAGGAAAACTGCCCTGTTTATATTTTCGATAGATTGTCCTCCATTTAGAAAGTAATTTGGGTGCTATTTTAAGTTCTCTGGCGGTGTTAATAACATTTTTTCTTTCATAACTCAGCAGAACTGCATTCATTTTAAATTCAGATGAGTGACGTCGTTGTATTTCTGCCATCTTATTACTGTTATTCTGGATTAGTGTATTTAGGTTAAAATATTAAAAATAAGGTTATAAGTTAGTTTTAGTTCTTGGTTAAAATTATGTTATTGCAGAGAAACTAAAATTTCTTCGTGACCCAAGATGAAGTAATAAAAAAAATATAATCGCGAGGTAATGTACTGAAGTATTGCTTCTTTCAAAAGAAGATCAAATTCTATAGATCCTTATTGCTATATAGAGCCTTGTCCTTACCGTTTAATATAATAATTATATTTATTCCCGGGGGTATCAATGGAGGTTCCCGGAATTTTTCTGCGCAGGTTAATTGCACAATACTGTATGTTTTATTTTGATCAGGCCTTTGACTGTGATCGAACTTTGATCTGTAGCCCGATTAAGGACAATATACCCCTGATCCTCCAGCGCGATTAGCGCATCGAGTATTTTTGCTTGGTTTTGCCTTTGGGCAGACATATTCTCTGCAAATGTTCGAAGGACATTATAAGGGGGGATTACAACTGCTGTGAGCTCTTCCAATGGACAGGTCCCGGGAAAACTCCCGGCAAGTTTCTGCAGTATGCTGTGAAGATAAACCGATGATTTCTCCAAGATGTACTAGTTTAGACAATAACATAATAGCTTTGAACAAAAATAAGGAAATTTGTTTATTGTTTAAATAATTTTAAATATTCCGGGCTGATCTCCGATTGGAAATGTATATCCAAAAGGGGCTGATTATTCCATAACACTGAGATTTAATTCTCCGAAGTTATTGGTTTATTTTTTCCTTGTGTTAATGGCGCAGGCACTTTTATAGCCACCTGCAATTGCTGTACTTCCTGCTGTGATGTTATTGCTTTTTGGCTGTTTTGTACTGCTCATCCTAAAAGGGCAATATTAGGGCATTACCGTGTTTTTTTGTTATCTAATTTACAGCCTAGGATTTTTTTTTGATTGTTTATAATTATTTCTGAAATCAAATTAATGAAGTATTAAGAATTGTTGCCCGAATTTCATTTGAGTGATAGTCATTCAATTTTTTATAATACTGTTTTAGTTTTAGGAGTAATATTATTTTTCAGGAGCTTTTCCCGCATCCGCTACAATCTTTTGTGCCGAAACCCGGCGCAAAAGGATTTCCACTGCACACGAGCGAAGCGAACTGGCGAAGCAATCGGGGCTAGGGCTGCTGGAGGAGCGCTGTTTTTTGGAGTAATTAAAATAAGATGGTTATATAAAAAATGACGTCAATTGTCTTAAATTGGCGCCATTTGGCTTGTTTGTGACCTCTACGGGACAAATTTCTATAAATTTTATCGAAGATTTAAAGAGATTGGCTTACTATGTGTAGACGCTGTCTTTCATTTGCTTTATGAGTTTGGTTTGGATGTCCTGTTGGGGATTGATGCCCATTTATAACTAATAATTACTGTAAACCACGTATTGGCTTAGCTATTGAAAAATGTAATTTTTATGAACAAAATTTAGTCGGAGAATAAAATAAATTTTCAGATGCAAAGTCAAACCTAGATTCGGTAACTCTTGTATTTTAATGTGCCACGATTCTGCCACAAGAATTAAAATGATGATTATTAAAAATATAGGTAATGATATTTTTATATTTTCTAAGGCATTTTTTTTCATAAACCAAACTTAATCGCTGCTCTAAAATAATTTTCCTAAACTATCAAAAAGAAAATAGGCACTTATTTGCTACATTTAGAAAATAGATGATTCCTATATAATTAAGCTCTTTTGAATATTCGAATCTCGATAACTTAGGCCGTGATCTTGCTAGACTTTGTTTAATATTAAACCATATTCTCATTATACTCAAAACTCAAATTGTTAATTTCTAAACATTTTAAGTTGGATAAAAGCCTTTTTTGGTTAAAATTAATAGCGGATTTATTAGCAAAAAACAAAAGTTCACGAATTAATTTGAAAAAGTAGTGCTGGATATACTAATAAGACCCTTAATACTAATAACGCTTTGATCTGACACTGGATCCAGGATAATTAATCCATGGTTGTCCAATAGTATTAGTGCATCTAAAACTTCTGCCTGATATCCCCTCTGAATCCATAAATTTGGTTGATGCGAGCAAGGTATTACAAAACTCGTTAAATATTCTAAGTCATAACTTTTTTTCGGATTTCTGGAGAGAATATTAAGAATTTTCATGAAAATATTAAGCTTTGTTTCCATAACAATGTTTTTAACTTAAAAATACAAAAAAAAATTAAATCAAAAGGTTTAAAATCAGCTGTTAGGCTGCTAAAAAGAACTGCAATTTATATTGATGTATCTGCTTTGAGGATTCAAAATTAATTGAATGAGATTTTTTATCATCAAATTTCTTCTGCCCTATTGGTGTATTCAGGAAATTAATGGCTATAATATATTCGAACCTAAACTTCTTAGAGCCTTGTTTTGCTAGATTCGGGTTTTCAAAAACACAATGTGCCACGATTTTGCCACAAAATTAGAGTGCTTTACTTTTAAAGTATTATGTAGAAAATTGGTTTGATTTTAGGGCTCTAATTTAATTTGTATTTTGGTCGTAACTAAAATCATTTCCCTGTTCTTCATGATCAAAATTTTATTTCTGGTAAGGTAATGAATGTTTTACTTTTGAAATCCCAGTTGATTGGAAAAGTGGTTTTTTTTTAATGTCTTTTTACGCTATTTAACTAAGAATTGATGGTGAATAAAATGCGGTTTATTTTGTCCCGTTAAGGGACCTCTACGGGACGAATTTCTAGAAATTTTATGGAAGATTTGAAGAGATTGGCTTACTGGATATAGTGACTGTCTTTCATTGGCTTTGTAAATTTGGTTTAGATGTCCGGTTGGGGATTTATGCAAAAAAAATATAATAACTCAATTTGTTTATCGCATTAAACTAAATATACAATTCGGCAAATAATTATGGAGGATCTGAAAAGATTGTTATGCTTGAGGTAGAGTTTTCTTTCTTTGGCTTTAAGAATTTCTGTCTAAGGTTTAATGGATTTGCTAACGAAAAATGAAGATAAAGTTAAGAGCGCATTTTTGCACCCTTATTTTTTTAAATCACATGTTTAAAGTGAAAAGAAATATTTAAAATTCGCCTTTTGCTTTGTGATACAATCCCTGCTAACCAATTCATTCGTTCCTGCATTTGTTCAGGAGATAGTTTAAAGTCCGAAATGTCTTTTAGTATGAAAATTAATGCAATTGCTCAACATTAAATTAACGTTTAAGTCGTACAGAGCAAAAGGTCTTCTTGCGGCAAGCAAATTAATAGTAGGGCACAATTTAATTTGTAAATTGCTACAGGGATTTAGAAATCTTTAAGGTGCTTTTTCGTACTGTAGTGCTTCCTCGGAATTTTCCGGTAAGATAAGCAACTTCACCGCGGTGAGTTCTTTTATTTTTATTTTCCAGTTCTCATCGTTAAATGCTATGGTTAAGTTCTTGTCTGTTCTTGTAAAGGTACCTTTTATGGTACTTAGTGTGCATGATGCGTTGCCTGTTTCATCAGGCTGTACCATGACAACTGAGTTTTGCTCAAAGACCATGCTTTGGTTCAGTCGACAGGGACTTAGAGATTGTCTTACGCCTGAAACGTACAGGGCTTTTAACTGCCATGTACCCTGAATATCCCCAGAAGTGTCGTCGGGAATTGTATCGCTTTCTTGTGTACACGAGGTTAGGACCATTAGAAGAAGGGGTAGCAGGAGTAGTTTTTTCATGGAGTAGGTTTAATTTTTATAGTTTTAGAGGTAGTTATTATTATCAGAATTAAATAACGGAAATCAAATATAGGATAATTTTAGAAATTTTTTTAAGCCTAATCCGTTTTGAATCCTCCATTTAATAAATCTAAGGTCCTGTGCTATAATATTGTTGAGATATTTACACTGCCGAATTTTAATTTTTAAGAACGAACGCATGTTATATACTCTGATAGCTGCGTTATTAGAACAGCTTTTATCAATGTTTATTATTCTTGGCCGGCAGTCAGTTGGATGCGTATTCAAAATCGGCCCAGGGCTTTTTTATAAAACCAGTCAGTTTTACCGATATTGAAGATACGATGAGAACCGTTATTGAATACTGGCTGAAGTGCGTGGCGCCAAACTATATAAAATAAATCAAAATTTGGCAGTGGAGCGGTGAAGCTGTTTTTGATGGTTGGGAAAAGGAAATTTTAAAAGCTCATCAGGGCGTAATGGTCTTTGTTACTTATTTGTTTAAGCGGTTAACGCTTTTAAATTTCAGCTATAGCGCCAATAATTTTATATGAAAACGGACAGCTCTACTAATGTTCAAAATGAAAATTAAAATAATAATTTTACCTTAAGAATTTGACAATGTTATTAATTGCACAAGGCTTTACTGTTTACTGCAATTAGGCCTTTAATGGTGATGGCGCTTTTATCTGTAACTGAGTTTAAAAAAATATGGCCCTTATCATTCAAAACGATTAATGCATCGAGCACTGTTGCCTCGAAAGCCCTCTCAGAAGATACAGTGCCGTTAAAAACGGTTTCATCATTAATCACTGGAGCAAGAAGCCGGGTAATCTCTTCTAAAGTACAGCTTAAGCCGTATCGCGCAGCAAGGTGCTGCAAAACTTTGATATGAAATACTGGTAGTGTTTCCATAAGTATAGCCTTTACCTAAATTTACGAAAAACAGATCTATTTGGATTGTTTTAAGCGCTCAAATCAGCATTAAAATTAAAAATCAGATCTTCTTTGCGCTCTATCCAAAACGCGATTAAGAGTAGCGTGGGTGCAAATGTATTTTTTTAGGAACTCTTCCCGCTATGTTCGACACAAAAGGATTTCCACTACAAACGAGCGAAGCGAAATGGCGAAGCAATCGGGACTAGGGCGGCCGAAGCCTCGTTTGGTATTTGGTGAACTGCTTATTGGAATCCAATTATTTTATATTTTCAAAGGATCCGGATCTGGCATAGGTTTTCTTTAAAATAAGGCTCTCTTTTTTTAAGCCTTTTTGAGATTCCGGGCAATAGTAGTACCTTAGCCATACACAAGAAATCCCAACCAATGGAACCCCGGCAGTATATCAGACTCTCATTGCTAAATAATATGATCCATGACACGCTAAACGCGCGTTTTGATGGGCAGCGTTTCTGGGTATTGGCCGATATCACCAATCATTCCTATAAGGCAGATAAAAAGATCCATTATTTTGAGCTGGTGGAAAAAGCACAGAACGGCAATGCGATCACAGCCAGGATGATGGGCAAATCATGGGGTGGGGGCGCTGCTCGTATTGAGGAGTTTGAAAAAAGCACAGGACAGGTCTTTACCGATAACCTGCATGTATTGGTACAGGTGAGTGTGGATTATCATCCGTTATACGGATTGTCTGTGAATGTTTTGGATATCGACAGCAATTTTATGCTGGGCATACTCGAGCAGCAGCGCAATGCCACCCTGGAGCGTTTGGTCAGGGAAAATGATTTTATACAAAAAAAAGGCGATGGTTATTCCACGTTTAACAGCCGATTGAAACTTCCTGCAGTAATTCAGCGAGTGGCTGTAATCTCTTCCAGCAGCTCTGCAGGGAATGAGGATTTCCGCCATACTATGCAGCACAATGATTTCGGGTACGTTTTCCAGATCGATGATTATTATACCGTCGTACAGGGAGATAACAACGCCAAATTATTCTTAAATAAACTCATCGAGATCTATAATACCTTTATCCCATACGATGCTGTTGTGATTAACAGGGGCGGAGGCTCACAGTCTGATTTTTTGATCTTTGACAACTATAATATAGGAAGGGCGGTGGCAAAGTTTCCCATTGCGGTGATAACCGGGATCGGGCACCAGAAAAATGTCAGTATCGCGGACCTGATGGCCAACACCCATACCAAAACACCAACCAAGGCGGCTGAGTTTATCATTGCCCATAACCGCAGTTTTGAGCTTGGGATACTCGCGCTCCAGCAAAATATTGTCATAAAAGCACAACAGCTTTTTCATCTCCAGTACAAAGGGCTGAGCGAGCTCAAAAACGCCATTTCAAGCAGCGCAAGGGAACTTGTACAGCTGCACGGTGAAGAATTGACACGAACCAATCATCAGATTATAAGCAGTTCAAGGGCAGTTCTGCACGGGCATCAAAAGAAACTTTTGATAACAGTAAACCACCTGGTGCAGCGTCCCAGAATGCTCTTTCAGCAGCAAAAGAATGATCTAGGGAATATAAAGAACAGCGTAAAGAATGCTGCGGGTGAGTATCTTCGACACGAGAAACTTGCTTTGGAATACCACCGGAAAAGCATCCGGATGATATCCCCACAAAATATCCTGCGTAAAGGGTATGCAATTGTAAAGACCAATGGAAAAATTATCAGCAGCGCCGAGAATATAGAGGCTGGCCACGAGATAGAGGTTATACTCAAAAATGCTAAACTTAAAAGTACCGTTAAGGAAAAAATACAATATGATGGAAAAGAAACTGACCTATGAGGCGGCAAAGTCCGAGCTGACAGCCATTTCAAAAGAAATAGAAAACGAAGAAATATCAGTAGACGAGCTGGCCGCAAAAGTCAAAAGGGCATCAGAGCTAATTGAGTTCTGCCAGACCAAGCTTAAAAACACAGAAGCAGAGGTTACCAGTATCATCAGCAGGATGGAGAATCCTGATAACGGATAACAGCATGTATATACTATGCAAAAGATTTCTTCGTTATGAAGATATATAACCCGATCAAACAGGAATATTTAAAGTACAAGTTTTAATATTCAATTATATTTGCCTCTTACTTTGTAAGTCCCATTACTCCCGTAATGGGGCTTTTTTTATGTCTTTGATTCCAGCGACAAATAAAAAGGAGATCTTCATCGGTAATATCACCTTATATTGGTGTTTTACTCCCAAAAAGACTGTGGACAAACTAGAGGTAATATACTTCAGGAAGTAATTTTTGCAAAAAAGAAATTTTAAATTTATTTCATCTTTGCTTTAATAAAATCATCCAATACATGCTTTACTGAAAGTGCAAGATCCCCGGCTATCAGGTTTGTTTCGAGAATGTATTGATCTACATACTCATCAGAAGCTTTTTCAATGTTATTGAGTTTTTTAACCTGGTCTGGCTCACCGGAAAGAAGGTATTTATTTTCTAGCCAGGCTTTAAAATCTTTTTCGAATTGTTGTATCATATCGTCCATTGTGGTTTGGTTTTTAAATAAAATTAAAGAATAAGTTTTTAAAGAGAAATCATCAATTTATAATCTTATAGAAAAAGTAGTGGCCCTTCGCTGAAAACAATGGATTGATGATCCGTATTTCTACAAATTATCCAGATGTTCGGCTGCACTTTCCGTAGTGCCGTCACCCCCTGAGTTTTCATTGGAACCCTTTTCAAATTTACCGGGCTCATAACGTTTGGGATCTGTTGCTGATTCATCGGGCCTTCCGGGCCCTGTACTGGTTTCTTTTTCAGCTTTCACGTTGTTTTGCGCATTTTGCTGATTATGAAAAGGACATTTCTGAAGTTCTTCGGCGCTGTAGTATGGCAAATTATCCATGATTATTTATTTAAGTAGTTAATACGCTTAAAATTAAAACTATAGCATCAATTATTTTTATATGAAAAAGCGGAATTCTTATCTAATTTTCATTCAAATGCGGCTTCGTTTTTGATCAAAAAAAACCAAGTTAAATTCCCATATTGAAACTAAATATTATTTATTATTTATTATTTTTTATATTTGATATGAAATACCAAAAACATATTATTTTAAATTATTGGCAATGGAAAAGGGGATGAAGCTAAAGGTTCGAAAAGAACTCGACGGCAGGCAGCAGTCGAATATTATTAAATTAAAAGGAAGTCTGATCTCAAAGGGCTACACGGAGATCATACATATTTTGGATCAGGATGATGAATTCCATATCAATTCATTTGACATTGAGAATGGAACGGGCATTGAAGTGCGTGAATTTATTACGGCATTTATTGCCCGGGAGCAGCTTGAGGACAGTGTTTCTATTTTTAGTTAATTATGGTTTGCTTAATTTTAAGCAACCTTTAATAAAAGTATAAAAAGGCGTGCTTTTCAATGAAAGTGACGCTTTGATTTTATAGGTGATAGTAAAATAGCAGGAAGAGGATATTTAATATTATCTTTCAGGAGCTATTCCCGCTATTCGTTCCATCCGGGCGCTGGCGAATTGGCAAAGCAAATCAATTTTGCCGAACCAGTGTGAATTGTATATAATATTATTTAGAGCTATTCCGCTATACGTTCCACCTGAGCGCTAGCGAACTGGCGAAGCAATCTTTTGTGCCGAACAACGGCACAAAAGGATTTCCACTTCTATCGGGGCTAGGGTTGCTGAGGAGCCCGTTTTGTAAGTATAACAAATAACCGGCGCCGCTGGCCAGAGCTTTAAAGGAACAAGTTATAGATAGAAATTTTACTTTTAAAACTTCCACCATTTTTTATTCTTATCCTTAGAAGTATCAGTGTTGTTTTCAGTGAATTCTTTAAGTGGGACCGCCTTTTTATCTTCAGGCAATAGCTCAGAAAAAGGATCTGACTGGGTATTGTCATCTTTGTCAAAGGGATTTTCCTGGGACTTCAAATGGGATTGTAAATCCTGGGTAGAATCAGCATGATCCTTCTCATTGGCTTCTGACGTGGAATCGTCGTCTATTTTTTTAAGGAAGCGGAAATTGAAGTCTATTGGCTTTTCTTTGCCGATTTCAAAAAAGTTGATTGTATATTGGTTTTTATCCAGGTTGACTGCCTTGATTCTCCCTTTTTTTAATACCTCATGGAAGACCAGATCCCCGACGCCAAAAAGCTCCTTATTTTCAGCATCGGAGTTTCTAGCCGGTACTTTAGCAGCCTGCAAAATTTCAGGGCTTAATTTGCCTTTACGGATGTAAAACTCCTCGCTGATTTCAAAAAGAAAACGCGATGGATATTTATTGAGCCCCGTGGTGAAATTATATCCTTCGGAATCTGTAATGTAGAATCTTTTCTCGGCCCGCGTCACCGCAACGTACGTAAGCCTTCTTTCTTCCTCAATGGCGCGGCTTCTTCTCTCTTTGATCGACAGTGCGCTTGGCAGCACGCCTTCAGTGAAACCGCAAAGAAATACATAGGGAAATTCCAATCCTTTTGATATATGGATAGTCATCAGCTTTACCTTATCCTGGTTTTCATTATGGGTGTCCAAATCAGTATACAGCGCTATTTCCTGCAGGTATTCCTCGACATTGATAGGTTCTTTGTTTTCTTTTTCAAGCAGGAGCATGGAACTCACCAGCTCCTTGATGTTTTCCAATCGGTCCTCATCACCGTCTTTGCGGTACAACGCGGCCAGTCCGCTTCTCTCTAGTATCTCTTTGACCAGATCCGATATGGATTTTGTTTTGGCAAGCTCCTTTAGCTCAGCGATCAAATCCAGAAATTCAGCGGCCCCTTTTTTGGACAGCTCCTTGTCGGTGATGTTTTGCTCAAGTGCTCTCAGAAGCGAAAGGTTCTGTTCGCGTCCCAGATAACTCAGGCGCTGGATAAACTTCTTGCCGAGACCCCTGGAGGGATGGTTGAGCATACGAAGAAATGAAATGTTATCGCCCGTTACAATAAGGCGTAAAAGAGACAAAACATCCTTGATTTCCTTTCTTTCAAAGAATTTAACACCGCCAAAAATGGTATAGGGAATATTTTCCTTGATCAGTGACTGCTCTATGTTCCTGGAGATATGATTGGCACGGTACAGTATGGTAATATCAGAATACTTTGCCCTTTCGGTTTTAATGATCTCCTTGATCTCCGAGGCCACCCACAGGGATTCCTCAAAATCATTTTTGCCGTGAAAGTGGACCACTTCAACTCCTTCGGGCTTTTCGGTTATCATATCCTTATCGACCCTTATTTTATTGTTTTTAATGATGTGGTTTCCAACTTTCAGGATGTTGGGCGTAGAGCGGTAGTTCTGGTTCATGATAATTGTTTCACAGTCTGGGAACATCTTGTCAAAATCCACCAGGTATTCGGGTTTGGCACCGCGCCACTCATAAATGGTCTGGTCGGGATCCCCAACGACAAATAAATTCTGATGAATGCGCGAGAGCATTTCAACAAGCTCAAACTGGCTGTCGGAGCTGTCCTGGGCCTCATCAACCTGTATGTAATGCATATTTTCCTGCCATTTTACAAGCACCTCCTTAAAAGTAGTCAGGATATATACCGTGAAATGTATAAGGTCGTCAAAGTCAAGGGCATAATTCCGCTTCTGTTTATCGAGATATTTGTGAAACACCTTAAGCGATAGATTGTCGGTCTGCTCGTCCTCAAAACTTTTATTGGCCAGAATGTAGCTTAAATAGTCAGAGGTGCCTTTTGATTTGGAAATAAACTGCAGGACCTGCTTGAAAGTCAGGTTTTTGCAGTTGATCTCCAGCTCGTTAAATACCTCGCGAAGGATCGTCTTTTGATCTTCCGCATCGAGTATGATAAAATTTTTCGGATACTGAATTTTGTTGATTTCCTCGCGTAGAAACCGCACACAAAAACCATGATAGGTGGTAATAAGGCTCACATCATAAGTATCGCCTATGAGCATTTTTACCCTTTTTTTCATTTCCTGGGCTGCCTTGTTGGTAAAGGTCACGCAAAGTATGTTGGAGGAATTGATCCCAAGCCTGTCTACGATATAGGAAAACCTTGAGGTGAGGGCTTTTGTTTTTCCTGATCCGGCCCCGGCAATCACGCGCACATACCCTTCGGTAGTTTGCACTGCCTGAAGCTGTTTTTGGTTTAGGTTCTGTAAAATCGGATCAGTCATTGTATTTTGATTTGAAGAAATATTTTTGTTTTTGTAATGTATAAGGCTCATTTTCACACCTTGGGATAAAATCAAAAATCCTGAAAAGAATTTACCATAAAAATACTAAATTCTTTTCAAGATCTTCGGGTGTCATATAATACGCCACTGTTAAATATCCGACAGCTTGGAAGGGTCAGTGGCCTCGGCAATGCTTTTTCCCTCAGGATTGTTTTTTTTGTCTGAAGCATTATCCAGGTCATCTTCCTCGTAGTCATTAAGGCGGCCGGCTTCTCCGGTACCCGCTCCGGGCTGCAAGCTTCCCGAACCGCTGTAGGCACTGTTGGCATTTTCATTGTTATTTTCCTGGTCCTGTTGTGTTTGTTTATTCGTTTCCATGATTTTCAGTTTTATGAGTTTTCTCTTTATGGTTTTCCAAAAGCTCACGGGCCTGTTTGAGTCCGGTGGCTATGGCGATTCCTTCTTCTGCGCCGTCCTGAAGTAGGGCATTGGCAATCTCGACAGCCTTTTCGCGGAGTTCTGCGGGCTGGTTTTTATAGGATGGGGGATAATCCCCGTCGTACCACGGCATGATATTAGTTATTTTCTGTCAGATAATCCCTGACGTCATCCACCCTGGTACCTGCGGCCCTCACGGCACTTTTTAATGTTTCCTGCGGCACATTGAACTTTTCAGACCAATACTGCACCTCGTACGATTCATTGATATTAATCTGCGAATCATCTGCTTTTCCTGTTTTGGTTTTATCATCCATAATTTTTAAATTTAATAGTTTACCCAAAGTTACTTTATAAGCTCCCCCATCCTGTTATATTATAAATTAGGATTTTTACACGATTGCTATGACTGCCAGTAGTTTAAGGAGCTCACATCCTTTTGAAAAAAATTATGGATATTACTTTTCCTTTACCTGCCGAAAAGTGAGGTTGATCCTTGGCAGCACTTCCCTGGCTGTTTTGGGTACCTGATGCTCCCAATAGGTATTGGTATGTCCTGCCATAAGCAAAAAAGTACCGTGATGCAGGGGGATTTCAATCTGGGGGATGTGCTTTAGGAATTTATGGCGAAGACGGAACAACCTGGTTTCTCCAAAGGTTACCGAGGCGATGTTCATGTCCTTGTTGGTGCTGGTGGTTTTATCGCTGTGCCATCCAACCCCGTCACTGCCATCCCTGTAAAGGTTGAGCAGCACGGCATTGAACTGGATATTGGTATGCTGCTCCACACGCTCGCGGATCTGGAGCAGCTCTGAGGGCCAGTCGGGGTTTGCCTTACGCTCGGGCCTTCTTGACTCGCCGTACCATGTGATCATCCTGGGAGCCGTGACCACTTTGTCGTACATGGGCATTTCATATTCCCTCCACTGGGAATTATGGTATAAAAAATTATAGTAGTAATCGGATTCTTCCTTGCTGAAAAAATTGTCAATCAGCATTAGGTCCGCATCAGGGGCGTCAAAGATTCTTTTACCGCCATTGCCTGATGAAAAAATTTCAGTGTCATCAAATAGCATCATTTTCATAGGTTTTAATTATACACTTTTTACAAACTACAGAGCAAAAAAAGGCAATCCTAATTACTCATTTTAAGCCTTGGCAGGTTGATTTCATGTTCCTGCGGATAAGGCTGGCGGTCGGTCATGCTCACATCCTCGCGAATCTGCTGATGCACCGTGAACTGGCGCTCATCGGCATTGGAGTATCGGGGATCGGGTATAAAAGGCATCTTGGCCATTTTGGTTACCGTAATGGTCGGGAAATGATAGTCAACCTCCACATGGCCCAGCAGCAGGTAACAGCCGCCGCCCTGAAAGGGATATTCCTTGAGGGAGCTGGTAAAATGGGCCGTATCGAACATTTCACCTTCGGCATCAATCCAGGTACCGAAATACATGGCGCCCATTTTGGTAGGCACGTGTTTTCGCGAGATCAGATAGGCCAGCATCCGGACTGTTTTTTTATGGTGCGTGAGTAAATCCTTTGCCATGACATCGCCGCGGAATTTGGTCTGAAGCAGCTCAAAAGGGGAGCAGGAAACCGGAAAACTCAAAAGCTCGATCTCATCAAAGGCATCTTCAAATTCGGAGCGGGCAAGCTCGGGAAGCGCATACTCCTTAACGGGCTCCTGAAGCAGCATGAGCCCCCGGTTCTCGGGTTTGAAGTTCACCAGGATAAGCCTTGCAATGACCAGCAGCTGGTTTTTTGTTTTTCCGGTAAAACCGAATGCGCCGATAAAAATCAGGATCTGCAGGGACTCAATACCAATTGGGATACGGTTGATGAAATCTTCCAGTGATTTGTAGGGGCCGTTGCTCTCGCGCTGCTGCTGTATCAAAATGGCTGTTTTGGATTCCAGGCTCTGCAGGTGCATAAAGCCCAGATAGACGTCTTTGCCGTAGAGTGTGGTTTCCAATTCGCTTTTGTTCACGCATGGATTGTGGATGACAGCCCCTGACATCCTTGCCTCATGCACGTAGACTTCGGTGCGGTAAAATCCGCCCTGGTTGTTGATGACCGCCACCATGAATTCTATCGGGTAGTGCACTTTAAGATAAAGGCTCTGGTAGCTTTCCACGGCGTACGATGCCGAGTGCGCCTTGCAGAAGGAATATCCGGCAAAGGATTCAATCTGGCGGTAGATTTCCTCACTGAGCCTCTCTGGATGCCCCTGCGCGGTACAGGAGGCAAAGAAATTGTCCTTCACTTTCTGGAGCGCTTCCTTGGAGCGCCCTTTGCCCGACATGGCACGGCGCAGGATATCGCCGTCCGCCGCCGGAAGCCCGCCGTAATGCAGGGCGATTTTGATCACGTCTTCCTGATAGACCATGATTCCGTAAGTTTCTCCGAGCTGCTGCTCAAACACAGGAT
The DNA here is from genome assembly GCF_046825355.2 of Flavobacterium sp. C3NV. Lineage (NCBI taxonomy): Bacteria > Pseudomonadati > Bacteroidota > Flavobacteriia > Flavobacteriales > Flavobacteriaceae > Flavobacterium > Flavobacterium sp. C3NV. Next base: position 161,933 of record NZ_JBKQBJ020000015.1, on the reverse strand, counting down.
GGAAGTATTCGAATTTATCGGGATGGTTATGGCGGAAAATATATTCCTTCATCATTCCACTTTGGGCCACACCGGGACGTATGATAGAGGATGCCGCTACCAGTGTCTTGTAATTGTCGCATTTGAGCCTTCTAAGCAGTCCTCTCATGGCAGGGCTTTCGATATAAAAACAGCCGATAGTGCGGCCGATTCCCAAAAACGCATTGCAGGCGGCCTCATTTTTTGAAATGGCCGTGTCTCGGATATTCAGGCGGATACCGCGGTTTTTTTCAATGAGTTTGACGCTGTCATCAATATGGCCGATACCCCTTTGGCTCAGGATATCAAACTTTTCAAGACCGATGTCCTCGGCTACATGCATATCAAAAAGCGCAATAGGAAAACCCTTGGGAGGCATTTCCAGCGGGGTGTAATTGGTGATGGGCTCTTCGGAGATCAGGATCCCGCAGGAATGCATGCTTCTCTGGTTGGGATATTTCTCGAGCATCATCCCATACTGCTGTACTTCCCTGACCACTTTATTGGTGGGGTGCAGGGTCATTGGGTTTTTGGCCAGCGTGTCGAGCTCTTCCTTGGGAAGCCCGAAAACTTTACCTACTTCCCGAAAGATCGATCTGTATTTAAATTCCACGTTGGTACCGCAGAAAGCCACATGGTCATAACCGTAACGCGAGAAAATATATTCCAGGATCCGGTCGCGCTCTTTCCAGGACCAGTCAATATCAAAATCCGGCGGGCTTTTGCGGTTCAGGTTCAAAAACCTTTCAAAATATAAGTCCAGTTCTAAAGGGCAGATATCGGTAATGCCCAGGCAGTAGGCAATAATGCTGTTAGCGCCGCTGCCGCGCCCTATATGCAGGAATCCCTGCGAATTGCTGAAACGGATAATATCCCAGGTAATGAGAAAATAGCCGCTGAACTCGAGCTGGTCAATGACCTTAAGCTCCTTGAACATGCGGGATTTGGCCTGGGCATTGTTTTTGCCATAGCGCCACTCCAGGCCCTGCTGCGCCAGGGTACTGAGCAAATTGATATCGTCTTTTCTGTTATTGGTGTAAAATTTTTTGTTTTTCGGCGCCTGAAAATCAAATTCAAAATGGCATCCGGCCATTATTTTTTCGGTATTGGCAATGATCTCTGGGTATTCTGCATAACAGGTGATCAGCCTTTCGGGCGGGACCATTATTTCGGTTTTCCGGCAGTAATCTGCCGGGGAAAGCCTTGATAAAATGACATTCAGGTCAATAGCGCGCAGTATTTTATGCAGCTGGTATTCTGTTTTGGTGCGGAACGTTACAGGCTGGAGTATGACCATTTTATCTGTTTTGGTTTTCCAGTCCGTGAGGATGAGTCTCGGCAGCTCTTCGGGGCGGATTCCGATAAACTCGTTTTCCTTTAAAGCAGCAGGCACGTTCTCCAGGGGATAAATCACAAACACATTTTCAAAGTCAGGGGCGTAGGTTGGCAACGGGGTTTTCTCAAAATTATGACCGGTCAGAAAACGGTTCATTTCGGCGAGCCCCGATGCATTTTTAGCAAGGCCTATAAAGCGGAGCTGGTTTTCGCTTCGGAGTTCCATCCCAATAAGGGGTTTAATGCCCGCGGACTGGCATCCTTTTATAAAATCATAAATTCCCGTCACGGTATTAATGTCGGTCAGTGCCATGGCACCCACACCGCAGGCGGCGGCCTTGGATATCAACTCCTCCAGGGGAATGGTACCGTAGCGCAGGGAGTGGAAGGAATGACAATTGAGATACATCTGCTTTGGTTTATTTATCTTTTCGTTTTAAAATTTCATTTTTATTGTTGGGTTTGAAAGATGCCCCGGCGCAGCGCATCACCGCATCAAAACCATAACGGCTTTTCATCCGGTCCATGGCCTGGTAGAGCGAGAGCATTTCCTGGGTATCCTGGAAAAGATCGATCTGGTAGGTACCGCGTACCAGACCGCTAAAGCGTACCCCTATAAGGCGCAGCCTCATTCGGCGCTGGTAGAGCTTTTCAAACAAATCAACAGCAGTCTGGGTCAGGATATGATCGGCCGAGGTGTACTGGACGCGGCACTGCTTGGTTTCGGTATCAAAGTTGGCATAACGGATCTTGATGGTAACAGTCGAGGTAAGCCACTGCTCGGATCTTAGCTGAAAGGCCAGTTTTTCCACCATTCCCAGGATCACCCTTTTGAGTCTGTCCATATCAATGGTGTCCTGCTGGAAAGTATGCTCGGTGGATATCGATTTTCGCTCGGTATAGGGTTCTACCGGATTATGGTCAATCCCGTTGGCTTTTTTCCAGAGTTCGATCCCGTTTTGCCCGATCATCTTCTGCAGGGCCTCAGCGGGCATTTCAGAGAGGGTTTTAATGGTCCTGATTCCGATCCGCGAGAGCAGCTGGAAGGTTTTTTCCCCTACCATTGGTATTTTCTGAACCGATAAGGGATTAAGGAATTGCTGTACCATGTGTTCGGGTATTTCCAGGTTCTGTTTTTGTTTGCCTTCCCCGGTTCCTATTTTCGATACGGTCTTGTTAATGGACAGGGCAAAGGTGAGGGGCAGGCCTGTTTCTTTTGTGATCGTATGGGCAAGTTCGTTTGTCCATTTGTAGCTGCCATGGAATTTGTCCATCCCGGTAATGTCCAGGTAAAATTCATCAATGCTGGCTTTTTCCACCACGGGCGCTTTTTGCTGAATGATCTCGGTGATGTCATGGGAAAGGCGTGAGTATAATTCCATGTCGCCCTTCATGATTTTAGCCTGAGGGCAAAGCTTCATGGCCATATGGATGGGCATGGCTGAGCGCACACCGAATCGTCTGGCTTGATAGGAACACGAGGCCACAACACCCCTTTCACCGCCGCCAATAATGAGCGGAATCCCGTCGAGTTCGGAATTAGTCAGTCTTTCGCAGGACACGAAAAACGTATTCATATCGATATGTACAACCGCCCTTTCCATAGTCTTCTTCTTTTATATAAGACAAAATTATTACAGATTGTAACAAAAAGTAAAGCACGGTGTGTTCTAATTTATAACAAATTTGTATAATCATATTTTTCGTACATCCTTACAGCCTGTAAACAGGGGGAACTTTGCTGAGAAGGGATACATTAGTAAATGTTAAAAAATATTTTTTTAATGTGTTTTTTCCTAATTTGAATTATCTTTAGGTTCCAAAATCAAAATTGAATATCATTTTGCAGTTTTAATAATTGCGCAGGCCCGTTAGTTTGGAATACCGTTTATCCGAAGTAGTTTTCTTTAATGTAAATTTTAGTAAAATGGCGTTTGAAAAATACAATTCCCAGAGATTTATTTACCTGGCCGATGACGACAGCGATGACAGGGAGTTCTTTGCTGATGCGGTTCTTGAAATTGACCCCGATGTTATTTTAAAACAAGTCCCGGACGGGATGCATTTAATGGACAGCCTGCTTGCTCTTTCTCTCTCAGAGCTTCCCGAATTTATTTTCCTTGATATCAATATGCCCGGCAAATCAGGACTGGAATGCCTTGCTGAGATTAGAAGCTGCGAAGGAGTGCTGAAAAAAGTAAATATTGTGATGCTCTCCACAAGCAGTGATCCTGAAAACATCCAAAAAGCTTCTGAACTCGGCGCTACATTCTACGCGGTAAAGCCAAGCTGTTTTGAGAGGCTCAAATCCCTGCTTGAAGAGGTGCTTTCGATGAATCTTGTTGGGACTGTCAGCGAAAAGAAAAAGTTTCTTTTGGTTTAGTTTTTTTTTTTTAGTTTAGATAAGTTAAGTTAAGTTAAGTTAAGGCTGGCCATAAGTACTTTTATAAAACTTCTCGTTATAAAAAATGCGGTTTACTTAACAGGGGGTTTATTTTAATACTTTTTTTTGGAGCTTTTTCCCGCTATCCGTTACAATCTTTTGTGCTGAACCCCGGCACAAAAGGATTTCCACTTAACACGAGCGAAGCGAACTGGCGAAGCAATCGGGGCTAGGGGAGCTGCGAGCAAGAAAGAAAAAACTGTTTGTGCCGCCAAGCTGTATGCCCTGAAGTTAAAACTTTAATCATTTGATCTGCCAGAAAATCTATTAATCGAAAGTAAAATTAGAAAATGCTTTTGCAATACCTTTATTTATTACAAGTCAATTGGCGTTTTTATATTCATTGGGCGTCATCCCTGTTTTTTGTTTAAAGAGACGCGTAAAGTGCTGTTGATATTTAAATCCCAGATCATCTGCTATTTCATTTATCGATTTAGCAGAATCAGACATTTTTGCTTTTGCCTGTTCAATTAGTTTGGACTGGATGTATTCTAATGCTGTAGTGCCTGTTTCTTTCTTTATCAGATCACCGAAATAATTGGGTGATAAATGAAGCTGTTCTGCACACCAGGAAACACTTGGCAATCCATTTTTTTTTGGCATTTCAGACTTGAAATAGCTATGGAGTAAATTTTCAAAACGAACCAAGATATCTTTATTGATATGGGTACGGGTAATAAACTGCCGGTCATAATAACGCATGCAGTAATTTAGGAAAAGTTCAATATTGGAGACAATCAAGGTTTTACTGTGTTTGTCGATATTCAAATCAATTTCAACTGCAATCTTTTCCAGACAGTCATTTATTGTTGTTCTTTCTTTTTTTGATAAATGAAGCGCTTCATTAACTTCATACGAGAAAAAAGAATACTCTTTTATGTGGTTTCCAAGGGAGGTGCCGGCAATTAGATCAGGATGAAATACGAGGGCTTTTCCGGCAGGTTTTATAAGCTTGCCTTTACTGTCAATTCCGTAAACCTGACCGGGGGCTATAAAAACCAATGTGCCGTCTTCATAATCATAAGGCTGGCATCCATAGCGTATATCCCCGCAGTTTATGTATTTTAGAAAAACGGCATAAACACCCATATATCTTTTAAAGTATTGATACGTTGGTATTTCATCAAAATTTACAACACTTACCAAAGGATGCAGTGTCTCAACACCGACAGAGTCATTGTATTGCTTAACGGTATCTATCCTCTCGACTTTTTCCATAACCTGAAAATTATCAGACAAATTTAAATAAACTAATTTATCCGGCTGTACTTGAAAACCAATATCAGTAAAAGTGGTAAATAAATCAGTATTCTGTCTACATGCAGAACAAACAATAGTGATGAAATTTGCATTGAAGGTAATTTCCTCTTATAAGAGTTAGATAAAATTTGATAATTATAATATTGTAAAGATGGAATCTATGAAAAAAATCATAAGGAAAAGACTAATTTTAGGACTGTTAATAATGCTCACAGCATGCAATAATAAATTAATTCAACAAAAAATGAGTACAGAAAACGCAACTTCGCTTTTTGCGAAAGGTGAAAAATTAACTAACGGATATTTTACCGGAGACGCTTATTTACAGCTATTATTGCCAAAAGATAAAAATAACGATTTTGTAATTGGGAGCGTGACATTTGAAGCAGGAGCAAGAACAAACTGGCATACACACCCAAAAGGACAAGTTTTGATAGTTACAGAAGGAGCAGGCCTGTACCAGGAAAAAGGAAAACCTGCGCAATCAATTAAAAAAGGCGATATTATAAATATACCCGAAAATACAGAACACTGGCACGGCGCCTTAGCGGGCTCAAAAATGGTTCATATTGCCATTACAAATTTTAAGGGAGAGGTCAATGCCGTCTGGTTAAGTCCGGTAACAGATCAAGAGTACTCAGAAGCAAATAAATAATCTTGGAAAAATGAAAAAAGCAGCTATTCTCAGCAGTTTATACCTTACAATTCTTTTAATAAATAGCAACATAATGAACGCACAAAATAAAAATGAAGGCAGTACAGTTTTAAATACTCATCAGCAAAGCATGGCAAGTATAGCCGCATTGTCAGCAGTTGGAAATATCCAGCAGCTTAAAACGCACTTAAATACAGGTCTTGATGCGGGACTTACAATTAATGAAATTAAGGAAGCGCTGGTACAGCTTTATGCTTATTGTGGTTTCCCACGCAGTCTTAACGCCATCACTGCATTTATGGAAGTCCTTGAGCAAAGAAAAGCCAAGGGAATCAAAGATGCAGAGGGAAGGGAAGCATCCCTTATTGCCCAAACAGCTGATAAATATAATATTGGAAAAGAAACACTGCAGAAATTAACAGGTCGGGAAGAAAAAGGACCAAAAACAGGAGCGAGTGCTTTTGCGCCGGTAATTGATGTTTTTTTAAAAGAGCATCTCTTTGCCGATATTTTCAGTCGTGATGTACTGCATTACTCCCAGCGTGAATTGGTAACCATTTCCATACTCTCAGCAATGCACGGTGTAGAACCTCAATTGCAGGCGCACATTTCAATGGGATTCAATACAGGAATTACAGAGGGACAAATCAGCGAATTAAGTGCAATTATTGAAAGACAAATTGGAAAAGAGCAGGCCGGAATACTTAAAAAAGTGCTGGAAAAAGTGATCCAGATAAATAAAGAGCAATAATAAATTATTATATGACAAAGTCTATCCACAACCTTCACGGCATTATTTCAAAAAGTCATTTTTTGTATTTAATATTTATAATGACAATTTTTACTTCCAATATTATGTCGGCTCAAAACAAAGATATTATGGTCCGTATTTCAGAAATTGAAATTTATCCTGAATATTTATTACAATATAAAGCGATACTAAGAGAAGAATCTTCCGCTTCGGTAAAGTTAGAACCGGGTGTCTTGGCAATCTTTCCCATGTTTGAAAAAAAAGATTCAACCCAGATAAGGATCCTGGAAATGTACCAGGATCAGGACGCTTATCAATCCCATTTAAAAACACCCCATTTTCAAAAATATAAAACAACCACAGTTAAAATGGTCAAGTCATTAAAGCTGGTTGACATGAATGCAATTGACCCCGAATCCATGAAAATGCTGTTTCGGAAAATGAAACAGTACTAAATTCGAAAGACTGAAAATTAATACTACGCCTTATAAATAAAAAAGCCAGGAACTAAAAAAAGCCTGCGAAATGCAGTCATTTCGCAGGCTTTCTCTTTGGATATTGTTTCGCTAGGACGAAATCTTACTCCTCGTCATCTTCATCGGCTTCGGATTCGTCCAAAGTCCTTCTGTCCGCATCGTCATGGTCCAGTTCGGTAGGCTGGTGGTCTGCTGATCTTTCATCGCTATAATGCTGATTGATGGCCGGATCGGTGTGCTCCATGGTTTCCGAGTGGATGGATTCTTCTCCCATTTGATAGGTACTATCGTCCTGATTGTACGTATCATAGTTTTCTTGTGGTATCATAATTTTTTAATTTAAATGGTTTGTAATTGCTTTAAAGTCCTTCTTTGTGTTTCGGGCTTTTTTAAGCTTTGCGAAGAAGGTAGTATAAAATTAAAAATTAGGGCATGGATTAAATTACAATCTGATTAAGTTTAATTATATTATTTTCAGGTGGTTATGCTTGTTTATTAGTATTATAGTGAACTTGATCGTGTTTTTTTTTTGATGGTTATCAGATGTGACGGTATCGCCTTGGGAGTAATGATGTAAAAATGGACAGAATGCTGTAAGGGTTGACTTAATCAAGTTTTGAAAATTCTTGCCGGAATCTAATTGAGTGATCATTTATCGTTAAGTGGTTATAGTGGTACTTTTCAGGAGCTCGTCCCGCTATCCGTTGCAATCTTTTGTGCCGAACCCCGGCACAAAAGGATTTCCACTTCACACGAGCGAAGGGAACTGGCGAAGCAATCGGGGCTAAGAATTGAATCCATTTTTTATTTTTTGGCTTTTAGTTTTTTACTACTAATTCATAAGCTGCAACATTATTAATTCTACAATATTGGTTGCCTACCTGCTTGATTATCTGATAGCTATTTTATAAATGGAAATCATTATTCTGTAAAAAAAATGTTTTTATACTTTTTACATTTGATAAAGGACAAATGCAGGCAAGCACGGCAACCGCAAACTTGCTCAGGGCACTCCTTTAAAAAAAAACAATCCTAAAAATTTAATTTAAAAAATAAAATGATGAATTCAGACAAACCGGAAAATTACGGTCAGGATGACAATAATTTTCAAAACGCAGACACAGGTAAAAAGGGACAGCAACAAGCTTCCTCCCTTAAAGATCAACCCTTTACAGAGAATGCCGAACCCGATTACGGAAGTGATCTGAGTACCGAGGAGATCAGCAGGGAATCCGCTCACCAAGATAAGCAGGATAGCAATATTCCCAATTCAGACCTACAAAGCAGCGATACAAACGGTAATCCTTATGATTCAGAGAATCTTGACAATGAATCGGATAGTGAATCCAAAGATATAACCGAGAAGGACATTGAAGAGGATCTTAGAGATAATGATCCGTCTGAAGGTTTTGAAACACAAATTGATACTTCTGAGAGCGATGAGGCTGAGAGTGACCCCTTTACAACCATTGAGCCAGATCAGGACAATCCTGTTCGCAAGGAATTCGAAATAGGGGAACTTGGCAACCAGGAGCTTCAGGAAGATGAACGCACTAGGGATGAATCGCGTAATGGTACACCGGGCAATACTAAACCTTCCCAGCGAAAATTTTAAGGTACCAGATTTGATGCCAATAAAAAAACCGTTATTTATTTTAACGGTTTTTTTTATGGAACTGTGGGATTACTCTGCTACTTTTCGCTATAATTGATCCCATTTGCTCAAATCTGTTATAGGCAGTATATTTTGTATTTCGTTAGTGAGGAGTTTCTCTTTCCAATTATTAAGAGCTTCAGCATTGTTTCCAAAATTAGACTCTGTATCAAATTCATTAAGGGCTTTATCCCTGGCATCTAAATGTTTCTCTATAATTTAAAAGCAGAGAATCTGTAAGGGGCGAATATTTGAGAAAACACCTGGGATTATAACTCCTGATAAGTAGTTACTCGCTACATTAATAAAGCTTTTGCTGCGTTCATACGTGCAAAACGATATTATTGTACTCTCCACTGGAATAAATCCCAAAACACTCAAAGGGCATTAGAGCCTGATTGTCTTATTATAAGTAGGGGCTGTCTTAACAGTACGGGAAACTTGGTTTGGATGTCCTGCAGCGATCAGTAAGCGCTGGTTTTTACTTCAAAGGAAATTCCATTTCATATTGTTTAATGAAAATATTCATTCCTATGGTTTTCATGAAATGTAGTGTTTCTTTCGAAGTATTTTCAATATTTGTAGCAGAAACATCCTTTCCATAATTTTTTGCGATGTGTTCTAAAAGTTGCCGGCCAGCTCCTTTTGCTCTGTGATTTTTGTCAACTGAAAGTTGGTGAACTCTTTTTAGTTTGGGATTAAAAATCGTGTATCCTAACAATTTTTCATTATCATATATTCCCAGAGAGATATTGTAGTTTTTCAGTTTTTCAAGGGGTGTAATCGAATTTTGCCACGATGGTTTTAAGTCCCAAAAGGATTGAAGTTCTGGCCAATTATACACTTCCAATTTGCGAATTTCAAAATCATTTTTTCTATTGGTTATATTGATTGCTCCTTTATAACAATTCAATTCCCGGATAGTTTTGAACCCTATGTTCTTATAGGTTTTTATTGCACGCTCATTTGTGGTTATCACTTCAAGCAACAACTTGTCAATATCATTTCCCTGCAAAATGGGTAAAGCATGTTGGTACATTTTCTCCGTTAATTTAGCTCCCCTTTTTGTTGGAATTACACCTGTTGCTGCATTATAAGCAATTTTCAATTGGTCAACAAGGTCATAGCCGTGAAGTATGAAAGCAATTAATTGATTATCCTGGAAAGCGCCTACGGAAAATTCAAGGGTAATACTGTCGCTTTTTATTTTATCTTCGAGTTGTTCTTTTGTCAGGTAAAACGGCACTATGTAGTCTGAGAATGATAAATTGAAAACTTCTAAAAGTTCTTCGATCGCAATGTTCTCTAATGTTTGAAAGGTAGTCATGAAATTAACTGCTAAGATGTGTTGGCTTAAAAATCAACATTGGCTAATTTTTTTGAACCTGTTTTTTGTAAATATACTCCATTTAAGGGGATTGAAAAAGTGGTTGGATTAAAACTTAGTGTTAATGCTATCTCATTTTGATTTTTGTTGAATTATTCAAAGTATTTCCGGTTTTGCAAAAAAATGTTGTTGTACAACAGTTCCTTACTAGCGAGAGTTTATTTAGTCTTCTCTCATTTTCCGGGTATATTTTATCGAATTTTCAGCTTCTCTCTAAAGAGATCAATACCTTACTCAGGGAAGTTTGATTCTTTATGTAATGAGTTTTTCCAATACCATAATAGCCATTTATTATTATAGTGCAATTTTTATCTAGTTCAAGATATTGTTCAGTTCTATATGTTATTTCGTCGTTCCTTTAGTAAGTAATGCTAACTAATTTTTTAGTTGCGCAGCAATAGCTATGAATGGTTATATTACTTGTCTGACTGCTGTTTTTGCTGTAGGTGGAAATCAGTTTGGTTTTAAACCTGGATTGATCCAGTATAAGCAATTGCCGGGAAAATCTGGACCAGGGTAGGTCCATCACTATTTAGTAAGCATAAAGAGGCGTTTAAAGCAGGGCTGCAAATTTCCGGCTATTCCGATTGATTCTCGCTTTTAGTTTCCTTTGAACCTCGTCTTACCAGTGTATAAAACTCTTTTAAATGCCACCATGCAGGGCACATCTCAAGGTCTCCTTTATAATGGTATATGGTTAGGAAACAGCTTTTAAGGAAAAGCTGGGAATCTGTGATTCTCGCCCATGGCTTTAACTCCACTTCCTGGGGCGGGGGAGTGGCTTCAAAATAGCGTTTTATTTCTTCTGGGGTCATGGGGCAAAATTAGGTAAAAAGTTGAGGTTTGTCAAGGGTTTGGCGGGTTTACTGATGAATTATTTTTACTGTTTTGGAGGTGTTTCTTTTAAGCATATTGATACTCATGTAATTGCCGCCGAAATGCATCCAATTGATATTTTCCATTATTGGAGAATCTTTGGTGTTGTGAAAATATTGCTCTCTTTTAGGAGCTTTTTCCCGCTATACGTTGCACACGAGCGCAAGCGAACTGGCGAAGCAATCTTCTGTGCCGAACACCGGCACAAAAGGATTTCCACTTCTATCGGGGCTAAGGCTGATGATCAGCCCTGTTTTGTTTTGGAGAACTGCATATTGGAACCCAATTGTTGTACTTGTAATCAATACTCAATTTTTGTTTTTAAAATACCATCAGCCGCAATTCTTTCACAAAGCTGCTATTGCTTCCAGTCAAAAAAACAAATAATGTGTTCGGCTGCAGAAGCAGAAGATCAATCAACAACCAAAATACAGGGACCTATCTTGCAATAAAATAGGATTATAAAATTTGTAATTTATTTACTTAAATAAAAGGTAACAGCTGTGAATCAGTTGTCTTACTTTTCCTGCGACTATTTTGACTATTGTTGAAATCAGCTGCAGATTCGAACCTAATGTTTTAAGTTGTTGAAATATTGTGATTTACGTTTTTCAACTTGCCGTGTGCCACGATTCTGCCACAAAACTTAGATTGGTGAAATATCTTTAAATACCGCCTTAACTTTTTGTGGCAAAAACGGTATCCACTCCATTGACAAAATCTTACGAACTTTGCTTCGAAAATTGATTAGGCAAACTAAGGAAAAATAAACTAGGGAAAGGAAGATTCAAAGCCATAGGTTACCGACTGAAGGCTTATTCCAGCACTTTTATTAAACGACTGCAGTACAACTTCATTTTGAAGATATATAAATCTCAAAGTTGAATAATATGGGGTTTCTTTTTTGTGTTAGTTTTATAGCATGCGGCATAACCTTTATTATTAGAGAAATGTAAATTTAATCAGCGTCTGGCTATTCATAATATTTAGATCTAAAAATAAAAAATCAATTTGCCTTGAATTTGATGTATATAATAAAAAATAATTTATTTTACAATTATAATAATCCTAAGTTTTTAGCTTTTTCTATTAAATCTTTATCGCTTCCTTTTCCTTTTAGTAACTGATCTTTAATGTTTGCTTTTCTTTTCTCTATAGCGCTCATCGAAAGAGGTATATAATCCGGAAGATTTACCGTCTTTACTCCTTCAGAAATTAAGATTAAAATTTGATTATCATGGTTGTCCCAATTTATATTTTTCTTAAATAGTTCTCTTTGGGATTCTATTATTGTAGGACTTCTATATATTGTTCCTTGAATAATATTCTTGCAGATTATCGAAAATAATTCAAAGTTGATATCACTTTTTGCTACAAAACCCTCAGGCTGTATTCCCTTTATAATTTTGTCTACAGTCAAAGGTTCACTTCGCATTGTAAGAAGAACTATTTTACAATTAACAAATTTTTCTCTTATTAAAGATGCCAAATCAATACCACTATTAATATTCATTTTTTTGTAAGGAGGCATATTAATGTCAAGTAAAGCAAAATCTATATTGATATTTTGCTTGAAGTGAAACATGATTTTATTATAAGCATCTTCACAATTATGACTTTTTGTAAAGGTGGGCGGATTTTCTTGAAATTCACTATCCGACAAAAGGTTAACATAACTATCCATGGTCATAGGATGGTCATCAACTATCAAAATATTTAGGTTCATAATTTATTTGGAATTCTATTGAGAACAAATCTAATAAAAATATTACGGACTTTACGTACAATTTTTCGAATCAGTTTTTTTTTACTATTAAATAACTTAGGAAAATTTTAGTTTTTGTAAAAAAGAGCAAGTATTATAGGCCATTCGTCATTAAATTGTAAAGTTTAGGGTTTATTGTTATGTATTGATTAATAGATTGTTATTGATTTGTTTTTTTTTAAGTATGTAAGTGTAATATTACGGATTTACCGTAAATGACAATTAAGTATTCGCTGTTCTTTTGTTAAAATAAATAATCAAAAACAAACTTTTTTATGAGAAACAAATTGCAAATTTTAGGATTACTTTCTTTAGCTTTATTAACTTTTTCATGTTCAAATGATGATTATGAAATTCAGGATGCTAAAAGCAACAATCTAAAAGTTAAATCAACAGATAGCTTAAAAAAAGAGTTAAATGAAATTAAAACTGACTCAATTGGAGTAAATAGACCTTTTGGTGAACCAAATAATCCAAAACCTCCAAGATCATAAAAGACAAATTAGAGTATGTAATTTATTTAAAAATTACATACTCTTTATATGTTTCAATATAGTATATTTGAAACTGTTAAAAATAATTTGATATTGAAAACTCCTTCCAGAATTATACTTTTTTTCTTCCTCGTATTTTCTTTTTTTTCATGTAAAAAGAATGTGAGTATCTTATTTGATAAAATTCATATTAATGAATTATCAGAAAGTAAAAAAGAATATTATCTGGATTCTATAGTGGTTTTATTGAAAAATAGGAAAAACGATTCGGGTACCAGAAATCTTTATTTAGATATTGCTTCGGAATATTATTATCTCAATAATTTAAAAAAATCTTTAAGATCAAGTTTCAAGGCCTTGAATTTATCTACTCAGGTTAATGATAGTATTCGAATGGCAAAGGCATCTTACTTTGTTGGAGATTGCTACGAAAATTCTAAAAAAGACAGTGCCTATTTTTATTATTTAAAAGCAGAGAAAATATACTATGCAGTAAATGACTATGACAATGTAGCGAGAATGTTGTTTAGCAAAGCACGTGTTTTGTTTTATGATGGTAATTATATAGAATGCGAAATTGAGGTGTCAAAAGCATTGCAGTATTTAAAAGAATCTGGAAATCATAAATTGTTATATTCTTGTTACACCTTAATGGGAAACTGCTTAGAGAAGTCATTAAATTATAATGAGGCATTAAGATATCATAATCTGGCGTTGACAGAGATAAAAAAAATGCAAATTACAGATGATGTCAATAATTATAATGTCATCTCAATTATTAATATTTGCAATTTATATGACCTTCAGGGACAGTATTCAAAATCTATAAAAGAATTACAAGGTCTTGTTACTGATGATTTAAAGAAAAAATGGCCAAAATTGTACGCCAATGTTCTAAGTAATCTGGCTTATTCTAAAATGAGGAATGGAGATTATAAAAATGTTGAATCAATGTTTTTAGAATCTCTGAAAATTGTTGAGAGTATTGGAGTTGAATCAGATGTCTTGTATAAAAAGATTTATATAGGCGAGTATTATTTAACTCAAAAAGATACGCTAAAATCAATTGAAAATCTAAAAGAAGCGAATCAGCTTGCAAATAAAATTAAAAATTTTAATGAGGTTTTGACTTCATTAAAACTGCTCTCAAAATTAGATAAAAAGAACAGGTTATTTTATACCAATAAATATATTAAAGTAAGTGACAGTATTAATGTATCTCAAAAAAACACTCATAATAAGTATGCCAGAATTGAGTATGAAACTTCAAGGATAGAGGATGAAAATAAAGTGTTGACAAAAAAGAACTTTTACATTTTAATTATTTCATTTGGACTAATTTTGTTATTGGTAATAATCTTTGTTTTAAGATATTTAGAATACAAAAATAAAGAGTTACAGTTTGTAAAGAAACAGCAAAAAGCGAATGAAGAAATATATCAGCTGCTGACTGAGCAGCATGAAAAAATAGATGTTGCAAAAGAGAGTGAGAAAGCTAGAATAGCAAAAGAATTACATGATGGTGTAATGAATAAAATTTATGGTGTTAGAATGAATCTAGGTTTTTTTAATTCTAAAACAGATGCAGCAATAATTGAAAAAAGAAAAGTATACATATATGAGTTGCAAAACATTGAGAATGAAATTAGAACTATATCACATGACTTAAGTCGAGGTTCTTTTTTTGAAGGAAATGATTTCAATGTATTGTTATTAAGTTTAATCGAAAATCTAAGAGATATAAGTGGTACCCAGTTTAAGTATATAAATGAAGAAACTTTTGATTGGTCCACAATTCAAAATATATATAAAATAAATTTATATCGTATAATTCAAGAGGCTATTTTAAATATTAATAAATATGCAAATGCAGAAAATTGTGAGGTAAGAATTCAGTTGGAGGATCACAATCTTTTAAAACTGATTATTACTGATGACGGCAAAGGATTTGATATTAAAAGTAAAAAAAATGGTATTGGATTAAGTAATATGAAAGAAAGGGCAAATTCTTTAAAAGGTCAATTTAACATTGAATCGAAAATTGGAGAAGGAACAAAAATTGAAGTTACATTTAATTTTTAGAGCTTATCTATACCCAAAATTGAGCATTCTCAGCTAAGTCCATAATTTCAAATTCTTCATAAGATACTATTGATTACAAACAATATAATCAATAGTATTTCTTGCGCTACATTTAGAGTTATCCGCTCATTATTAATTGTTTGTACATTGGATATAAAAGCCCGTAATTTTTATATCAAAAGCCCGTAATTTTTAGATAGATGTTACTGTTATTTTCGTAACAGAGGATAGGGAAGCTATGTTTAAAAGCCTATACTTTATCTTATTATGAATGGAACTAACAATGGCTGGCATGTTCTATATGTTAAATCTCGCCATGAGAAAAAAGTATACGAAGCGCTTAAAGATTTATCAATAGAAGTTTTTTTGCCTTTAGTAAAAGAACATCGCAAATGGAACGAAAGGAAGGCAGTTGTTCAAAAGCCGCTTTTCCCGTCTTATGTTTTTGTATACATTAATTCTTCACTCAATTTTTACAAAGCACTGTCAGTAAACGGGGCATGCATGTATATTCGTTTTGGAATGCAGTATGCTAAAATTTCTGAGGAGGAAATTAATAAAATTAAGCTTCTAATTGGTAAGGAATATATTACCAACATAGAGACTAGTTCTATGGTGTTAAAAATTGGCGATTTAATGGAGATTACAGATGGTCCGCTTTCGGGTTTCAACTGCAAAGTTGTAAAAATAAATAATGAACATAAGATCATTGTTCGTATAGAATCATTGCAGCAAAACATAACTGCGACTATCCCAGCCAGCTTCTTGTTTAATAAACTAACGGTATAAAATAATTATAATAAAATGGATCACATCAACAACAAAATAGCTAAAGATTATTGGCATAAAAAAAACAGTAGAATTGTTTATTCTAAAGAAAGTTTTCCGGGAAGTTCTTCTATAGATTTTATTATAGTTAATGCTGAAGAACTTTCTTATTTCTACAAATTGACAACGGAAAATACTATTGCAGAATTTACTGTTTTAATTACACTTTATAATATGTTGTTGCAGCGGTATTTTGAAGATTGTAATGTTCTGTCTTCGAAATCATTTTCGTCTTCTCAAAAAACGCTGCTGTGCTATGAATTTCAATCGATTGGGCAAAAAACGATAAAGGAGTTTATGCAGGAAACTAAAGAAGAAATTCAAGAAGTTTATAAGTATGCACCTTATTATGAAGATGCATTTGCTGAACAAATATCCTTTGTAAATTATATTCCCTTTCAGTTTAATTATGGAGGTGATAATGAATCTTATGAAGAGTATAATGGATTGTCACTTCATATTGAAAAGCTTAAAAACAAGGATTTAAAAATTTCATTATATTATTCTGATAAATTTGCTGAAAGTAATATTGTCCTGCATTTTTTAAATAATTTTAAAATCTGGCTTGAAGAATTAGAACAGTATATTAATATATCGGCATCTAAGATTCCTTTAACTTCCAAACAAGAAGAAAGAGCTCTGTTACATACCTCAAATGCTTCGAAATACGACCAAACCATAACACTTGCTGAAATTGTAGAAAGACAAGCAGATAAAACACCTCAAAATATTGCTGTTGTTTGTAAGGAAACGGCACTTACTTATAAATCATTTAATGAACAAGCAAACCAGCTTTCTAATTATTTTATTAAAGAGCATGGCATTTCTGAAGGTGATTTTGTTGGGGTTAAAATGGAAAGAAGTGAAAAACTGCTTATAGCTATATTGGCTGTTTTAAAGGCAGGGGCTATTTATGTTCCAATAGATGTTAAATATCCTGAGGAAAGAATTGCCCACATAGAAAAAGATAGTAATTGCAAGCTTGTTGTTGATGTTGCAGTATACCGTAATTTTCAGGAAAACCAAGTTCAATGTGCTAAAGAAAATCCATCACACAAGACAACATCTGGTAGTCTGGCTTATATTATTTACACTTCGGGCACTACAGGAAACCCTAAAGGTGTAATGATAACCCATCAAAATGCGGTTGCTTTAATTCATTGGGCGCAAGAGGAATTTAATAGTCAAAGTTTTGACATTGTTTACGCAGCGACTTCGCATTGTTTTGATCTCTCAGTGTATGAAATGTTCTATCCGCTTTCAATTGGTAAAAAAATAAAAGTATTAAACAATTCTTTAGAGATTGGAAGTGAATTAGTCAAAGATCAAAATATTTTATTGAATACAGTTCCTTCGAGTATGCGAAATATTTTAGAGGAAGGTTTTTCTCTTGAAAATGTCAGCGTAATTAATCTAGCAGGAGAACCCTTTCCGGTAGATATAGCTAATAAACTATTGCAGACTAATGCCGAAATAAGAAACTTATACGGTCCGTCAGAAGACACAACATATAGTACTTGTTATCAATTATCATCAGAAAAAATATATCGAAGCATTCCTATTGGAAAACCTATCAGCAACACACAAGCTTATATTTTAGATGAAGAGCTGCAATTAGTGCCGGCGGGTGTTATTGGAAAATTATATCTTTCCGGAGATGGAATTGCCAAAGGTTATCTCAATCAGCCGGAATTAACCGCTGCTAAGTTTATAGAAAATCCTTTTCAAGAAGGGGAGAAGATGTATGATACGGGCGATTTAGCAACATGGATGCCGGATGGAAACTTAGCCTTTCTAGGAAGAAAAGACCATCAGGTAAAACTCAGAGGCTATCGTATTGAACTCGGAGAAATAGAAAATGCCATTTTTTCGTTTTCTGAAAACATATTACAAGCGGTTGTTGCTGTTAAAAAGAATAAGGGAGCAGATATTTTAGCAGGGTATTATTTAGAAAATACTACTGTAGATAAAACACAATTAAGAACTTACTTAGAAAAACAGCTTCCGGCTTACATGATTCCTTCCTACTTTATAAAAGTAGACACGATTCCGTTAACTCCTAACGGAAAAGTAAACACGGATGCCCTTCCTGAAATATCGAATACTACTATTATTAAAAAAGATTATACAGCGCCTGCAGATGCCGTAGAGAGAGAATTAGTTCAAATTTGGGAGCAAATTCTGGGAATTTCGCCTATAGGCATGAACGATCATTTTTTTGAATTGGGAGGCCATAGTTTAATGATTTCGCAGATTATTAATGCCATCTACAAAGAGCTTAATAAGAGTGTTCCGTATAAAGTATTTTATACCAATCCTACCATCAGTGATTTAAGAAAAGTACTGAAAAACAAGGAGTACCTGCCAATTCCTTTGGCTCCTTATTCAGAATCATATCCTTTGACACATTCTCAAAACAGATTATGGTTATTAAGCCAGTTAGAGGGCGGTAACGAAGCCTATCAAATTTCGGGAGCAGTAGTATTAAAAGGAGCACTTCATGCTGATAACTTTATCAAAGCATTTAAGCAGGTAGTCGCACATCATGAAGTCCTTAGAACAATTTTTAAGAAAGATAACGAAGGAACAGTAAAACAATATAGTATTCCAAATCAGGATTTTCATTTTGTTGTAGAAAATCAAGATTTTTCTAATCAGGAATTACCATATAATGAGGTTCAAAACTATATAAGAGAAAAAAACAAGCAAAGTTATAATCTGGCCGAAGCACCTTTATTTAGAGTTTCGTTGTTAAAAACTGTTAACGATAATTTTGTATTTTACTTGTCAATTCACCACCTTATAAGCGACGGATGGTCGCTGAAAGTATTAACTGCACAAGTATTAGAAAATTATGCAGTTTTAGAAAAAGGATATACTATTACATTACCTCAAAATCCGGTTCAGTTTAAAGATTATGCGGTATGGCTAAATGACGAACAGAATAAAGACAACTATAAAACGGCAAAAGAATATTGGCTAAAACAATTTGAAGAAACAGTACCAGTGCTTCAAATACCGGGCTATACCAGTCGCCCTGCTGTAAAAACATATTCAGGAAATCAGCTGCGTTATAATTTCTCAAAAGAATTACTGAACGAATTAACAACTCTTTCTAAGAATTATCAGGTAACACTATTTACCATGTTAATGACAGGAGTAAATGCATTGTTATCCAGATACAGCAATCAGGACGATCTTGTTATAGGAACACCTATTGCCGGAAGAGAGCATCCGGATTTAGAAAATCAGATTGGTTTGTATATTAATACACTTGCCATACGAACAGTAGTAAACCAGAAAGAAGAATTTTCAACATTGCTGCAAAAAGCAGGAAAACAACTTTTAGAAGCTTACGAACATCAGAATTTTCCATTTGATGCTTTGGTAGAGCAATTAAAAATTTCCAGAGATACTTCAAGATCACCTTTATTTGATGTAATGGTGGTACTTCAAAATCAGCATCAGGTATCTGGCTTTGCAAATAATAATTCTTCTGATATTGTTATGGAAGATTTCGAAATCAGCAGTGCTGTTTCTCCGTTTGATATCGTCTTTACTTTTACAGAAAAAGAATCACTTCATTTAGAAATTCTTTATAATACCGATATTTATACTGCAGAATTTGTTCAGGGAATAGCAGAGCATTTGGAACATCTTTTTATTCAGATTGTAAAAACTCCTGAAATCGCGCTGGAAGAAATAGATTTAGTTTCTGAAAACGAAAGAGAAATTCTATTGAACACTTTTAACGATACTAATTTTATTTTTGATAACGATCAAACCGTTATAGACCACTTTTTGCATAAGGTACGCAAGACGCCCCAAGAAATAGCTGTTGTGGCAGAGGGTAAGACTTTGACTTATACTGAATTAGATGAATTGTCTAATCGATTGGCAAATTATCTAATCGATAATTATCAAATCACGAAACAGGATTTGGTCGCTGTTAAACTGGAGAGAAGCGAACATTTGCTTATATCATTATTAGGAATTTTAAAAACAGGTGCCGCTTATGTGCCTATCGATATAAACTACCCTGAAAACAGAATTAAAGATATACTGGAAGAAGTAAACGCCAAAGCCGTATTAGACGATGCTTTTCTTGATGTATTTTATAGCAAAGAAACCTCATCTGTACAGCCAAAAGTTAAAAGATTGAGTACAGATTTGGCTTATGTAATTTTTACTTCGGGTTCTACAGGAAAACCAAAAGGCGTTATGATTACGCACCAGAGTTTGGTAAACTTGTGTTTTTGGCATATAGAAGCCTATAAGGTTAATGAATCCAGCAGAGGAACTTTATTTTCCGGAGTTGCATTTGATGCTTCCGTTTGGGAAATCTACCCGTATCTTATATCAGGTGCTTCGCTTTATCCAATCCAAAAAGAAGAAATACGTCTTCAGACCTCTAAATTAGTGTCTTTTTTGCAAGAAAAGGAGATTACTCACGCTTACCTGCCTTCAAAAATATGCCAGGATCTTATGGCAGAAGACAATCTAACATTATCAACCATAATACTTACTGGAGGAGAACGCTTAAATTATAATGTTAACACGTCCTTGCAAATCTATAATAATTACGGCCCGACGGAAAATACTGTTGTAACGACTTATTATGATTGTAAACAAGCTTTGGAAGAAAAAGTATCTATTGGAAAACCAGTATTTAATACTGAGGTTTATATCTTATCCGATAACTTAAAATTGCAGCCAGTTGGCGTTATTGGAGAGTTATGCGTTTCGGGAATTGGACTTTCAAAAGGTTATTTGAATCAGCCTGAACTCACAAAAGAAAAATTCATTCAAAACCCATTTTTAGCAGAAGAAAAGCTGTATAAAACGGGAGATTTAGCCCGATGGCTGCCTGACGGAAATCTTGAATTTATAGGAAGAAAAGACAATCAGGTAAAAATTCGCGGCAATAGAGTTGAATTAGGAGAAATAGAGCATGTTATCAGAGAATATGACGCTGCAATATCCAATGCATTAGTGCTTGTAAAAGAAGTAAATAATGAACAAGCTATAATCGCCTATTATAATGCTGCATCAGCTATCGATAAAAAATCACTTAGAGATTATTTAAAAGAGCATTTAGCTAATTATATGGTACCCAGTTATTATATCGCACTTGAAACTGTACCATTAAACGCAAACGGAAAAGTAGATCTTTCAAAATTACCGGATATTTCAGAATCAGATATCCTGAAAAAAGAATATGCTGCTCCAAGTAACGAAACCGAAGCAAAGATTGCAGTAATCTGGCAGGAACTTTTAGGACATCAAAAAATTGGTGTTACTGACGATTTCTTTGAACTTGGCGGACATAGTTTATTATTAACTAAACTATTAAGCGAATACCAGAAAACATTTAAAACAGCGCTTGATCTTAAAACACTTTATACGAATACCAATCTAAAAAACCATGCGGTTCTTTTAAATGATTCAGTAGAAAAAGTGTATGAAATCGAAAAATTAGCTTCTCAGGAATATTATGATTTATCTCCTTCACAAATTCGATATTGGTTACTTTATAAAATCGACGTAAAATCCAGAGAATTTAATATCTACAGCACGCTTGATTTACCGGAGAATATAAATCCTGCAGCTTTTGAAGCTTCGTTTAATGCTCTTTTGGAACGTCATGAGATTTTAAGAAGCATATTTGTAGAAGATGCAGGTATTCCGAAACAAAAAGTACTGTCTCATCTGTCGGCGGCTATTCCGTATTTTGAATTGGAATCAGAAATTAAAAACGAAGTGTTCGAGCATGAGTTTGATCTTGCTACCTATCCTTTGTTTAAAATAGCCATTTTAAAAGATGGGTCAGCTCATAGATTGTACTTTAACATACATCATAGTATATGCGATGGCTGGTCTATGGGCGTTATATCCAGAGATTTAATGGACATCTATAATGCTGCCATAACAGGAAAAACGGCTGTACTTCCGGAATTGTCGATACAATATAAAGATTATGCACAATGGCAGAATAAGGTGCTGCAATCATCGCAAGTTAGTGCTCAGGAAAATTATTGGAAAGAACAGTTAGCCGGACCATTGCCTTATTTGCAATTACCATCTGATTACATCTCTAAACTAAAAACGAACGACAGCACTTCATCCTCTTATACAGTTTACATTACCGAAGAACAGAAGAAAAAGATAGAAGAATTATCTTCAAGAAACGGAACAAGTGTCTTTGCCGTTTTTGCTGCTACGCTAAAAATGCTGTTGTTCAGACTTACTTCAGAAGAAGATATTATCATCGGAATCCCGGTGGCCAACCGAAATCATTATCAATTAAAAGATCTGGTAGGCTGTTTTATAAACACGCTTATGCTGCGTGATAAAATAAATGAAAATGAATCTTTTGGAAAATGGTTACAGCAGGTGAATGAAACCTTAATAAACGCTTTGGCACATCAAAACTATCCTTTTGAACGGTTATTAGAATTGATTGATGCTCCTCTTAATGATAATCGTTTTCCTCTAAGTCCGGTGTTTTTAAACATGGTTGATTTTGATACAAAAACGCTGGAAACAATAGCAGACTTTAGTCCAAACCACAAAGTGTTAGAAGCTGCTCCAAAATTTGATATAGAATGCTATATAAAAAGTTTTGTTAATGGTTACAGCATCAACTGTGTTTACGATCATGAGCTCTTTAAAAAAGAAACCATTGTGTATTGGATAGAGGCTTATTTGTCGATTATAGATCAAATAGCAGTCGATAGCGATAAACCGTTACGATCTGTAAAAATATTTGAAAACTATATTGGTCAGGAAGAATATTTGAAACCAACTAATGATTTTGAATTTTTTGAGGCAGAAGAAATCCAGCAAAGTATAGCACAGCGATTTGAAAAACAAGTAAAACGATTTCCAGATCGTACGGCAGTATATTGTAATAATACGGCACTTACATATCAAATGCTGAATAATTGTGCCAACCATTTAGCACAGCAAATTATAGAAAAAGCGAATCAGTCAACAAAGCGCATTGCCTTGCTTTTAAATCACAATGAAACTTGTGTAATAGGAATGCTTAGCGTGCTTAAAGCCGGATTTACTTATGTGCCTATAGATGCAAACAGCCCATTAAATAGAATTCAGTTTATTATTGAAGATTCAGGATGCGATCAGTTGGTCTGCAATGGTTCGACTTTAGAAAAAGCACAACAGCTGCAACAGGAATTACCGCAATTATCTATCATAAAACTGTCTGAAAATTATAATCTTCCGGAAATTTCAAATCCGGAGAATACGGTAAGCGCTTCTGCGGAAGCTTATGTATTGTATACTTCAGGGTCTACGGGTATGCCAAAAGGAGTTTTGCAAAACCAAAGAAATGTACTTCATTTTATTAGAATATATACGAATAATGTTCACATTTCAGCACAGGATAATTTAAGTGTTTTCTCTACTTATACATTTGATGCTTCTGTAAAAGATATTTATGGTGCCATTTTAAATGGTGCTGTAGTTAGTATTTATGATATAACTGAAAATGGACTTGATCCGCTTTCAGACTGGTTGTCGAATCAAAATATTACAATTATACACATGGTGCCAACTATCTACAGGAACTTTTTAAAAGGACTGGAAGAAGGCAAATTGCTGCCTGGTATAAGATTAATTGATTTAGGTGGAGAATCATGCCACAAATCAGATTTGGATTTATTTAAAAAGCATTTCATTGAAGGCGCTTTTTTAGTAAACGATTATGGACCAACTGAATCTACTATTGTAGCTCAAAATTTCTTAAAACATGAGTCTCAATTAACGAGAAACAATATCCCTCTGGGCAGAGTAGTAGAAGAAACAGAAATTTTCTTATTAGATGAAAACAACAAACCGAGAGGTGTTTATCAAACGGGAGAAATTGTTTTCAAAAGTGAGTATCTTTCATTAGGTTATCTAAACAGAGAGGAATTAACAGAGAAAGTTTTTATAACTGATCCGGCAACAGGAAAAGGCAGAGTTTATAAATCCGGCGATATAGGAAAAATGCTTCTTACTGGTGAAATTGAATTTTTGCAGCGTAAAGATTCTCAGGTAAAAATCAACGGACTGCGAATAGAACTATCTGAAATTGAGTATCAATTAGAACAGGTTGAATTAATAAAAGAAGCAGTAGTTTTACTGAAGGAACTACAAGGGAATAGTTATATAACGGCGTATATAAGGGTGACTGAAGATTTTGAAGCAGCTAAAGTAAAAATAGCTTTAGGACAAATATTACCTAAATACATGATCCCGACAATCTATATAACTCTGGAACAATTTCCGTTAACAAGAACCGGAAAAATAGAACGAAAAGCATTGCCAGACCCAACAGTATCCGATTTGAAAACGGTGCCTTATGCTGCTCCTAAAAACGATATAGAAAGTGCATTGGTAAATATTTGGGCCGAAGTTCTAAAACTCGATCCAGCGATAGTAGGAA
Organism: Flavobacterium sp. C3NV; assembly: GCF_046825355.2. Classification (NCBI taxonomy): domain Bacteria; kingdom Pseudomonadati; phylum Bacteroidota; class Flavobacteriia; order Flavobacteriales; family Flavobacteriaceae; genus Flavobacterium; species Flavobacterium sp. C3NV. The sequence continues at coordinate 137,460 of NZ_JBKQBJ020000015.1, read as the reverse complement.
CTGAAGATAATTTCTTTGAATTGGGAGGTAATAGTCTGCAGGCTGTAGTTTTGATTAATAAAATAAACAAAACATACAATACGGTACTTTCTATAACAAACTTATATGATACCTTAAACATACGAGATTTAGGAGCGCTGCTGAACTTTTCAATCCTTCAAAATCATAAATTAGATACAGTACTTCAGGAACAAGATCAAGACGAAATTATTTTGTAATGATTTTCAAAATAGAAGATGGAATGTTTCACATTATTAACTGATTAAACATTTTAAAGATAAAGGGTTGCTTTTAATAGTAAGCCCTTTTTTGGCTTCTGTATGTAAAATTTCAGTAAAAAAAATGCTGCCTTTACCTACAGCTTGTATAATCATTTTGCTGATTATTAGTGATTTATATGGCTTGTAGGAAAGTCCGTAAATTATAGATTAAAAGTCCGTAATTTTTATAGAGATGTTGCTGATATTTTTATATAAAATATTTGATGCTTTAATGCTCGCAAAATAACTCTCAAAAACAAATTACAGTTGTTGAGGATAGCGAAGCTGTTTGTTTAATACTAGATTTAAACTGTTTTTTTATGAAGAATGAAATTATAAATAAACTTACTTCTTTGGGAGTTCAGTTGAAAATAATTGATGGTAATCTTAAGGTAAATGCTGCAAAAGGAGTATTAACAAAAGAATTATTAGAAGAAATTAAAGAGCACAAAGCATATTTAATCAGTTTGATATCTTCAAATACTTCAATTCCAAAAGCTAAAGTAATAGAAAGTTACGCCTTGACTCCAACGCAATACTTCATGTGGTTTATTCATGAACATCTGGGAGGAAACAAAGCCTATAACATTACTTCGACATTAAAGCTGGACGGAAAATTGGATAGTGCACTTCTGGAAAAAGCATTTAAACAGGTAATAGTAAGACACGAATCACTTAGAACCGTTTTTAGAAAAAATCAAAACGAAGAAATACAACAGTACATCCTGAGAAATGAGGAAATAGAATTTAAGCTTCAAACGGTAATTGTAGAAAATTCTTCTATTGAGCAGCTTCATCAGCAAATAAAACAACAATACCAAAAAGCTTTTGATTTAGAGAAAGGTCTTTTATTAAGTGCCACATTATTTAAGAGAAATGAAGAAGAACACATTCTCTTGTTCAATCTTCACCATATTATAGGAGATGGCTGGTCATTACAAATACTTACCAGAGAAGTCATGGTAGTTTATAATAGTTTGGCTGGTAATCAGGAAATAAAATTATCCGAACTTCCTATACAATACAAAGATTACAGCGAATGGCTTAACGAAAAGCTTGTAAGCACTGAATATAACAGCAAATTAGAATACTGGAAAAAGCAGTTTGAAACAAACTGTCCGGCATTGAATTTAGTTCCGGGAAAACGTCCGGTTATGAAAACCTATAAAGGGCAAATCCATCAGCATGAATTTTCGAAACAGTTTTTAGGAGACTTAAATGCATTTGCCAGAGAACAGCAGATGACCTTGTTTATGTTATTACTTGGAGGTCTTAACGGATTGTTTTCAAGATATACAGGTCAGACCGATATAACATTGGGTACTACTGTTGCTGGACGAGAGCATTCAGATTTAGAAAATCAAATAGGATTGTACTCAAATGCTTTGGCGATTCGTACACAATTTGAAAAAGAAGACAGCTTCCTGAAGCTGATGCAGCAACAAAAGCAGACGCTTATAAAAGCTTATGAAAACAAAGAATATCCTTTTACAGCAATTGTAAATCAATTATCACTTCCTAAAGACCAAAGCAGATCACCCTTCTTTGACATTATGGTGTTATTGCAAAATCACCAGGGATTGGAAATAAACGATCAGAAAGGAATAAACGGAGTTGTGGCTTCTCACTACAATGAAGTAGAAAGAGAAGTAAGCCAGTTAGATATAAGTTTTGTATTTGTAGAAAATGAAAAAGGATTATCGCTTAGTGTAGAATACAATACAGATATCTACGAAGAAACTTTTATAGTTAATTTATTAAATCATTTTGAAGTATTTGTAAATGCGGGTATTCGAAAACCGGATTTAGCAATTAATGCTATTGAAATTGTATCTCCAGCAGAAAAAAATACGATTCTTAACGAATTCAATCATGCTTTAACTCCTTATGATTGTTCCTTAACGGTTGTGAACCTTATAGAATCAATAGCCAAGGAAAATCCAAATCAAACGGCATTCATTCACCAAGGAGAAAAAAGCAGCTATGCTTATTTAGAAGAATACAGTAATAAATTGGCCAATTACCTGGAGCAGCAATTCAATGTAAAAAAAGGTGATTTTGTTGGAATAGAGTTAGAAAGAAATTCGGGGACTATTATTACCATCATCGGCTTACTAAAAACCGGAGCTGTATATGTACCTATAGATCCTGCATATCCTGAAGCACGTAAAAATTATATACAGCAAGACAGCGCCTGTAAACTGATTATCAATAGCGAAATATTAGCAGCGTTTAAAAGTAACTCACATAATTATCCTGCACTATATACAGCTGCAATAACTCAAAAAGATTTAGCTTATGTAATATATACTTCGGGATCAACAGGAAATCCTAAAGGAGTTCAAATTACACATGAATCTTTTGCAGACTACGTAATAACTTTTAAAAATCATTTTCAATTAACACCAAAAGATAGTGTAGTACAGCAAGCCAGTATTTCTTTTGATACTTCTATAGAAGAAATATTTCCAATTCTTATAAGTGGAGGAACGTTAGTATTTCATGAAGAAAAAGGTGACTTCGAAGAATTATTCAGCCTTTGCGAACGCCATAAAATAACAGTTTTAAGTACGAATCCGTATGCCTTGCAATATTTAAATGCGGTATATAACAAGTTCAATCTTAACATAAGAATACTCATTAGCGGCGGTGACACATTACAAGCAGATTATGTCAATAACCTATGGGATAAAGTTTGTGTGTATAACACTTATGGCCCTACAGAAAGTACAGTTTGTGCAACGTATCATCAAATAACAAATAAAGAAGTTACGATTCCTATTGGTAAACCTATAGCAAACAGACAAGTTTATATTATTGAACCTGATGCTGCACAATTAAGTCCTGTTGGAATTGTGGGTGAGATCTGTATTTCCGGAAAAGGATTAGCGGCGGGTTATTTGAATCAGCCTGAACTAACCAGAGAGAAGTTTACAGCAAATCCTTTCAGCGTTGATGCATTAATGTATCGTACTGGAGATCTTGGCTATTGGACACCAGATGGTAACGTGAATTTTATTGGCCGTAAAGATCACCAAATAAAGATTCGCGGCTACCGTGTAGAACTTGGCGAAATAGAATATGCTTTAAAAGAAGATAAAACAGTAACCAACGCAGTAGTGCTCATTAAAGAGCATGCTGGAGAGAAAGTTCTTATCGCTTATCTAACAGGTAAAAATATAAATGTCGAAGGATTAAAAAATTCCTTAAGAAGCCGTTTGCCGGAATACATGATTCCCGGATTCTATATAGAACTGGATTCAATTCCTTTATCACCTAACGGAAAAATTGATAAGCACGCACTGCTGGCTATAGAAGATTTAGGCATAAAAAATGCGGAGTATACTGCACCAAGAAACGAACTTGAATCTCAAATAGCATTGATATGGGAAGAGATTTTAGGAATATCTAAAATAGGAATCACAACTAGCTTTTTTGACTTAGGCGGGCACAGTTTGAAGATACTTAGGCTGATAAACGAATTAGAAAAGCTGGGTTATGAATTAAAGGTAAAAGACGTTTTTGAAAGCCCTACCATAATGGGAATGGTAGAAAAATTACATGCATCTTCCAGAGAGGTGCTTACTAAAGCACCGGAGCAGGAATACTATCCTGCGACTTCTTCACAAAGACGATTATGGACTTTAAGCCAATTTGATGGTGGAAGTGCAGCTTATAATATTACGAATGTACTGGAATTGAAAGGGGCATTAGATATTTCATTATTTCAAAAATCAGTAGATAAACTGATTGAACGTCATGAAAGCCTTCGTACTGCTTTTAAAAGAGATGAATGGGGAACATTACATCAATATATTCTGCCTGCGTATGAAGCTGCCTGTCTGGTGAACGTACATCATGCATTACCAGATGAAGATGTTTCGGCAATAATAAGCAGCCATATTGACCATCCTTTCAATCTGGATAAAGCACCATTACTTAAAGTTAAAATTATAAGTTTCAGCGATGAACATCATTTGTTGTTGTTCAATCTTCATCATATTGTGGGTGATGGCTGGTCTATGGAAATACTTTCGAGAGAAATAGTAGCGCAATACAATAATTTTAAACAATCCAAAACAATAGCGCTGCCAGAGCTGCCTATTCAGTATAAAGATTATGCGTATTGGTATAACAGTGCATCAAATCAGGAAAAATTAGCCCAATCAGGAACTTATTGGCTGGAGCAATTTGCAAACGATCTTCCTGTATTGGAATTATCGACAATGGCCAACCGCCCAAAAGTAAAAACGTATAATGGAGATAGTATTTCATATACTTTTCCTGCCGATTTTACAGCTGGTTTAAAAAGCTTTTCCCAACAAAACGGAGCTACTCTGTTTATGGCATTAATGGCCGGATTAAACGGATTGTTTTACAGATACAGCGGCCAAACCGATATCATAATCGGAACTCCGGTAGCAGGAAGACATCATTCAGACTTAGAATATCAAATAGGACTTTACCTCAATACAATAGCCATTCGTACACGTTTTGAAGCTGCAGATACGTATGGCAGTTTATTAGAAAAACAAAAAAAGGTACTTCTGGATGGCTATGCAAACGAATCTTATCCTTTTGATGTTCTGGTTGAACAATTATCATTAAAAAGAGACCTTTCAAGATCAGCATTGTTTGATATTATGGTGGTTTTGCATAATCAGCAGGATATTTTTTCTAAAGAAGAAACTTTTTCAGAAATAGAAATCTCATCCTATAATAAAGTACAAAAGAAGTCCAGCCAGTTTGATTTGAGTTTTTCTTTTGTAGAAGAAAAAGACAGTTTAAGCGTAACGCTTACTTATAATACTGATATATATACATCAAAATTTGTTCAAAAACTATTGCATTATTTTGAAAAGTTTATTGCTGAAGGTATAGAAAAACCAGAAAGTAGTATTGCTAAAATTGACTATGTTGGAAATGAAGAAAAACAGCGATTATTGCACGTTTACAACGCAGCAGACAGTGACTATTCAGATAATAAAACAATTGTAGATTTAGTAGAATCTCAATGTATTAAAACACCAGATGACATTGCACTTATTTCTGAAAACAAAATAGTTACTTATAGAGAACTACAGCAAAAATCCAATCAATTAGCACAATATTTATTGGATAACTACGTGGTAAAACCGGGAGATTTTGTTGGTGTAAAGCTAAAAAGAGACGAATGGTTAATCATATCAATATTAGCGGTATTAAAAACCGGAGCGGCTTACGTTCCTATAGATTTAAATTATCCGGAAGACCGAATTGTCTACATAGAACAGGACAGTTCTTGTAAAATAACTATAGCAGAAAAACTACTGCAGGATTTTGAACAGGCGAATGTACCAGTGACGGAGCTGCCTAAAATTAAAATAATTCCCAATTCATTAGCTTACTTAATATATACTTCTGGCTCTACAGGTAAACCTAAAGGAGTAATGCTGACACATGATAATGCAGTGGCTTTTTTAGATTGGAGTATGCAGGAATTTGCTTCTGCTGATTTTGACATTCTATATGCAGCAACGTCTCATTGTTTTGATTTGTCTGTTTTTGAAATGTTTTATCCGCTGTCTATAGGAAAGAAAATTAGAATTATTACAAACGGATTATCCATTTCCGATTATGTAAACAAGGATCAAAAGATATTAATCAATACAGTTCCTTCGGTAATAGATAATTTGCTGGAAAGAGAAGTGTCGCTAAAAAATGTGACGGTTATAAACATGGCCGGAGAACCTATTCCAATTGGATTGAGTAACAGCCTGATTCAATATCCTGTAGAGATTAGAAATCTCTATGGTCCTTCAGAAGATACAACCTATAGTAGTTGTTATAGAATCGATAAAATTCATGAACATTCACTTCCTATAGGAAAACCTATTTCGAATACACAATTTTATATACTATCTGACGAATTATCATTACAAGGAGAAGGATTAGTTGGCGAACTCTGTATCTCCGGAAAAGGATTGTCATTAGGCTATCTGAACAAGCCTGAACTGACGAAGGAAAAATTTGTTCCAAATCCTTTTAACCCTGATAAAGTAATGTATCGTACAGGCGATTTGGGATATTGGATGCCTGATGGAAACATCGGTTTTATAGGCAGAAAAGATCATCAAATAAAAATTCGCGGTTACCGTATAGAGCTTGGAGAAATAGAACATGCACTGGAAGAAGACGAATCGGTTGGTAGTGCAGTAGTGCTTTCCAAGGATCATGCTGGAGAAAAACAAATTGTTTCTTATTTAAAAGGAGAAAAGATTGATATTCAGAAAGTACGCAGCAAGCTGTCGCAAAAACTGCCAGGTTACATGTTACCAACCTATTATCTTTTATTGGATGAAATTCCGTTAACGCCAAATGGTAAAGTAGACAAAACAGCGCTTTTAGAACTGGAAGTTCATAAAATCAAAACCTCACATTATGTCGCTCCTGAATCTGAAACAGAAAAGCAGATTGTAACCATGTGGCAGGAAATACTAGGTGTAGACAAAGTAGGAATAACAGACAACTTTTTTGAACTGGGCGGACATAGTTTAAAAGCAACAGAACTGCTGTCAATCTTACATAAACAATTTGATGTGACTATCAGTTTACAGGAACTCTTTGTGCGTCCTACGATTCAGAATTTAGCACTGAATATTGAAAATGCAAAATGGCTTGAAGAAGCTGATTACAGTCAATCGGTTAAGAAAATAGTAATATAATTCAATATGGAAATAATCTTTTTTATTAAAGAACTCAGAGAAAAAGGAGTTGTGTTAAAACTAATTGAAAATCAATTAGAGATTACATTGCTTCATGACCATATTGATGACGAAACACTCGAGCTTCTTAAAAAGCACAAACAGGAAGTTATTGCTTATTTGTCTTCTATTTCTACAAAAAACAAGTTTACAGAAATACCTAAAACAGCGATTGATTCCTCTTATGCAGTATCTAATGCCCAGCTTAGAATATGGCTTGAATCACAGTCTAACCAAGCTTCTGCTGCATACAATATGCCTTTTGAAATTTTATTAAAAGGAACTTATCAAGTACCCTTTTTTAAAGAAGCACTTCATCATGTTATAAAGAGACATGAAATATTGCGTACTGTATTTAATTTAGATGAAAATCAGGAGTTAAGACAATATGTATTGCCGGAATCTGAAGTAACTTTTGAAATCAGGTTCGAAGATTACAGAAAGTATGATCATTCTTTAGATAAAGTCAATAACTATATTAAAAAGGATGCCGCAACACCGTTTAATCTGGAAAAAGGGCCATTGCTGAGAGCCGCTATACTACAATACAAAGATGATGAATATGTCTTTTACTGTAATTTACACCACATAATTTGCGATGCCTGGTCAATTCCTGTATTAAAAAGAGAAATCCTAACGAGCTATCAGGCTTTTAGCCAAAATATAAAACCAGCATTACCAGCTTTAAGAATTCAGTACAAAGATTATAGTGCTTGGCATTTGCAGCAATTAAATAGTGAATCGCTTCAAAAACAAAAAGCCTATTGGAGAGAAAAATGCAGTAATGAGATTCCGGTTTTAGAATTTCCTTTAAAGCAGACACGCCCAGTTGTAAAAACATACAACGGACAGACTCTTAAAACTAATTTTAGCAGCCATACCTCGGCGTTATTAAAAGCGTATGCAGATCAAAATAATGCTTCTCTATTCATGGTAATGTTAGGAACACTGCATATCATGTTGAGCAGGTATACAGGAGCTGACGACATCATAATAGGCACACCTGTTGCGGCCAGAGAACATGCAGATTTACAAAACCAAGTAGGGTTTTATACCAATACGCTGGCAATTAGAAACGTACTCGAACATTCGGATTCTTTCGATGCTTTCTTTTCAAAAGTAAAACAAGGCGTATTAGATTCGTATGTTAATCAGCAATATCCTTTTGAAGAGTTGGTAAAGGATTTGAATTTAAAGAAAGACCCGTCAAGAAATCCTCTTTTTGATGTAATGTTAGTTGTTTCATCAAAAGAATTTAGAGAGAATACTTTCAATAACAGCGAAGATCTTCAGTCTATAACAAAGGACAAAAATACAACAAGCAAATTTGATTTATTATTTTATGCAGATGAAGCACCAAATAATGTTATCACATTTAAATTGGAATACAATACTGATTTATTTGAAGAAGCTCTTATCGTACAGTTTATCAGGCACTATGAAAAGATGATCCATTTATTGCTGACAGAACACAAGCAAACCATAGCCGCAATAAATTACCTGACAGAAAACGAAGGAATACTAAAACAAGAATCCGAAACGGGAAAATATGTAAAAAGGAGTGTAATCGATTTTTTTGAAAATCAGGTAAAACGTACACCGGAAAATATTGCCCTACAATATGAAGATATTACCCTAACATATAAACAAATTAATGAATACACCAATCAGCTGGCGCATTGTCTGCGTGAAAAACATGGTGTAACTGTCAAAACCAATGTTGGAGTCTACTTAGGACGTTCTCATTTCAATGTTCTGGCTATGATAGGCGTTATAAAATCTGGAGCTTGTTATGTCCCAGTTGATTATAAATACAATGCAGAGCGTAAAAAATATATTCTAGAAGATGCTGCAATAGAAATAATAATTTCGGCGGCAGATATAGCAGCAGAAGAATTATCCGAAAAAGCGGAAATAATCAATTTAGATCAATTTGAATTTTCAGAATGGAATACTGCAAATCTAAATATTGTAAATCAGCTAGATGATGCATCTTTCATCATTTATACTTCGGGATCTACAGGAAACCCTAAAGGAGTTGTACAAACGCACCGAATGCTGAGTAACTTAATTCAATGGAATATTTATGATTCTGGAATTGAATCAGGATTAAAACATTTACAATACACTTCTTTCAGTTTTGATGTTTCGCTGCAAGATTGCTGGTTTGTACTCAGTACAGGCGGAACGCTGTATGTAACTCCAGAATCAATGAAAATTGATTTTAAAGAGCTTTCAAATTACGTTGCATTCAATGCTATTGAAGTACTGTGCTTTCCGTTTTCGGCATTGATTAACTTTTTTGACTCTTTAGAAGAAAGCTTTATTAAAAATCATAAGATTAAACATATTATATCTTCAGGAGAGCAATTAATCTTAAGCAGTGCATTAGAAAAATTCCTGTTAGAGAATCCTAAAGTAAAATTACATAACCATTACGGTCCTTCAGAAACCCACGTTGTGACAAGTTGTACAATGTGTGAAGAAGAAAACGACATTCCGTCCTATGTTCCAATAGGAAAACCCGTTGCCAATACAACTATCTATTTGTTAGATAAGAACCACCAGCCAGTGCCGCAAAAAGTAATTGGAGAAATTTATGTTGGGGGCGAACATTTAGCATTAGGTTACTTAAACCTGCCTGATCTTACTAACGAGCGATTTATTGCCAATCCGTTTCAAAAAGCAGGGAACCTCTATAAAACAGGCGATTTAGCATACCAAGACTATACAGGCAGCATTATATATTTAGGAAGAAATGATGATCAGGTAAAAATTAGAGGATACAGGATAGAATTAGCCGAAATAAAAGGTGCTATATCAATGCAGGAATCTGTAACTCAATCCTTTGTTGAGGTTGTAACTAAAGGGAATGAACAATTTATAGCTGCTTATGTTGCTGCAAATGAACCTATAGACAGGTTTTACCTTAAGAAAGAATTAGGTAAGGTTCTTCCGGATTATATGGTGCCTTCTTATATCATTTTAGTAGATGCAATCCCGCTGACATCTAACGGAAAAATCAATAAAAAAGCATTACCAGAAATTGATGACAATGCATTAATTACCGCAAAATATACAGCTCCGGAAACAGCCTTAGAAAAACAATTATCAGCAATATGGAAAGAACTCCTTGGTGTTGATAAAGTGGGGATTTTCGATAATTTTTTTGAATTAGGCGGGCATAGCCTTAAGATGCATAAAATGTTGAATCGCATAAAAACCGATTTAGCCGTGGAGATCACATTCGAACTGTTTTTAAGTAATCCCACAATTGAATCTATAGTAGCGCATATAGAAAATTTAGGAGCATTACAAAATCAAGTAACTGAAATTCCACAGGCAACTCTAAAAGAGATGTATCCGCTCACATCTTCGCAATTGAGATTTTGGATTCTATGCCAAATGGAAAATATAAACAGCGCGTACAACTTGCCTCTTATCTTAAAATTAGAAGGAGATATAAATGCGAATCAATTGCAGCAGGCGGTTAATGAACTGGTAAAGCGTCATGAAATTCTAAGAACACATTTTGTAGTTCAGGAAAACGGAGTAATAGCTCAGAAAGTTTTAGAAGAAACCAATTTACAGATAGAAATACAGAATGCCGGTTCAGAAGAAGAAACTAAGGATAAAATAACTCAGTTTATAAAAGCACCGTTTGCCTTAAAGGAATCTTCTTTCCTGAAAATATTGTTATTACGCAAAAGTAATACTGAAAACTACTTATGCATTAACATACATCATATCATATCAGATGGGGCTTCTTTAGAGATTTTATTGTCGGATTTAGCACAAATCTATAATAATATAAACTCAGAGAATCCGGTTAGTTTACCAGTACTGGCAATACAATTTAAAGATTATGCGGAGTGGGTTAACGATAAAGAAAATGTAAAAAGTGCAGAAAAATACTGGCTCGAAAAATTTTCAGGCGAATTGCCTCTTATCAACTTACCTGTTTATCAACCAAGACCAGTTATAAAAACCTATAATGGTGCTGCTTATGTACATTCAATAGGCAAAGAAAATTTAAAGAAAGCAAGAGCGTTTTCAAGCGAAAACAAAGGAACCCTTTTCATGTCGCTGATGGCCGCAGTCAACGGTTTATTGTACCGATATACTTCTCAAACCGACATTATTTTAGGAACTCCTGTTTCCGGCAGAAATTATGCCGAGCTTCAAAACCAGATTGGTCTGTACATTAATACGCTGCCTATTCGCATGCAATTTGAAGAGAACAGCTCTTTTCAGGCTTTATTTAAGCAGCAGAAGCAAATTTTAGAAGAAGCGTATTCGAATTCCGGCTATTCATTCGACCAATTGGTTGATAACCTTAATTTGACAAGGGATATAAGCCGTTCGCCTTTGTTTGATATTTTGATAGCACATCAGCAAAAGAATGACGAATCAGTTGGTTTTGAATCGGGTTTTGATGGGTTAAAATGTTCGTTTTACAACAATTTCGAAAGTACAGTAAGCAAATACGATATCACCTTTACTTTTTTTGAAGACAAAGATAATTTGAGTTTATCTATAGAGTATAATACAGACCTGTTTGAGAAAAAATTTATAGAGAACCTGGCTGTTAATTATGAAAACTTCCTGGCACAAAGTATCGATAATTCTCATATCTATATCAAATACATAAAGTATCTGAATGCAGACCAAACAGAGCAATTGTTATATAAATTCAATAATACGGCACATCAATACGATCAGGAGGAAACAAATATTGCGGCATTTCAAAAGCAGGCAGTAAGATTTCCGGAAAAGACAGCTTTGGTATGCGAAGGTGTTGAAATGAGCTATAAAGAACTTGATGAAAAATCAACACAATTGGCTTTATACCTTCATAAACAAGGAGTAATGCCAAACACTATGGTAGGCGTTTGTTTGGGACGTTCTATGGAAATGATGACAGCCATTCTGGGAATATTAAAGTCAGGAGGAGCTTATCTGCCATTAGATCCATTTTATCCTTTAGACAGGATCGATTACATTCTAAAGCAGAGTAATACCAAAATTGTTCTGGCAGACCAGCATACAAAAGACATGATTTCTAAAAATGTAAATGTCATTTGTGTCGATTCACAAAATATGGAGATACAGGAAGAATCTCCTCTGCCTAAAATTGAAAACACATCATTGGCATACGTTATTTATACTTCAGGATCTACCGGTAAGCCAAAAGGAGTAAAGATATCCCATAAAAACCTAACTAGTTTTATGGAAGCAATGAACCAGAAGTTTACACAATCTTCTCCAGATGATGTCTGGCTAGCCATGACCAGTATAAGTTTTGATATTTCTGTGTTAGAATTATTATGGACTTTAACCCGCGGATGTAAAGTAGTAATTCATCTAGAAAGACCAGTGTATGCGCAGCCCAAACCCGAAATGGATTTCAGTTTGTTTTACTTTCCTTCCGGAACAAGTGCCGAAAGCAATAAATACAAACTGCTTACAGAAGGAGCGGTGTACGCTGATAAACATGGTTTTAAGGCTATTTGGGTTCCGGAAAGACATTTTCATGATTTTGGAGACCAATTTCCTAATCCATCTATAGCAGCTGCAGCGGTTTCGACCATTACTAAAAACATAAAACTTCGTTCAGGAAGTGTCGTGCTGCCACTGCATGACCCTGTTAGAGTTGCCGAAGAATGGTCGATGATCGATAATTTATCTGAAGGAAGAGTAGAATTATCAATCGCTTCAGGATGGCATCCCAATGATTTTGTTTTAGCACCAGATAATTATCAAAATCGTCATCAATTGATGCGCGAAAAAATAGAAGTACTAAAAAACTTATGGAGAGGCGATTCCCTAATTCGTAAGAACGGAATAGGAAAAGATTTTGAATTTACAATTCATCCCAAGCCAATACAAAAAGAAGTCCCTATATGGATTACCGCAGCCGGAAGTGTAGAGACATTTAAATATGCCGGAAGTATTGGCTCAAACGTTCTGACACATTTATTAGGTCAGAGTATGGAAGATTTAGGCGAAAAAATAGAAGTCTACAGACAAAGCCTTCAAGATAACGGATTTGATCCAGAAAAAGGAAAAGTTGCTTTAATGCTGCACACGTATGTAAGTGACGACGAAGATTTGGTTAAAAAAATTGTTGAAGAACCTTTTAAAAACTATCTCAAAAACTCCTTAGATCTTTTAAAGCCTATTGCCGAAGAACAGGGACTGGATTTAAATGCAGATGCTGAAAAGTTACTGGATATGGGATTCTTAAGATATTACAAAAGCGGAAGCTTGTTTGGAACACCCGAAAAATGTCTGGAAATAATAAACAAAGCTTACAGTATTAAAGTAGATGAAATAGCTTGTTTAATTGATTTTGGCGTTGAGGAAAAAATGGTGCTGGAAAATCTGGATCATTTGTTCCGTTTAAAAGAAATGGTGCGAAGATCTAAAGTACAATATGATTGTATTGTTGAACGAATGAAAAGATTAACCAAAGAGCAAGATACAGCAGCACTTATCCACCAATATAAGGTTACACACATGCAAGCCACTCCATCGTTTTATGAGGAGCTTTTGCTGGATGTTAAAACCAAAGAAGCATTACAACAAATAAAAACACTTTTAGTTGGTGGTGAAGCCTTAAAAAAATCACTTGCAGAAAAACTAATCAGCGAAATAAAAACCGGCATTCACAATATGTACGGGCCAACAGAAACAACCATTTGGTCTTCTGTAAAAACGGTAAAAACCAGCAGCGATATTACTATTGGCAATCCTATTTCAAACACAAAAATTTACATTCTGGATGCCTTTAACCAGTTATGTCCGGTAAGTGTTTCGGGAGAATTGTGTATAGGAGGCGACGGAGTTTCTCTAGGGTATTTAAATAATGATGAATTAACACAATCAAAGTTTATAGATAATCCTTTTGAGTCTGGCCAAAAAATATACAAAACAGGTGATCTGGCTTGTTGGAAACCAGATGGCGAATTAGAATATCAAGGCAGGATAGACAGCCAGGTAAAAATTAAAGGACACCGAATAGAATTAAAAGAAATTGAAAATGTAATCCTGCAGCACAAAGCTGTAGTTCAATGTGCAGTAACAGCTTTTGAAGAAAAAGAGCAGACATTCATTGCAGCCTATATAAAAACAGCGAGTGCTATTGAAGAAGAAAAGGTTAAAGAATTCCTTCGATTACGTCTGCCTCACTATATGATTCCGCAGCAAATAGTTACGCTTGATGATTTTCCGCAAACACCTAGTGGTAAGATAGATTTTAAAAAACTGCCTCTTCCGAATGGAGGAATAACAAAAGCTAAAAACTATGCAGCTCCTAAAAGCGAAATGGAAAAAAAACTGTCCGTATTGTGGAGCGATTATTTAAAATTAGAGCAGATAAGTGTAGAGGATAACTTTTTTGAAATTGGAGGTAATTCAATGAAAGCCTTTCAGCTGCTATCGATAGTAAATGCTGCATTAAATGTGGAGTTAGAGATCATTTCTTTTTTCCAATATCCAACCATCAGGACTTTGGCAGAAAATTTAACTCAGACTGCAGTATCGTATGAAATTGAAACAGAAAAAGATGAGATGGAAAATGTAGAGGAATTGATGGATTTTATGAGTGATTTATAAAGCCGCGAAAAACTAAATGTGATTTACTAAATGAAAAAAGATATAGCTATTGTTGGAATGTCAGGAAGATTCCCGAAATCAGACACTATAGATGGGTTTTGGAAGAACTTATTGGATGAAAAGGAATTAATACACTTTTATTCAGATTCTGAACTGGAAAATTTAGGTGTTCAGCAAAAAGACCTTTCCAATGCAAATTATGTAAAGGCTGCCTCATTTATAGACAATGTAGAAAGCTTTGATTATCCTTTTTTTAAATACACTCCTGCCGAGGTTAATTTTATGAATCCTCAAACAAGGCTTCTTCACCAGCTCGTTTGGGAAGCGCTGGAAGATGCCGGATGCGATACAGAAAGATTCGCTAAGAAAATCGGGATTTTTGTTGGAGCTCATAATGATCTGAATTGGAGCCTTTATGCAGCCACATCACAGGATAATTCTATAGATTCTTTTTCAAAAACATATTTATCAGATCCTAGTTTTATGGCTTCTATGGCAGCTTTTAAGTTAAACCTAAAAGGGCCATGTTATTATGTCGACACAGCTTGTTCGACCTCTTTAAGTACAATTCATTTGGCTTGCAGAAGCTTATTGTTAAATGAGTGCAATGTGGCTGTAACTGGCGGAATCAGGGTTAATTCCTTTAGTGATGTAGGATATTTGTATCAGGAAGGGATGATTGAGTCTATAGACGGACATTGCAAAACATTTGATGCTGATGCTTCCGGAACTATTGGCGCGGAAGGTGCAGGCTTAGTAGTTTTAAAAAGATTAGAAGATGCAATAAACGATAACGATCAGATATACGCCGTAATTAAAGCTTCGGCCATGAATAATGATGGTAATCGTAAACCGGGTTATTCCATGCCAAGTATTCAAGGACAAGTTGAATGCATAAAATTAGCTCACAAAATTGCTGGTATACAATCTAAAGACATAACGTATATCGAAGCTCACGGCACCGCTACCAAAGTAGGCGACCCTATAGAAATTGAATCTTTAAACAAAGCATTTGATAATGACATAAATCACAAATGCGATATAGGTTCTGTAAAATCTAATATAGGCCATTCAGATGAAGCTGCAGGTGTTGTAAGTCTTATAAAAACAGCCTTATCGATAAAAAACGGAATAATTCCGGCCAGTATTAATTTCGAGAATACGAATCCGTTAATTAATTTCAAAAACGGACCATTCTCCGTAGTCACCAAAACTAAAAAATGGGAAAGAAAAAATAATATCCCATTAATTGCGGGTGTAAACTGTTTTGGTGTGGGCGGCACAAATGTTCATGTCGTTTTACAGGAAAACGAAAACCGTAACAATGCATCATCAACTGCCCAGAGAGCGTATAAATTAATACAATATTCAGCTAAAACCCTTAGTTCGTTGGAGGCTTATGAGGCAAAATTAACAAAGTTTTTAAAGGAAAATAAAAATACAAACCTCGCAGATTTAGCTTATACGTTTCAAGTCGGCAGAAAACAATTTGGATATTCCAAATACATAATTGAAAGAAATATCGAAGAAACTATAGCGGTATTAGAAAGTAAACAAAACCCATATCAGGAGATTGATAAAAAAGAAAGAATAGTATTTATGTTTCCGGGACAAGGAAGCCAATACTATAAAATGGGAGCAGAGTTGTACGAAGAAGAAGCATACTTTAAAGAAATACTTGACCAAGGCTTTGAAATCTTATCTGAGATTGACAATACGAATTACAAAGAAATTTTATTTAATCATGCCGACAGTTCTCTCATCAACGTTACAGAATATACACAGCCTATTTTGTTTCTTTTTGAATATGCATTGGCCAAAACGCTTATCAAATGGGGAATCCAGCCTGATTATTTAATAGGACACAGTTTAGGAGAATATGTTGCAGCTGCCGTAAGTGAAGTTTTTTCTTTTGAAGATGCCTTAAAGCTAATCGTTAAAAGAGGAAAGCTAATGTCTTCTTTACAAGAAGGAATAATGCTTAGCATTGAAGCAGATTACGAGAAATTTGATAAAACGATTTTGGCAGGAGTATCATTGGCAGCAGTAAACTCGCCGGGTAATTTTGTGATGTCAGGAACGCAGGATGAAATAGAAAATATAAAGGCTTTATGTCTTTTAAATGATATTTCGTGTGTACAGCTCAAAACGTCTCATGCATTTCATTCAAAAATGGTGCTTCCTATAGTAGACGAATTAAAAGAATATTTGTTAAATATCACTTTAAGTAAACCTTCAATTCAATACATTTCAAATGTTTCAGGACAGTTAATTACTAATGAAGAAGTATCTTCTTCTGATTATTGGATAAAACATCTATTAGAACCTGTTTATTACGCAAAAGGCTTAAAAACACTAACCAATATGGGTAATACCGTATTTGTAGAAGTTGGCCCGGGAAAAACGCTTACAGGATTGTTCAGGCAGATTAATAGTCCTGAAAAAGAGAATGTTGTTATCCAAACCGTAAAACATCCTAAAGAAGAAACCAGTGATAAAGCATTTTTATTAAAAGCAATTTCAAAATTAAACAGCTATGGATTCAGTTTAAATTGGGAATCCTACTATCAACAGGAAACAAGAAATAAAATATCGTTACCTACTTATGCTTTTGATGATTACACCTTTCCAGTTCGAGTAAAGCCTTATCAGAATTTAAGTCAGAATAAAATCAGGAAAAACGACAATCAGGAAAAACATCTGTATTACCAATCCTGGAAATATTGCCCAGTTGAAAGTAAACACGAAGAAAAAGAAATCCAAAACGTGCTGCTTTTTATAGACAAAGAAAAAAAGGCCGGACAGTTAGCTGCAATATTGTCAAAACACAATGTAGATACAATCGTAGTAAATAAAGAAGAAACGTTTAGAGTAGACGGAAATTCAATTGGCATTAATCCAGAATCTCCGGAAGATTATAAAGCACTGTTTGATTATTTAAAGAACAACAATCTTGCTTTTTCGACCGTAATATATGGCTGGGGCGTTGATTCACCAAAAGGGCTAAACGGGAATTATTCAGAATATATAAAAACCACAAAGGATTTTATCACAATTCTTAAAGAATTAAGCGGGCATTTAGTCGATAATCCTTTAAAAATTGTCAATATAAGCTTAAACAATATTGAAGTTTTAGGCGGAGAAAAAGCCCACTATACTTCAGGATTAGCGTCGGTTTTACAGGTTTTTTCAGAAGAAAACCCAGGTTTGAAAAGCATCAGCATTGATGTAGATAATTTCGATGCATTTACTTGTGAATTAATAGTAAATGAAATAAAAAAGGAAAAGAAGTTTTCTCGAATTGCCTATAGAAATAAAAGAAAATGGGAATGTGCTTTTGAGCCTTTGCCAGCTGTTGTGCAAGAGCATTCGGGTAAAAAAGAAATCAAAGCAGGAGGAAATTATCTGGTGATTGGAGAACTTCATGCACATAACCGTATTATACTGAGTCAGTTAATTGAAAATTATAAGGCAAACGTTTTTCTTATTAATCAAGAAGATTACGATTCTCCAAAAGAAGATAATCAGCTTTTTGATGTTTTCAGAAGTTCCGGGAAACTGACTCATATCAATTGTTCATTATTAGACTTCGATAAATTAACTAATGAAATTCAGGATATTGAGCTGCGTTACGGTAAAATTGACGGTTTAATTTACGCCGAAAGAAATACGGGTCTGGAAAACTTTCCGGTAATAGAATCTATTTCGCAAAAAACGTTGGAAGCTCATTTTTCTGAAAAAATAAATGGGATTTCGAATTTATATCAAATCCTGCAAAATAAAGATCTTGATTTTGTAAAAGTGATTTCCAGCATGTCTGTTTTTTCAGGAGGAATATCTTATGGAACTTACGCGGCCTCTTATGCTTTATTAGATGATATCGTATTGAATATTAGTGCTCATACAAAATCCTGGTCCTTGTTAAATGTATGTGGTATTTCTGCGACAGCAGCCCAGACTGTTTCTCCTGAAGAGTTTGCTCAGGCTTTTGAAAACAGTTTTAAATACAGTCAAATCAAACAGCTTTTGGTCTTTAATGAGACTTCAGAGAAAGTTAAAAATACAGTTCCTCAAAAAAGAACAAATAAAGATTCTTTGGCCAATAAAAATTACAAAGCTGCTGAAACCGCTACAGAAAAAGAGATCACGAGCTTATTTGAAGAGTTTTTTGGGATTTCAGGAATAGGCACAGAAGAAGATTTCTTTGAGTATGGTTTGGATTCCCTCAAAGGCATTTCGGTTACAAAACGAATAGAAAAGCAATTTGAAGTAAGCATCAACATCGATGAGCTTTATAAAAAGAATACAATCAAGGAATTAGCAGGATTAATTGATGAAAAACTATGGCTGACTGAAAAACATAAAACGTCAAACCATATTCTTATTTAATAAAACAGCCTTAAACGCATTCAAGATAATATAATTGAAATATAGCTTTTACAGCCTTTTAAAACAATTTAAAAATGACCAACATTCAAATTTTACTTAAGGAACTTAGAACTAAAGGAATTGTACTGAATTATTCGGAAGAGAATCTGGAAATGCATCAAATCAATGATTTGGAAATAGATGCTGCTGCTATAAACTTAGTGAAGGCCAATAAAGAGGCTATAATTGAGTATTTAAAAGGCATCTCTAGAAAAAGCAGCCACACTGAGATTCTTCAGGTACAGCCGCAAGATGATTATGCTGTTTCTTCTTCCCAAAAAAGAATATGGATTCTGAGTCAGTTTTCAGAAGCATCAATAGCCTACAATATGCCTTTTCATACAAGACTGGGCAGTGATTATCATATTGAAAGCCTTATAAAAGCGGTAGAAACAGTTATGGACAGACATGAAGTTTTAAGGACTGTATTTATCCAAACTGCTTCGGATGAAATAAGACAAAAGGTACTTACAAGAAACGAACTGCAATTAAATGTTACAGTTAGAGATTTCCGTAAAGAAGAAAGTAAAGATTTGAATGTTCAGGATTATATTAAAAAGGATTCGTACCGTCATTTTGATTTAGAAAATGGACCGTTATTGAGAGTATCTATACTACAAATTTCTGATCTTGATTTTGTATTTTACTTCAACATGCATCATATTATAAGCGATGGAGAATCGCTGAAAATCCTTATAAAAGAAATTTTAGAATGTCATGATGCCTATAAAAACGGAAATAAACCCGTTTTGAAGGAGCTGGCAATTCAATATAAAGAATACGCAGCCTGGCAGAAGAAAAAATTAGAAGAAGGCGTTTTTGCTCCTCATCAAGAATACTGGAAAAATAAGTTTTCGGGTGAAAACAGCATATTAAACCTGCCATCAAAAAAAGTACGTCCAAATTTAATGGGGCATTCCGGACATTGTCTGGGAGCGGAAATTCCATCTTCTTTGGCAGGCAAACTTAAAAAAATATGTCAGGAACAGGATGCCACCCTTTTTATGGGATTGCTGGCCAGCTGGAATATAATGCTGCATCGTTATACCTCTCAAAGAGAGATCACAATTGGTTCTCCGGTATCAGGAAGATATCATACTGATTTAAGGGATCAGATAGGATTTTATGTTAATACGATACTTTTTAAAAACAAAATAGATTCGCAAAAAAGCTTTGTTGGTTTCTTAAACAGCATCAAGGAATCTACGTTAGAAGCTTACAACTATCAGGAATATCCTTTTGATGTTTTATTAGAAGAATTACAAATTACTACAGATACCAGCAGAAATAAATTATTTGATGTACTGCTTGTACTTCAGGAATCAAGCGCTGTAAAACTTAACTTGTCAAAAGATAATGCTATAGCAGATCGCGGTAACAGGCCTGCAAAATTAGATATTGAAATAATTTTCTACAACACAGCTAATGAGTTGTTTTTTGAAACTATTTACAACACAGAGGTATATGAGAAAGAGATGGTGTCTAACCTGATCACACACTATATTAACCTATTAGAAAACGTACTGGCTGAACCTGAAAAAGAAATTGGAACTGTTGACTTTCTGTTAGAACAAGAGAAAAAACAGATTTTAGAAGTATTTAACGGTACCAAAACAGATTATCCGGAAAATCAAACAGTTATTGATCTGTTTAAACAGCAGTTGAAAGAGAATCCAGATAATATAGCGGTTGTTTTTGAAGATAAAGAGTTAACATTTAGAGAATTAGATCAGTTTTCAGGTCAGCTGGCCAATTATCTTTCTGCTAATTATGATTTAGAATCCAAACAAATAATAGCAGTTAAGCTCTACAGAAGCGAATGGATGCTGGTATCTATTCTGGCAATATTGAGAATGGGCAAAGCCTATGTGCCAATTGATCCTGATTATCCGGAGAAAAGAATAGAATACATAAAAGAGGATAGTAACTATGCACTGTCTATTGATGATGAGGAGTTAAAAGCATTTCAGAAATATCAAGATACGTATTCCGGATTTTTCCAGGAACCAGTTATTAATACCGATGATTTGGCCTATGTAATTTTTACATCAGGGTCTACAGGTATTCCAAAAGGAGTGATGAACAGTCATGCGGGATTATTTAACCGTTTGATGTGGATGAAAGACGATTTAAACATCACCCAAAACGAAATTATATTACAAAAAACACCTTATACTTTTGACGTTTCTGTTTGGGAACTTATCATGCCTTTAGTTACAGGATGCAAATTGGTTTTTGCAAAACGAGATGGTCATAAGGATCCAGTATACCTGCAAAACCTGATCGAAGAAAATAAGGTAAGTCTGCTGCATTTTGTGCCTTCTATGCTTGGCGTGTTTCTTTTAGATGTAGATTCAGATAAATGTAGCTCTTTAAAACATGTGGTGTGCAGCGGTGAAAGTCTGCCTGTTGCTGTTGTAAAAGAATTTAAAGAGAAACTGCCACAGGTAAGAATCCACAATTATTATGGCCCAACCGAAGCTGCGATAGATGTCACGGCAATAGATCTTACGGAACAGGATACCATGAACAGGGTTTCAATTGGGGCGCCTGTTGCCAATACTTCTATATACATTACAAATGAAGAACTGAGACTGCAGCCTATAGGTGTTGCGGGAGAACTTATCATTGGCGGTGTACAGGTGGCACAAGGTTACATGAACCGTCCTGAATTAAACTTGGAAAAATTTATTGAAAGTCCATTTAAAAAAGGAGAAAGACTTTACAGAACAGGAGATTTGGCCTGCTGGCTGCCAGATGGCAATATAGAATATATAGGAAGAATTGATAATCAGGTAAAAATAAGAGGAAACAGAGTTGAAATTGGAGAAATAGAATCTGTTCTGGAACAATCAGGCCTTGTAAAACAATGTGTCGTATTAATCAAAAAAGATAAATTTGAAAACCAGAATTTGATTGGTTATATACTTGCAGGTGAAGAATATAAAGAAAGTGCCTTATTAGATTACTTAAGGGCAAATCTACCGGATTACATGATTCCTTCGTTAATTATTCCGGTACCCGAAATGCCGACAACCTCAAACGGAAAAATAGACAGAGCAAAGCTTCCGGAACCTGATTTTGGACAAATTTTGACTCAGGAATATATTGCTCCAAGAAACAAAACTGAAGAAGCGTTAACTGCAGTTTGGCAGTCTACCTTGAAAATCGAAAAAATAGGAGTGTATGATAATTTCTTCCAGATGGGAGGAGATTCCATAGTTTCCATCCGATTAATCAGTGCAATAAACAAAGCATTGAATACAAGCCTTCGTGTAGATCAATTGTATAAAAACCAGTCTATTGCAGATTTGGCTGTTGCAATTGAGGCAGAACAAAACAATAATTTCACTATTGAAAGGTATTTAAGAACCAAAAAACACATTGAGAATCTTAGGGATACTGTTTTGGAAGTAATTGCAAATCCGGAAGCAGTAGAAGAAGTATATCCGATGAGCGATATACAGAAAGGTATGGTATTTTCTTCTGTAATGAATCCGGAAAAAGCAATTTACCACGATCAGTTTGTATACCAAATACCAAAGGCAGATATTGACCGCCTTAACAAGTCGCTGGCTCTCATGATAGAAAAACATGCTATATTGAGAACGGCTTTTGATTTGGAAACTTTCGAAGAGCAATTTCAAATTGTCTATAAAACAATCGATTTTGAAATAGATGTTCAGGACATTACAACTGTTCACAATGAATCGCAGCAAAACAAAATAACAGAATACATTTTAAAAGAAAGAAACCGTTCATTTGATTTTTCCAAAGCGCCTTTGTGGAGATGTACAATTTTCAATCTGAACAATAGTACAGATATATTCCTGTTTCAGTTTCATCATTCTATTTTGGATGGATGGAGTGTGGCTTCATTCAATACAGAGTTGTTTGAGATTTACGGCAAACTTCAAAAAGAAAACAATTACAAACCAGAAAAACTGGCTTATGATTATAAAGAATCTGTAATACAAGAAATAGCAGAAAAGGATAATGAGAAATCTATCGCTTTCTGGAACCAGGAATTGTCAGATTACAAAAGACTGGCTATTTTTTCTGATGTACATTCACCGGATCATTACAGAAAAATCTATGATAAAGCACTTTTAAAAGACCTAAGAGAGAAAACAAAAAAAGACGGATTAACGCTTAAGGCCGTTCTGTTTGGGGCTTATGCGCTTGCGCTAAAAATGCTTACTTACGACGACGATATTGTATTGGGACTGGTATCCAACAACAGACCAATCGTTGAAGACGGAGATAAAATCCTGGGATGTTTCTTAAACACACTTCCAATACGAATTAATTTCGAAAAGTATAAAACCACTTCATGGAACCAATATTTCTCAGCTTTAGAACAAGAACAAATTAATCTGAAGGAACACGAACGATTGACATTGTTTGAAATATCAAAAAATGCTGACGACCGTTCGAATAACAAAAATCCATTTTTTGATGTGATTTTCGATTATATAGATTTTCACGTCTATGATGCCATTGCAAGTCAAAATACAGAACATAGTTTCTCGAGTGATCAATCTTACGAAGCAACCAATACAGCATTAGATTTAACATTAAGTGCTACTGGCGGTGTATTGTCCTTTGATTACAGATTAAGAAAGAAACTTACGGTTGACGTATCTCTGGAAAGACTGCATAATTATGTAGAAAATATATTAAATCAATATCTTGATTTTTCTGATCGTAAAATGGATACAAGCATTATCCTTACTGAAGAAGAAAGAACGTTATTGCTTCAGACAACGAATAAAACAGAAGGAACTACATATTCAGGAACATTTGTCGAAGTTTTTAACGATCAGGTTCAAAAAAATCCAGCCGATACAGCCCTGATTTTCAAAGGAAAAGTATTTACTTATCTGGAACTGAATCAGCTTGCTAACCAATTCGCCGCTTATCTAAAAGAAAACCATAACGTACAGGAAAACGATCTTGTAGGGATTATGGTAGAAAGAAGCGAATGGCTGATTGTTTCTATGCTGGCTGTAATAAAACTTGGTGCAGCCTATATTCCAATTGACGGAAAGTTCCCGGAAAGCAGAAAACAATACATTAAAGAAGACAGTAATTACAAATTATGTATTGAGAACACGCATATTGAAGCGTTTATTCCTCAAAAGAACAATTACACAGCTCAAAATGTATCTTCTAGAATAAGTCCTGATAATTTGCTGTATATCATTTACACTTCAGGAACAACAGGTAATCCTAAAGGAGTAAAAGTAACCCATGCTAATCTGGTTTCTTTTCTGGATAATTTCGAAACAAGATTTGCATTTTTTGGTCTTAAAAGAATCGGTGCAACTACCAATATCACTTTTGATATTTCTATTCTTGAAATTTTAGGTGGTTTAGGAACAGGCAAAGAATTGTTTTTGTTTTCAAGTGAAGAATTAATAGATCCAGACCTATTGATGAATACCATTGCTTCTGGAGAAATTGAAATCATACAAATGACGCCTTCCAGATTAATGCAGTTGTATGAAACCGGGATTCCTTTCCCAAATAATTTAAAATTATTACTGGTAGGCGGAGAAGCCATGGATGAAGCTATGTATAACCGATTAAAAGCAGAACATTTTGAATCCATAAATGTATACGGACCAACAGAAACCACTATTTGGTCAAGCTCCTTAAATGTAAAAGAAAGTGAAGGGCTAAGCATTGGTTCACCATTAGTAGACGAAAGTATTTACATATTAGACAGCAGTAATTACCTGCAGCCTCAAGGCGTAATTGGAGAAATATGCATAAGCGGTCTTGGAGTTTCTAACGGATATCTTAACAAAGACGATTTAACAGCTGAGAAATTTATCGATAATCCATTTAAGAAAGGAGAGAAGTTATACAAAACCGGAGATTTAGGAAAAAGACTTTCAAACGGAAATATCGCCTTTCTGGGAAGAAAAGACGATCAGATAAAGATTAGAGGATACAGAATAGAACTTGGAGAAATAGAAAATGCATTACAAAAATATGCTGGTGTAACATCAGCTTTAGTGCGTGCCATTAAAGCAGAAGGAAAAGAGCTGGAATTGGCGGCCTATGTAATTTCTCAAAAAGAAATTCAGGTCAAGGAATTAAAACTGTTTTTAAGAGAATACTTGTCTGAACACATGATTCCTCTGCATATTATACAAATGGATGCATTTCCATTAACCACTAGCGGAAAAGTAGATCGTAAACAACTTCCGTTACCGGAAGAAAAATCAATAGTATCAGGAGTAAATTATACCGCTCCCCGAAATGATATCGAAAATAAACTAGTAACGATTTGGGGAACGATCCTGAATTTAAATGCTGGTCAAATAGGGATAGACAATGCCTTTTTTGAATTAGGAGGTAATTCGATTACGATAATGAAGTTGAGAAATGAAATCAGAAAAGAATTTAAAAAAGAAGTTTCGGTAGCTGCTTTGTTTCAAAATCCAACAATTCGATTGCAGGTGGAATTCATCTTAGAAGAAAAACAAAAGAACGTGATTTCAGATGAAGAAATAAACACCTTAGATTTCAATCAAGACAGTAACCAGAATTCAGATATTGCTGTAATTGGTATGGCTGTAAAGATTCCTGGAGCAAATAACATTGCTGATTTTTGGGAAAACCTTCAAAACGGAACAGAATCCATAAGTCATTTCAGCGAGGAAGAATTAAAAGCCACAGGAGTTTCAAAACTGCTGTTAAAGAATAAAAATTATGTCCGCGCCAATTCTTATATGGAAAACCGCGAATTTTTTGACGCTTCCTTTTTCGGGTATTTACCAGACGAAGCTAAATTAATGGATCCGCAAACCCGTATTCTGCATGAAGTTGTCTGGACAGCTTTAGAAGATGCCGCTTGTGACCCGTTCCGTTATAAAGGACTAATAGGCTTGTTTACCGGAGCAAGAACCAATGTTAATTGGCAGGCATTCAGCATGCTGACCAATAATAAGATTGATGAATATACGGCGGCTTATTTAAGAGATAAAGATTTTGCTTCGTCTTTGATAGCCCATAAACTTAATCTTAAAGGAGGAGTTAATGCGATTAATACGGCATGTTCAACCTCATTGGTAGCCATTCATCAAGCGTGTACAAGTTTATTGTCCGGAAATTGTACTGTAGCCTTAGCCGGAGGAGTTTCGATTAACTCGATTAAAAAAGAAGGATACTTATATCAGGATGGAATGATCATGTCTCAGGACGGACATAACAGAACGTTTGACAGCAGCGCAAGCGGAACAGTGAATGGAGAAGGAGCTGGAGTAGTAGTCTTGAAAAAATTGAGTGATGCTCTTAAAGATGGCGATAATATTATATCGGTAATTAAAGGAAGCGCCATCAACAACGACGGTAACAGAAAAGTAGGTTTTACAGCACCAAGTGTAGACGGGCAAATAGAAGTAATCAAAATGGCTCAAAGAAGAGCCGGGGTTCAGCCTGATGAAATTAGTTATGTAGAAGCACATGGTACAGCAACCAAATTAGGTGATCCTATTGAGGTAGAAGCATTAAGCCAGATTTTTGGTTTCAGTGAAAATAAATATTGTGCATTAGGTTCTGTAAAAAGTAATATTGGACATCTTGATGCCGCGGCCGGAATTGCAGGGTTTATAAAAACGGCACTTTGTTTAAAAAACAAAAAACTGGTTCCATCATTGCATTTTAATGAGTTGAATCCGAATATCAATTTCGAAAACACTCCTTTTTATGTCAGTGCAGCGCTAAAATCATGGGAATCTGAATCTTCAGTCTTAAAAGCCGGTGTCAGCTCATTTGGTATTGGCGGAACGAATGCTCACGTTATTTTACAAGAACCTCCAGTGGTTCATAACAGCCAGAAGAAAAACAAGAATGATATAATTGTATTGTCTGCAAAAACAGAAAAAGCATTGGACAATCAATTAAGTAATCTGGTTTCTTTTCTGAATAAAAATCAGGATGTTTCTGTTGAAGATTTGTCCTGGACGCTTCAAAAAGGAAGAAGCCAATTCGATTTCAGAGCTGCTTTAGTAAGCGATGAAAGTGAAACCTTGGCGGATAAGATACAAAGTACCATTAAGAAAAACATTCATAAGGCTAAAGCCAAATCTTCTGAGAAATTGGTGTTTATGTACCCAGGTCAGGGAACGCAATACATAAACATGGCTAAAGGTCTTTATGAAGATGAATTTATTTTTAGAAAAGAAATGGATTCCTGTCTGGATACGATGGAAAAAATAACTGGAGAATCCTATAAGAATGTATTATTCCCAGATTCGGAAGAAGGGAAAGAGGTAATCAATCAGACCCAATATGCACAGCCCTTACTATTTTCAGTTGAATATGCTTTAACACGTTTGCTTAACCATTATGGGGTAAAACCGGATATATTAATTGGACATAGTATTGGTGAATATGTGGCAGCTTGTATAAGCGGTGTTTTAACATTAGAAGACGCACTTTCATTGGTTATCCATAGAGGGAAAATTATTCAGCGGTTGCCAAAAGGTTCTATGTTAAGCGTTGATCTTTCTGCAGCAAAAGTAACAGAACACCTAAAAAAAGGAGTAAGCATTGCAGCTGTAAATACGCCGGAAAGCTGTGTGTTATCAGGAGAGGATAATATAATTTCGGAATTGTATGATTATTTTGAACAGAACGGAATCAAATCTCAGAAACTGAAAACATCACATGCATTTCATTCCGAAATGATGCTTCCAGTTTTAAAAGAGTACGCTCAAAAAGTATCAGAAATTACAATAGGAACGCCTGCTGTTCAATATTATTCTAATCTTACCGGTAAGCTTATCTCGTCTTCTGATCTTGAAAATGCAGCATATTGGTCAGATCATATTTTAAAAACGGTGAATTTCTCGGCAGCATTACAAGATATGATGCAGCAGGATAATCTAATTTTTATAGAAGTCGGGCCAGGAAAAACATTAAGCAATTTTGTTCGTCAGCATCAGCAAAAAAGTATTTCTATAAATGTCTTGAGACATCCAAAAGAAGAGGAAGAGGATAAAAAATATTTTGCATCCAGCATAGCAAAATTATGGACAAATGGAGTAAATATCGATTGGGATCAGTTTCACGCAGATGTAAAAAGACAAAAGATCTCTCTGCCAACGTATCCGTTTGAGAAAACAAAATACAGTATTGGTGAGGATGTCTACGAAATTGTATCCAATAATGCGATGATTCCAAAAATGGAGAAAAAGGAAAACATCTCAGAATGGACGTATGAACCTTCCTGGAAAAAAATTAGATTAACGGCTGATGAAACAGTTATCGAAGATCATTTCAAGTACTTGTTCTTTGCAGATTCTTCTAATGTAACTTCAGAAGTAATTAAGAAAATCCAAGGCAGTCAAAACGGAATAAAGGTTTCTAAAGGAACACAGTTTACAAAAGTATCTGATCAGGAATACATTATAAACCCAGAATCGTATAATGATTATGCATTATTATTTCGTACTCTGAAAGAACAAGGATTTGTACCTAATAAAATTGGTCATTTATGGAACGTATCAGCTTCCGAAGAAATCAATATTCTTACTAAGGAATATGCATCGACTGCATTCAAAGAAGGTTATTACAGCTTACTGCATATAGCAAAAAGCATAGGTGAATTTTTCCCTTCAAAATCAATAGATCTACTGGTGGTATCTAGCAGCGTTTCGGCTGTTACTGCCTCAGAAGTGATAAACCCTGTTAAAGGTGCCATAATTGGAGTTGTTGCTACAATACCAAAAGAATACCTGAATGTAAATTGCAAACACGTAGATATTGACATTAAATCTGGTTTAGATAATCATCTTATTACAAATCTGTATCATGAGTTTTTTGAGGACAAGACAGTTAAATCAATAGCGCTGAGGGGCCGTGACAGATGGGTAGAATTTTACGAAGCAGTAAAATACAATCCTGTAAAAAAAGAGCCTGTTTCAATCAAAAAAGACTCGGTTTATTTAATCACCGGAGGTATTGGAGGCATGGGGCTTGTGTTTGGTAAGTATCTGATAGAAAACTTCAATGCAAAATTAATTCTTGTAGGTAGAAAAGAAGAAACTCCCGAAGTAACATCAAAACTAAAAGAATTTGGAGGCGAAGTACTTTATATTTCTGCTGATATCTCTGAAACAGAAGATTTAAGATTCAAAATAACTCAAGCCGAAGCCATTCTTGGAAATGTTCAGGGAGTAATTCACGCTGCCGGAGTTATTGATTATGCCGGAATTATCCAAAACAGACTTATTGAAGAAAACGAGAAAGTATTTGCACCAAAAGTATACGGTACTTTGGCTTTGCATGAAATCTTTAAAGATAAAAATCTTGATTTCATGATTTTATGCTCTTCTATTTCGTCTTATGCGGCTCCGTTTGGAGAAGTTGGTTATACTTCTGCCTGTATATTCCAAAATAAATTTGCGCAGCATTTTAGCAATACCGCAAAAGAAGTCATTAGTATAGGATGGGATACCTGGTCTGATACAGGTATGGCATTAGAGGCTGTAAAAAACATGTCGGCTATTGAAAAAGAACAAAGCTTAAATCACGGAATCAGCACGGAGGAAGGATTAGAAGTTTTCCACAGATTAATTGCCAATACTGCATTAAGACAAACGGTTTCAGACTTTATTGTTTCTACCAGAAATATAGAAATGTTCAGTTTTGACTTTAACAATTACCTGAATTTCAGCAATGAAATAGAAACCGATGCAACCGCAGCAATAGAAAGTTTATTGGATCTTGACGAGTCAGCTACCCAGACAGAAAGAAAGGTTTTAGAATTGTTTAGCAGCTTCTTTGGTCATTCGGGAATTGGTTTAGATGATGACTTCTTCGAATTGGGAGGAGATTCTCTAAAAGCAATGTCATTTATAAATCAATTGAACAGAATCTTAAAAGCTGAGATTTCTCTTGTGGATTTCTTCAATAACTGCTCGGCAAGAGCATTGGCCTCATTTCTAGATAAGCTTGATTCGATAGAAAAAAATGAGACAACAAGTAATGAGATTTTAATTTAAATAAGCAATAAGTATTCATTCTCTTTAAATATAATATAGTGGAAAAGTTATTAGAAAAATTAAGAACTGAAAAAGTTTATATCTCTCTGGAGGGAGAAAACCTAAAAATTAATTTCAACGGAGAAAAATTGCCGGATGGTATTTTAGAGGAACTAAAAGCTAAAAAAGAAGACTTAAAGAGTTACTTAAAAAATACGGCTGCTGCTTCAAAATTCGATCAGATTCCGGTAGTAGAAAAAGAGGATAATTGTTATCGTCTTTCTTCTTCCCAAAAAAGATTATGGATTTTAAGCCAGCATGAAGATTCTTCTAAATCGTATAACATGCCTTTTCATGTTGAATTAAAAGGAAATTATGATGTAGACAGTTTCAAAAAAGCGGTAATGGCAGTAATAGAAAGACATGAATCATTGCGTACTGTTTTTATAACAGACAAAAACAATGAAGTATGGCAAAAAATAGTACCTGCAGAAGACATCAATTTTAGTATTGATTATAGAGATTATAGATTAGAAGCAAACATTAAAAGCGCAGTTGAGCATTATATCAACGAAGATTCTTTCAAGCTTTTTGATTTGGAAAAAGGACCGCTTTTAAGAGCAACATTACTTCAGGTAGGCGAAGCCGATTATGTTTTCTATTATAACATGCACCATATTATCAGCGATGCCTGGTCTTTACAAGTATTGGCCAATGACGTTTTTGCCTATTACAACGCTTTTAAAAACAATACGACAGCAGCATTATCGCCGCTTAGAATTCAATATAAAGATTATTCGTCTTGGCAGCAAAACAGACTGGAAGAAGATAGTTTCCTAAAAAACAGATCTTTTTGGATGGAGAAGTTGTCTGGGGAAATTCCAACGATAAATCTCCCAAATAATACCATAAGACCAAAGGTTAAAACAAGTAATGGTCATAGCCTTGAAACATATCTTGATGCAGCAACAACAAAAAACATAAAAGAGTTTGTGCAGAAAAAAGGAGGCAGCTTATTTATGGGACTTATATCTGTTTTTAAAGTGCTGATTTATAAATACACAGCACAGGAAGACATTGTAATTGGAACATTATTGGCAGGACGTGATCATGTTGATTTGGAAAACCAAATTGGATTTTATGTAAACGCCTTAGCATTGCGAAATCAAATAGACGCTGATGCCTCTTTTATTAAATTCTATGATAAGATTAAAGAGTCTACCATTAATTCTTTTACACACAGAACGTACCCTTTTGACTTATTAATTGATGATTTACAGCTAAAAAATGATCTTAGCAGAAATGTCCTGATCGATGTTTTGTTTGTACTTCAAAATGCAAGTGAGCGAATTGAAAGTTATCAGATAAGCGAAGAACAGACCACCTCTTTTACAGATAAGGGAAGCATTTTTTCAAGATTTGATTTAGAAATAAGCCTAAAAGAAATTGGAACATGTCTGCACATGGAAATCAATTATAATACTGATGTTTATCAAAGAGATATGATTGAGGCCATGATGAAGCATTACAAACAATTGCTGGCTCTTTTTACAAATAATCCCGAAGAAACAATAGCTTCGTCTAATTACCTTACAGCTCAGGAAACCAATAAACTTTTGTATGAGTTCAACCATACGCATACGGATAGAAACAGAACAGAAACGGTATTGGACTTGTTTAATAAACAAGTGCAGAATTCAGGAAACAAAACAGCTCTTATTTATAAAGACAAAAAGATTTCCTATAAAGAATTAAATGAGCTTTCAAATCAATTTTCTAATTTCTTACAGGCGAATTACGGTCTGGAAAAAAATGATTTGGTTGGAATAAAATTACACCGAAGCGAATGGCTGGCAGTAACCATTTTAGGAATTCTGAAATCCGGAGGCGCTTATCTGCCAATCGATCCAACTTATCCAGATGAGAAAATAGCCTATATAGAGAAAGACAGCTCTCTTAAATTATGTATTGATGCCGCTGTAATAGAACAGTTTTTAGCACAAAAAGATACTTTTTCGGATGCTAATACTACTGTTGCTGTTACTCCTGATACATTGGCGTATGTTATTTATACTTCGGGATCTACGGGTTCTCCTAAAGGGGTTTCGATCACGCATTTCCCATTAGCCAATTATATCACTTGGGGAGCTTCTCATTATTTCAATGAAGGCGATGAGGCAAGTTTCGGGCTTTTTACTTCTCTGTCATTCGATTTAACAGTAACCAGTTTGTTCCTGCCTCTAATAAAAGGAGACAGCCTGCATATTTTCGATTCAGATGAAGATATTTCAGAACTGTTAACCCAATATGTAAAAGCCGATGTAAAAGCAATAAAGCTGACACCGGCTCATATTACAATAATTGGAAGTTTGGGAATAGATAGCATTGCTATCGAAAAAGCTATTGTGGGAGGAGATATACTGCATACAACTCATGTAAAAATCTTAAAGAAATTAAATCCTAATATTAAAATATACAACGAATACGGACCAACTGAGGCTACCGTGGGATGTATCGTTCATGAAGTGGCTTTAGACGAGGAAAATGTGCTTATTGGAAAACCAATAGCCAATATGGAAGCTTATGTTCTTGATAAAAAACTGGGTCTTGCTCCTATAGGAGTTACGGGAGAATTATTTCTTGCAGGCGAAGGTTTAGCTCAAGGATACCTAAATAATCCGATTTTGACAGCCGAAAAATTTATTCCTCATCCTTTTAAACAAGGTGAGAAAGTTTATACAACCGGAGATCTTGCATTTTGGACAGCCGATGGAAATCTGAAATTTTTAGGAAGAAAAGACAATCAGGTAAAAGTTCAGGGATATCGTATAGAATTAGGAGAAGTTGAACATACTTTACTTCAAAATGAAACTATAAAAGAAGTAGTAGTATTGGCCATTGAAAATGATTTTAAAGAAAAAGAATTGGTTGCTTATTTCACTTCTTCAAAACAAGAAGATGAGGCAGCATTACGAAATCACTTTAAAGGGCTTCAGCCAGAGTATATGGTTCCGGCCAGCTTTATCCAATTAGATGAATTTCCATTAACGTCTAATGGTAAAATCGATAAAAAACAATTGGCAGATAACCCGTTAGTTTCTAAGAGAGACACAGCACCTGTTAACGAGTCTCCTGCAAATGAAACCGAACAAAAAGTCATTGATATATGGCAAAAAGTTCTTAAAAGAGAAAATATAGTAGTTCACGATGATTTCTATTTGTTAGGAGGAAACAGTTTAAAATTGATCCGTCTTATAAACGAATATCACAATGAATTTAATGTAAAGCTAAAAATGAAGGATTTGTTTGCAAATCCGGTACTTCAGGATCAGGCAAAAATTATAAGATCTTCTGTTCATGCAGATTACCTTGAAATAGAAAAAGCCAGCCCGGCAGAAAATTATCCACTGTCAGAAGCACAAAAAACGTTGTGGTATATCAGTCAGGTAAAAGAAAGATCAGTTGCTTACAATATTCCTGTTACAGTAGAATTAAAAGGCAGTTATGATGCAGACAAATTTATAAAAGTCATTAATACAGTCGTAGAACGTCATGAAATCCTGAGAACTGTTTTTAAAGAAAATGAATCGGGAGAAGGCAGACAATGGATTATACCTGCGAATGAGATTAACGTTCCTGTTTCTTACTTTGACTATAGAAACGAAACGGATAAAACGAACAAAGCATTACAGTATATCGCAGAAGATTCCTTTAATCCTTTTGATATAGAAAACGGACCTTTATTGAGAGCCGCTTTATTTCAAATCGAAGAAGAACATTACCTGTTTTACTACAACATGTTCCATATAATTAGTGATGAGGTTTCTATGGATGTATTAAAAAGAGATGTGCTGGCTTTTTACACTTCTTATACAGAAAATACAACACCTGATTTGCCTGTTCTCAACATTCAGTATAAAGATTATGCAGTTTGGCAATTGAAGTCCGAAAACGGTGCCAAGTTCACAGAAGATAAAAATTATTGGAAAAACAAACTTTCGGGCAATTTACCATTACTGAATCTGCCGTCGCAAAATACCAGACCTGCTGTAAAAACCTATAACGGATATAATCTCGGAACTTACATTTCTGCCGAAACCAGTGCTAAACTTAAAGAGTTCTGTAATAATCAAGGAGGAAGTTTGTTTATGGGAGCTTTAACAGCCTGGTACATCCTGTTTCACAAATACACGAACTCAAACGACATTATTATGGGGACTCCGGTGGCAGGAAGAGAGCATTTTGATCTTAAAGACCAGATAGGATGTTATATAAACAATATAGCATTAAGGCAGCAGATAGAGTCTGATACTGATTTTATCTCTCTGTTTAAAGAAGTAAGACAATCAACCATCAGCAATTACGAACATCAATTATATCCTTTTTATAGAATTGTTGAGGATTTACAGTTAAAAAATGATTTAGGAAGAAACCAAATTTTTGATGTCATGTTCTCTTTCCACATCGCTGATGAAAACCAAAAGTGGGAAGGCATAAAATATACAGACAAGATTATAGATTATGGAGCAGCCAAATCAAAACTGGACATCCTGATTAACTTCTATGAGTACGGAGAGCTGCTGTATTTTGATATTAATTTCAATACAGATATCTACACCAAAAAGGCAATAGAAGAAGTAATGGGCAGCTATAAAATAATACTCAATAAACTTTTAGAAAACCCAGCAGAAAGTATTGCCGGCCTTGATTATAAATCAGAAATGGCAAAAGAGAAAAACCTTAAAAATCTTCAGAAACTTAAGCTTTTAAAACAAATTTAATAAGCGGTTTACGTAGCAACACATTAAAATCTAATAGCGATACTTAAAAAATTGAAACCATGGAAAACAAATTGCAAAATTTTGAAAACACGTTAGAGAAAGATCATTCTAATGGAACAACTGAAACTTTTATTTTAAACGATAAATTGGGATTTCCGAAAGTAATTAAGAGAAAGGATGAATCTATTGAATTATCTGAATGGATAAGTGAAAATCGCGAGCAATACGACGAAGACTTAAGAAAATACGGAGCCATCTTAGCCAGAGGTTTTAATATTGATTCTGTAGAAAAATTCAAAGAAGTAACACAAGGATTTCAAAAAGAATCTCTTGCCTATACGCTGAGATCATCTCCGCGTTATGAGATAACCGAAAATGTGTATGTTTCTACAACTTATCCGGAAGACGAAAGCATCAACATGCACAGTGAGAGTTCGTATGCGCCGAGTCATCCTTCAAAAATAATTTTTTGCTGTGTTATTCCTGCTGCATACAGAGGAGAAACGCCTATTGCAGATAACAGATTGATCCTTAAAAACATCAGACAGGACATTTTAGAAAAATTCAAGACTACAGGAGTGATTTACAAAAGAAATCTAACAGGTCTTTTAGGAATGTCATGGGAAGAGGTTTTCCAGACTTCTGATAAAAACGAAGTAGAAGAAGATTGTATCAAAAACGGAATGGATTTTAAATGGATCAGCGATACACATTTAGAATTAAGCTGGAAGAAAAAAGCAATTTGGGAACATCCTGTAACAGGCGAATTGGTATGGTTTAACCATGCGATGTTTTTCAATAAATATTCTTTCAGCGAAGACCTGCTTGATTTTATAAGCTCTGATGATGAGCTTCCAAACAATACTTATTATGGAGACGGAAGCGAAATTTCTAAGGAAGAAATTGAAAATATAAAAGAAGCGTATCAAAAGGCAATCGTAGAATTTCCTTGGGAAAAAGGCGATGTTCTTTTTCTGGACAATATGTTAATGTCACACGGACGTAATCCATATAAAGGAGACAGAAAAATAATCGTATCGATATCTTAAGAGAAGACCTCACCTTAATTACTGCTTAAACAGCAGCAACATATCTCAATAAATAATAATCAAGCATCTAAATTATGAGTTCAAATATTATAGAAAGCGCTCTTTCAATACCTATTTCTTATAATCAAAAGAAAATACTAAAGGCAGCTAACGTTCACTTAAATAATTTCTACAGCCAATTAACAATTGATTTTGATAAAGATTTATCTTCTGAGGAATTGCTTTTGGCAATTAAGGCAGTAATAAAAAAGCATGAAGTACTGTCTTTAAGATTAAACAAAGAGGGAAATGAAGAGTACTCTCTCCAGATTTCGGTAAACGCTGATACTTTAGTATTGGATGAATCTGACTGGAAAGAGAATGCCGAAAATCCAGTGAACCATAACTATGATGCTTCGATCGATGCGCCTATCCGTTTTCATGCTTTGAAAAAATCAGGAAAAATCAAATCGCTCCTTGTCAGATATTATGCGATATGGGGCGACACGTACAGTAGTTTGTTGTTTTGTGAAGAACTGGGAAAAGCAATTGAAAACATGGAGGAATACGAATCAAACCAGCAGGAAAGAATCGTGTATTCTGATTACTGTGAATGGAACAGTTCTTTAGTTTCAGAATCAGATGAGGAGGCAGTAAATTTCTGGAATTCGTATCATCCGCAAATCAACAATAAAATAGTTCCTTTTAGCGAACCATCACAAAATGGTTTTAAGCCGGAACGCAAAAGCATTGCGGCTATTACAAATGATAATTATAAAACAGCTAAAGCTTTATGCGAAAAAAAGGGAATTTCCTTATCGGACATGCTGCTGCTTAATTTTGTAACCTATCTGCAGTTATTTACAGAAAATGAGATCACTATTGGCTATTATCCACTAAAAAGAAATTATGCTGATTTAGATTATACGCTGGGTGCAATCAACAAATTGATTCCATTAAACAGCAGACAATTTTTGGGTGAATCAGTCGAGGAAAAAGTGAATTACTTAAAAAGTGAACTGGAAAGAGTAAATCTTTGGTCGGATTATTTCTTGTTGAATACAGAACAAAATGATAAACAATCGGAGCAGGTTTTTCATGCCTGCTTCGAATTTATCGACATTCAGGAAGTTTTTTGCGGAAAAGATCTTAAAATTTCCAACGCTTATTCGGTACAGGACCAATTCGAAATCAAACTAAGCTGTATTGATTATGGAGACAGACTTTCGGTTGAATTGTATTATGATGCTGCAAAATTTTCATCGGAAACCGTATATATTATTTCTTCACAATTGAATGCCTTCTTTGGAGAAACAATTGTTATCGATGAAAATAAATCCATACCGAGTTACGAGGAGATTGCCTTTATCAACAAATTAAATGAGACAAATCAAACGTTTTTAAAGTCAGAAAGTCTTATAAAATTATTTGAAAATCAGGCTTTGCAATCGCCTGAAAATATTGCCTTGATAGAAGGAGAATATAGAATAAATTATAAAGAACTTGACACTAAAGCAACTCAGTTTGCTCATTATCTTATAGATACGTATGGTGTCACGAAAGGGGACGCGATATGTATACTAACAGAACCTTCTGAAAATTTTATAGTAAGTGTACTAGGGATTCTTAAAGCAGGAGCTTTTTATGTTCCAATTGATCATAACTACCCTGAAGAAAGAATGCAGTTTATATTAAAAGACAGTAAAACAAAACTTTTAATAACAGATAAAGAATATAACAGCTCTGATTTTCAGGACGTAGCTTTATGTAATCCTTCATCAGAAGAAATTTATACCGGAGATGCAAGTCCAATAACTTTGGAATCAAACCCGGATGATATTGTGTATTGTATCTATACATCAGGTTCTACTGGAAATCCAAAAGGATGTTTCATTACACAAAAAAATATACTCAATTATATTTCATGGGCAAACGAATATTATTTTGAGGATGAGAATGTTGGAAATTGGGCATTAATCACTTCTGTATCTTTTGACTTGACCGTTACCTCTATTTTTACCAGCCTTACCAGAGGAAAGAAAATATGGATTGGAA
Source organism: Flavobacterium sp. C3NV (assembly GCF_046825355.2). Lineage (NCBI taxonomy): Bacteria > Pseudomonadati > Bacteroidota > Flavobacteriia > Flavobacteriales > Flavobacteriaceae > Flavobacterium > Flavobacterium sp. C3NV. The sequence continues at coordinate 99,548 of NZ_JBKQBJ020000015.1, read as the reverse complement.
GCGCCAAAAAAGATATCGCAGCCTTATTAAAAGAAAGTTTCCATAATCCTGAAATCGATACTTTAAAAATTACGCCATCGCATGTTTCTCTTTTAAAAGAACTGGACATAAAAGCAACTCCCATTAAAATAGTAATCTGTGGCGGGGAACATCTTACCAAAAATCAGATTAAAATTCTGAAAGACATCAATAGTGAGATTAAAATTTACAATGAGTACGGACCAACAGAAGCTACTGTAGGATGTGTGGTTAAAGAAGTTACGGCAGAAGAAACCAGCGTACTTATTGGTAAGCCTATTGCAAATACACAGATATTAATTGTTGACAATGACGATAATTATTGTTCTATTGGTGTCCTGGGAGAAATGATAATTCTGGGCGAAAGTATATCTATTGGGTATAATAACAGACCAGAATTGAATGCCGAAAAATTCATAGATAATTATCTGAATACCGGAAAACGGGCTTATAAAACTGGGGATTTAGGAAGATGGCTTCCTAACGGGAATCTGGAATATTCTGGCAGAAAAGACAATCAGGTAAAAATAAGAGGTTACAGGATTGAATTGGATGAAATAGAAAGAAAGATCCTGACTCATGCCCATGTACAGCAGGCAGCAGTTCTTGTTGCGGATAAAGATGAAAATGACAAGCAGATATTGGCTTTCGTTGTCAGCGAACAACCATTAGACGCTTTAGACCTGAGAAATTACTTGTCTGATCAGTTACCGGAATATATGGTTCCGAATCATTTTTTTCAACTAAAAGAAATTCCATTAACCAATAATGGTAAAGTGGATAAAAAACAATTAATCCAGCTTAATCTCGAGGAAGCAAATTATGGATCAGAATTCCTTGCTCCAAGAAATGAGGTAGAATTGAATTTAGCAGCGATTTGGTCTGAAATATTAAAAAAGGATGAAATTGGAGTTTATGATGATTTCTTTATTCTGGGCGGACAAAGTTTAAAAGCCATTCGATTAATAAATGAGTATCACAAAAAGTTTGGGGTAAAACTTTCCCTAAAAGAGCTTTTTAATAATACGACTTTAGAATCTCATGCAAAACTTATAGAAAACGCTGTAAAGTCAGCTTATCAGCCTATAGAAAAAGCAGTGGGTCAGGAGCATTTAGCCTCAGACGGACAGAGAAGGATTTGGATGCTGAGCCAGTTTGAAGAAAGTTCGATTGCCTATAATATGCCGGAATATTTAACCTTATACGGCACTTATAACGAAGCATTTTTAGAAAAGGCAATACAAAATTGTATAAAAAGACATGAAATCTTAAGAACCGTATATCATTTAAATGAAAATGGATTTTTATACCAGCAAATACTGCCTGTAGATCAAATACAATTTCATTTAGAATATCATGATTTTACATCAAATGCAGAACAACAACTAAGCGTTGCGAAATACATTGAAGACGATACCAGAAAACCATTCGATTTAACCAATGGACCTTTGTTAAGAGGAGCTTTGTTTTGTCTGGCAGAAGACAAATATGTGTTTTATTATAACCTGCATCATATTGTTGGAGATGCCTGGTCGATGAAAATTTTGGAAAAAGAAGTTTTTGATGCTTATGAAGCCTATCAAAAAGGAGAAGAACCAAAATTACCGGAATTAAAAATCCAGTATAAAGACTATTCAGAATGGAAAACCAAGCAGCTTACAACAGATTCGCTGATAAACCAAAAGAATTTCTGGCTGGAAAGTTTATCAGGAGAACTTCCTAAAATTGATTTGACAAATATCTCCAACCGTCCTAAACGTAAAACGTATAACGGACAGACTTTATCGATGTACCTGGCAAAGGATTTATCTGCTGATTTGAAGAAATTCTGCGATGAAAAAGGAGGAAGTTTATTTATGGGATTATTATCGATATGGAATGTCCTTCTTTCCAAATATACTTCGGGAGATGATATTATTATCGGAAGTCCGGTATCTTGCAGAGATCATAAAGATTTAGAAAACCAGATAGGGTTTTATCTGAATACATTGGTTTTAAGAAATAAAATACAGGCTGAAGATTCGTTTGAAACGTTTTTCGATAAGGTAAAAGCGACGACTTTGGAGGTATTTAAAAATCAGGCCTATCCTTATGATCTTTTAGTGGAAGATTTAAACCTAAAACAGGACATAAGCCGAAATGCTGTTTTTGATGTCATGTTTACATTACAGGATTTAAAAGCCAATAATTTTCAGATTGTAGAAACAGATGAGATTGCAAATAATGGATACACCTATACTAAATTTGACCTTGATATATCTGTTTTTGATCTTGGCGATACACTTTCGGTAAGCATAAATTATAATACCGATGTTTATGATCCCTTTTTAATAGAAAATCTAATACGAAATTTCAATTATCTGGCAGCCAATTTATTGAAATCTCCTGAGCTGGATATTAAAGAAGTACCATACATTTCATCTAATGAGCAGCATATATTATTAAAAGAATTCAATAATACTTCATGGGATTATAATAAAAAGCCTTCTCTTTTGGATTTGTTCAGAAATCAGGTTTTCTCACAGTCAGATGCAAAAGCCATTGTGTTTGATGGAAAAAGCATAACCTATAAGGAACTGGATAAACTATCAGACCAGTTATCGGAGTATTTGACTGTCAATTATAACAACAGCGAAGGAGATGTAATTGCCATAGAATTAGAAAGAACAGAATGGCTGATAATTGCCATGATTGCCGTTTTGAAAATGGGATGTGCTTATGTTCCAGTATCTCCGTCTTTCCCTGAAGGAAGAAAAATATATATAAAAGAAGACAGCGGTTGTACAATCTGTATAGATCAAAATGTAATAGAAGAATTCAATAACGCTGGTCCAGAGCAATTTCAAGGAAAGAAACGCCCAAAAACAACACCGGAAAGTTTATTATATACGATATATACATCAGGAACTACAGGCAATCCTAAAGGAGTTATGGTTTCGAATAGAAATTTGGTTTCTTTTATTGAAAATTTCAACGAAAGATTTAATTTTTTCAGATACCAAAGACTTGGATTAACTACAAATTTTACGTTCGATATTTCGATACTTGAAATTTTAGGAGGTTTGTGTACAGGTAAAGAACTGCATTTGTTTTCAGAAAACAGATTAATAGACCTGGATAGTTTCATACAATATCTTACAGAAGAAAAACTGGAGATATTGCAGCTTACTCCATCAAGATTGTCGCAATTATTTGCAGCCAATATTACTTTTCCGGCAAGTATGAAAGTCTTGTTAGTAGGAGGTGAGGCCATGCACCAATCGATGTATGAAACATTAAAAAAGGAACATTTTGACACATTTAATGTTTATGGGCCTACAGAAACTACAATCTGGAGTACGAGCTTGGAAATAAAGAAAAGTACACACCTTAGTATTGGAAAACCATTATTAAACGAAAGCATTTATATATTGAATTCAAATAATAAACTGCTTCCTGTTGGCGTGGTAGGTGAATTATGTATTGGAGGCTATGGCGTAGCAATTGGCTATAAAAATCAGGCTTCACTTACCGAGGAAAAGTTTATTACAAATCCTTACGACGACGGTAAATTATACAAGACAGGCGATATGGCAAGATGGCTTGCTGACGGAACAATTGAATTTATTGGCAGAAAAGACAATCAAGTCAAAATAAGAGGACATAGAATTGAGCTTGGAGAAATTGAAAATGCCATATTGAGTTATGAAGATGTCAAGGAAGCTGTAGTATTAGTAAAAGAAAATGAAACTACAGAAAAAGAAATTGTTGTCTTTATGATTTCTGATAAAGAGCTGAAATCAAATGATATTAAGTCTTTTCTGGTTACGGTACTTCCAAACTATATGATCCCTTCTATATATGTACAGTTAGAAAAATTCCCTTTATCATCCAGCGGGAAAGTAGAAAGAAAATTATTGTTGTCGATGCACGAAAACCAAATCTCTAGTGGTGTCGACTACTTAGCGCCGAGAGATTCCCAAGAACAAAAATTGATAGAAATCCTTTCTCAAAATCTGGATAAGGATCAGGATAAAATAAGTATCCACGATAATTTCTTCGATTTAGGTGCTAATTCATTAAAAATAATCAAACTGCTGCATATCATCAATCAGGAAATGAATGTTGAGCTGAAAGTGGTGACATTATTTGAATATCCTAATGTTTACGAATTGGCTCAGTATCTTAAAACCAGTAAAGAAGAAGACTCCAGCCTTGTAGAGAATTCAAATATCTCGAATGAAATAGATGAAATCTTAGATCTTTTATAAAACCAAACAAACCATCAAATTATTAACCGGGCAGTTTTGTGCTGCCCTACAGGAATCGTTATCAATGAAACAAGAAATAAGAAAAAAAGATATTGCTATAATAGGAATGTCGGGCAAATTCCCTAAATCCAAAGACTTAAAAGAGTTTTGGAGCAATTTGACAGGAGGAGAAGAATTAATAACTTTTTATAATGATACAGAATTAAGGGAAGCCGGAGTAAGTGAAGAGTATATCCAAAATCCCAATTATGTAAAGGCAGACTCAGCACTTGAAAATGTAGAAAGTTTTGATTATAATTTCTTTGGATACACTAAAGCCGAAGCTGCGGCAATGGATCCTCAAATTCGTGCCTTACACGAGCAGGTATGGCTGGCTTTAGAAGATGCCGGTTGTAATCCATATCAATACAAAGAGAAAATAGGAGTATTCCTTACGGCATCTGATAACATCAATTGGAGAGCGTATTCTTTATTGTCAAAAAATGAAATGGTCAATCCTTTTTTCCTAAATCAAATTTCCGATAAAAATTTTGCCAGTACCCTAATTTCGTACAACTTAAATTTAAGAGGGCCAAGCTATTTTACTGATACTGCTTGTTCGAGTTCTTTAGTTTGTACACATGTGGCAGCAAGAAGTTTATTGCTTAGAGAATGTTCTATAGCCATTGCGGGAGGAGCCAGAATTGAATCGACAGATACAAAAGGCTATATGCACCAGGAAGGAATGATAAATTCTAAAGACGGTCATTGCAGAGCTTTTGATAAAGATTCTTCTGGAACTATAACAGGAGAAGGTGTTGGAATTGTCATTCTTAAAAGAATGGAAGATGCTGTAAGAGATAAAGACCATATTTATGTTGTAATACGTTCGACTGCTGTTAATAATGACGGTGACAGAAAAGTAGGTTATACTGCTCCAAGTATAGCTGGGCAGGCAGAGTGTATAAGACTGGCACATCAAATCGCAAATATTGAACCCGAAGCAGTAACCTATATAGAAACACATGGAACCGGAACGAAACTGGGTGATCCTATCGAGATTGAAGCATTAAATAAAGCGTTCAATTATAATACAAATCACAAATGTGCTATAGGAAGTGTCAAAGCCAGTATGGGACATTTGGATACAACAGCGGGAATATCTGGATTGATAAAAACAGCATTAGTTTTAAAGAATAAAAAAATACCTGCTTCTCTGCATTTTAAAGAAGCAAATCCTGAAATAAACTTTAAATCAGGACCATTTTATGTAAACCAGAAACTGTCAGATTGGACAATTGACAATCAAAATAACCGTATAGCAGGTGTCAGCAGTTTTGGAATTGGAGGAACAAATGCGCATGCTGTTTTAGAAGAATTTATAGCTGATGTGCAAACCGAAGAAGATCAAAATTTCCATCTAATACGTTTTTCTGCAAAGTCGGTGAAATCTTTGGAGCAATATCAAATAGAATTAAAAAACAGATTAGAAGAAAAAGACGATTTAAAAATAAGCGATCTGGCGTATACGCTGCAGACAGGAAGAAAACAATTTGGTTACAATAGATTTCTGGTTGCGAAAACCAAAGAAGAAATCCTAACAGCATTAACTGAAAACGTACACGATTCTCTTTTTACAGGAAAACTGAAGCTAAATAAAAAAACTGTTTTCATGTGTTCAGGATCCGGAGTGCAGTATACAGATATGTGTAAAGGTCTGTACAACAGGATTCCTTATTTTAAGCAGTTGATAGACACAGGTTTTCAGCAATTAAAAGAAATAACGGGTATTGATTTTTCTAAAATCGTTTATCCAGATACCATCACAGAAGATTTTCTGCATACCATCAATCAAAATGAATATACCCAGCCTTTGGTTTTTATTTTTGAATATGCAGTTGCAAAATTATTGATAAAATGGGGTGTATCTCCAGATTATATGATAGGCCATAGTACAGGAGAATATGTTGCGGCTTGTCTTTCCGGTGTTTTCTCGTATGAGCAAGGATTGCCGCTTGTAGTGAAGCGCGCAAAAATCATGAGCCTATCTCCTGAAGGAACTATGTTGAGCATCGAACTCAGCGAATTGGAACTGCAGCAATATTTAACCGAGGAAATAGCCATAGCTGCTATTAATTCGCCAAACTCATGTGTAGTATCAGGAACAGTAAAAGCTATAAATGAATTACAGGCAGATTTGGTAGAAAAAGGTATTCCAAATTCAAGATTAAGAATTTCTCTGGGAGCTCATTCTTTTTTAATGGACACTGTATTGGATGATTATGCAGAAGCACTAAAAACAGTTGATTTTTCGGAACCTAAAATCCCTTTCATTTCAAACTTAACGGGCAGATTTATAACAGCAGCAGAAGCTTGTTCTGTAAAGTATTGGATCGATCATTTAAGACATACCGTACGCTTTTCAGATGGTATCGCTCATTTATTGAAAGAACCAGATACTGTTTTTATTGAAGTTGGGCCCTCAAATGCTTTAACAACAATGTTCCAGCAACATCAAAAACTTAATACGTATGGCAACATAGCTATAAATGTAATCAGACATCCTAAAAATGAAATTGACGATCAAAAATTCCTGTTGTCAAAATTAGGAGAATTATGGCTTAACGGAATAGATATCAATTGGGAGGAATATCATGAAAATAATAAGGTCAATAAAGCCTCTCTTCCGGGATATGTATTTGAGAAAACCAAACTGCCCGCAAGAGTAAATCTGTTCGAAAAACTGCAGCAGCAAAATGATCCTCTTGCCTTCACTCTTGAGAATGATTTTTTTGTAAATGATGAAAAAGACGAAGAAGAAATTGCAGATAAAAAAGGAGAAATGAGCCTGAATTATGTCGCTCCATCTAACGAAATCGAATATGAGCTTGTAAAAATCTGGGAAGACTTTTTTGGAATACAAAAAATAGGAATAGTAGATGACTTTTTCAGTATTGGAGGAAATTCGCTGAAAGCGCTTACTATGGTTAAGCTGGTCGCAAAAGCTTTTGATATTGAAATTACAATAAAAGACTTTTATACCAAAACTACGATAAAAGAACTGGCACATGAAATCTCTGTGGTTTTGAAAATCATGAAAATGACTAAAGAAAAGGATAAGGAAGTTAATAAAGAAAATATCATTAAAATATAAAAAAATATGATTGAGCTTTTAAATGAACTTGAAGAGAAAAATGTCTCACTCTTTTTAGATCAGGAAGAACTAAAACTAAGCTATCAGGGCGATACACCTGATGCCGGTTTATTGGATAAGATTCGCAGTAATAAAATTGAAATAATTTCATTTTTAAAGAAATATTCAAATACTCAATCTTATAAGGAGATTCCATTGACGGATCAGAGAGAATGTTATCCTCTATCCTCAAGCCAGTATCGTATTTGGCTATCCTGTAGTTCAGATGAAATCTCAGTTACTTATAACGTTCCTAATTATTTTACGCTAAAAGGAGATTATGATGTTGCAGCTTTAATAAAAGCGATTAATGCCGCTGTTGACAGACACGAGACATTGCGCACTATTTTCAAGGAAGATCAGCAAGGGAACATAAAACAATGGATTTTATCAAGAGAGAAAGCAGGGTTCCAAGTAAACTATTACGATTATAAAAACAATCCAGATCAAGAAAAAGTACTGCAAAACGTTATTAAAGAAGATGTTGTAACTCCTTTTTTACTCGATCAGGAATCTTTATTGAGAGCCAGTATTTTTCAAACAGACGAGGATTGTTTTGTTCTGTATTTCAATATTCATCATATAATCAGTGATACTTGGTCTCTGGAAGTTTTGGTCAACGATATTTTAGCATTTTATAAAGCTCATAAAGAAAATACCGAACCCAATTTGCCTCCGCTCCGTATTCAGTATAAAGATTATACGGTATGGAAGGAAAAACAAGAGGGAGAACAAAATGAGACTCAGGAAAAATATTGGACAAATAAACTTTCCGGAGAGTTACCGGTACTGGATCTGCCTTCGTATACTTCGCGTCCGCCTGTTAAAACATATAACGGAATTAGTCTGGAAACCTATTTATCTGAAGAGGTAACCAAAAGATTTAAGTTGTATTGTGAAGAAAACGGACTTAGTTTATTCATGGGATTACTTAGCTTATGGAATGTTTTGTTATACAAATACACAGGTTCTAAAGACATTATCATAGGAACGGCAGTTGCCGGAAGGGATCATTTAGATTTAAAGTATTTAGTAGGGTGTTTTATCAATACCATAATCTTAAGAAATGCTATAAATCCTGAGGATGATTTTATTTCCTTCTGCCAAAAAACTAAAGAAGAGACATTGACGGCTTACGATCATCAATCTTATCCGTTTGATCAATTGGTAAATAAATTGCAGCTAAAGAGAGATCACAGCAGAGGAATTCTATTTGATGTTATGTTCTTGTTTCAAAATGCCATTGATAATAATGCTAATGATTTTCATTTAGAAGAATATCAAATAGATAGTATTAAATCAAATGGAACAAAAGGAACAGTATCCGATCTTGATTTAACGTTTAGAGAGGAAGGGAAATATTTGAAGTTAGATATCGTATTCAATACTGATATATATAATCAGTCAACGATTGAGGGACTGATGAAGCATTTCAAACAATTGACAAAAAGTTTATTAGATAATCCTAATCAGAGAATAGATAACGTAAATTATTTATCAAACGAAGAAGAATATGAGTTGTTGGTAAAGTTTAATGATACCTATAAAGATTATTCTGAAAATGAAAATATTCTTGATTTGTTTAACCAAGAAGTTCTAAAAAACCCGGATGAAACAGCATGTATATTTAAGAACGAACAAATATCTTATACGGACTTAGATACCAAATCAAACAAAGTTGCTAATTTTCTAAGAAGCCAAGGAGTTAAAACCGGACAATTTGTACCTATATGTGTAGAAAGATCACTGGAAATGATAATTGGAATTTTGGGGATATTAAAATCAGGAGCAGCTTATGTGCCAATAGATCCAAGCTTACCAAAAGACAGAATAAAATACATTTTAGACGATACTCAAGCAAAACTGATTCTTTCGCAATCTAGTTTAAAAGATAAATTTAGCGATGAAAAAGATTTTTCTATTGCCAATTTAGATGAACATTTCTATTCAGCATTTTCAGAAAAACCTTTAGCTGTTAGTATATCTCTTAATGATATTGTATATGTAATATATACTTCTGGTACTACAGGAAAGCCAAAAGGCGTAATAATAGAACATGGAGGATTTTACAATTTAGTTAAAAATCAAATAGATTTTTTTGAAGTTACACCAAAATTAAAAACGCTTCAATTTGCCTCAATTGGTTTTGATGCTTCTTGTTCAGAAATTTTTACAAGCTTATTAGCTGGTGCTGTACTTATCATCCCATCTAAAGAGGAGATATTAGATACCAATAAAATGACAGCGTTATTAAAAAAGCACGATGTTAAACTAGCAACGTTACCACCTTCATATCAGGCAATAATTCTGGATGAATTGGTAGAAATGAAAACGGTAGTTTCGGCTGGCGAAAGTTTAAATATAGACGCAGTTAGATTTCTACAAGACAAAGGTGTTAGGGTTGTTAATGCTTACGGCCCTACAGAAAACAGCGTATGTGCGACCATGACCGAACATTCTATTTTGGATGGAGGAATTGTTACAATAGGAAAACCGATAGGGAATACACAAATTTATATTCTTAGCGAATATTTACAGTTAACCCCAAAAGGAGTTGAAGGAGAGCTTTGTATAGCCGGTAAACAGTTAGCGCGAGGCTACGTAAATCGTCCAGACCTTACAGAAGAAAAATTCATTGTCAATCCATTCAAACAAGATGAACGCTTATACAGAACAGGAGATATAGCAAGATGGCTTCCAGATGGCAATATTGAATTTTTAGGAAGAAAAGATGATCAAGTAAAAATAAGAGGCTATAGAATAGAACTGGGAGAAATTGAAAATGCCCTCATTTCTCAAAAGAATATTTCACATGCCATTAGTTTAATAAAGGAGCAGGAAAATGATAAGTTTATTGTTGCTTATGTTGTTGGTAAAGATATTGATGTTAATGAATTACGAGATAACTTACGAGCGTTTTTGCCGGAATACATGCTTCCAAAACATATCATTATTGTAGATGAAATGCCATTAACTACTAATGGTAAAGTAGATAAAAATGCACTGTCACTGCTGAATGCCACGATTGAAGTAACGGAATATCTGGCTCCAGAAAACGCATTAGAAAAATTATTGGTAGAAACAGCGGCAACGGTTTTAAACATTGAGAAATTGGGACTTTTGGATAACTTTTACAATGTTGGCGGAGATTCTATAAAATCCATTCAGCTTATCTCGAAGTTAAAGCAGAAAGGCTATAAAATCAGCGCCAAGGATATATTGATTTCCAGAAATTTCATGGAGTTGAGTAAAGCCATAACCATAAACGAAGGAACAATAAATCAGGAAAAAGTTATTGGAGAAGTACCTTTAACGCCTATTCAGCATTTCTTCTTTAATGATTCAGGTTTTAAAGTGCACCATCACTTCAACCAGTCAGTGGTTTTAAAAAGCAAAAATGCTATCGACTCACAAATCCTCAACCATTGCCTTGAAAAACTGGTAAACCATCATGATGCCTTAAGAATGGTTTATAAAAATGGGGCCGGTAATTGGAACCAATATAATGAAGACTATTCCGGATCTTTTTCTGTGCACACTTACGATTTGACTCATTTTTCAAATCAATTGGAGAAAATGGAAACCCTTGGAACAGAGCTTCAGGCAGGATTCATTTTAGAGTCAGGGTCTTTATTTAAAGCGGTGCATTTTAAATTATCAGATGGAGACCGTTTGGCATTGATTGTACACCATTTAGTTGTAGATGGAGTTTCGTGGCGTGTTATATTAGAAGATTTATCGCTTTTATTTCAGCAGAGCCAGCAGAATTTACCATTGACTTTGCCATTAAAAACAAATTCGTTCAAGGAATGGTCATTGTCATTAAAAGAACATGCAGAAACAGCAGCGCTATTAGAGGAAGAAAAGTATTGGATAACGGTCTGCGAATCTGAGATTCCAGCATTACCTAAAGATCTGCCGTGTAAGGAAAGCGTGTTGGAATATGATGCTTCAGAATCTATTGTTATTCAAAGTAATTTTACTGCATTGCTGCAATCGAAAAAAAGCGGGATTTCAGATAAAACAGAAATAAACGATATCCTTCTTACAGCATTGGGAATGGCTGTTAATGAAACATTTAATAGCTCTAAAATGCTCCTGAAACTCGAAGGACATGGCAGGGAGGATATTTTTGAAGACATTGATATAACAAGAACTATAGGGTGGTTTACCACAGTTTTTCCTTTCCTTTTGGAAATTCCCGAAAACAACAATTATATAGCTAATTTGATGCATGTTAAGAAGAAACTCAATCAAATACCAAACAAAGGAATTGGCTATGGAATACTGAAGTATTTAAGCGGCAGGACTTTCAGTGAAACTGTTCCTTCAATTGAGTTTAATTATCTGGGAGATTTTGGAAGCGAAGTAGGGAATGATAAAGAATCTTTCTTCGAATATTCTTCAGATTCCATAGGAAACAGTACATCTCATCTTAACGGGAATTTACAATTGTTAAGCGTTTTAGGAATGATGTCTTCTAAAGAACTGCATTTTTCTATTAGATATTCTAAAAAAACTTATCTGGAAGAAACAGTAAAAAAATTAGCCCAAAGTTATGAAATTCATCTAAAAAACTTGATTTCTATGCTTTCGGATGAAGAATCTGGTGAAATACCGAATTATATAGATGAATCTATTTCACTTGCTAAAAAGTGGAAAATAGGAGATAAGGTTGAGGTTTCTAAAAATCAAATGGCATTTATACGATCAAAACAAAATCATGGTATTTTGAATCCAATCCAGATAAATGATTTTTCAAGAGAAATATTTGAAAATCAATTCAGACAATTTTTAAAACAGGCACATTTTCTTTCTGTTGGTTTTGAAAAAGAAGATAATGCTGTTTTTCAAACCATGCTGGATACTGATAAAGTCAAATTGGATATCCGTTATGAAGATCTTGAACAATTAATGGCAGATTCAGTTGGTGTTGAAAATATTGTTCGCGATTTTTTCCATGAGCCTTACGATATATTCCATAAAGAATACATAAGACTCTTTGTCATCACATCAAAAAATCAGCCGACTTATTTGCTCGCTGCCATTCATCACGGTATTACAGATATGTATACGAATGCGATTATAGAACAAAAGCTGCAGGATTATTTTAACGGAGAAGAAGTTATTCTTAATACCTATTCAAATTTTGATTTTTCGGCGTATCAAAGAGATTTTCTACAAACAAAAGCAGCACTCAAAAGCCGTGCATACTGGCAGGACAAATTAAAAAAGGTTTCCTATTCTAAAGTTGTAGAAACAGAATATTCGGATTGTATTGTGCAAAAAGCGGCTTTAAGCGGTAAATCATTGGAGAACCTGAAAAGAAAAGCCAATGAAATGAATCTGCCTTTAAATGCCATGTTCTTGACAAGCTATTATAATCTTTTACAGCAAATGAATCTTGACCAGGCAGTAATGAATATAATTGCCAGCTGCAGGAATGAAGCGTATAACAATCCCGAAATAGATCAGACTTTAGGAATGATAAGCAATTTTCTGCCAATGTCAATTTTACCGTTTTCTGCTGATTCTGATGTTAAAAGTGTCTATTTCGATTATTTAGAAATGCTGGGTCATCAGGCTGTGCCAAACGAACAAATCAGGGAAGATCTTTATAATGAAAGAAAAATTGATTTGGAAAAAGCAACAATAGGCATTTTTAACTATCAGGTGCTGGATCATTTTAAAAATGAAGAAAATAATGAGCCGGTCATTTCAACAACATTCAATAAAAATGATTACACAAAAGGGGTTGATTTAACCTGTGTTGTTTACAACAATACAATAGAATTAACACTTGTAAGCAAATTAGAATACTATAACCGCTTTCCGTCAGTATCATTGGAGTTTTTGCTAAAGAAAGATTTTCTGGGACTAAATAAAACAATATTAAATAATTAAATAAACCACACAAATAATGAAATTTTTAAATATCAAATTCTTCTTATTATTTATCATGCCTTATATGGCTTTTTCTCAAATTGAGATTTCTGGGAAAGTGCAGGATAAAAAAGAGGTTCTTCCTTTTGCAAATGTAGTCCTGACAAATCCAGATGGCAGTATTGTAGCAGGAGTTGTTACTGATGAGCAGGGAAACTTTGTGCTTTCTGCTAAAGAAGGCATTTATACTCTTATAGTTAATTATATAGGATACAATGAATGGACAAAACAAATTAATCTTGAAAGTAAACAGGTTTTTAATGATATCGTATTGGAGCAAAAAGCAAACACTTTAAAAGAAGTTGAAGTTGTTTCAAGAAAAAAAGTAATAGAAAGAAAAATTGACAGGATTGTTTTTAATGTAGAAAACAATATATCTGCAAGTGGCGGCGATGCACTCGATGCATTAAAAGTGGCTCCCGGAATCAGGATTCAGAATAATGAAATCGTGATGATTGGAAAAAGTGAAATGAAAGTGCTGATTGATGGAAAAATAATGGAATTAACAGGAGAAGAATTGAGTAATTTTTTGGCAACAATTTCTGCTGATGACATTAAAACAATAGAAATTATCACAAACCCTCCTGCAAAATACGTTGCTGCGGGCAATAGTGGTCTTATAAATATCGTGTTTAAAAAAGGACGCAGAAATTCCTGGAGTAATGCTATTAATTATTCTCATGTTCAGGCTGATTATGGGTACTCCTCATTAGGGAATAACTTTAACTATAATAAAAATAAAGTGAAATTTTTATTCAACATAAACGGGCGTTATGGGGATTATCAGGAAATAGAGCATCTTGAGGTTTTTTACCCAGACGGATTATGGAAAACAAAACTGAAAAGGGTAGAAGAGCAGAGAAATTTATCCGGAAGAATTGAGTTCGATTATGACTTAAGCAAAAGAACAACCGTGGGATTCCAATATATGAGAACAGGCCAAAGACCAGATATGCGTGATGGATCTGTGACTAAAATCTATAATAATAACCAGACTGTAGATTCCTTATTGGTTACAAACGGATTAACAGATGTTAAAGTGTACAATAATTCACTTAACCTGCATTTTGCCACTGAAATGGATACTATTGGAAGAAAATTAACAATCGACTTGGACTACTTTGATTTTAATTCCTCTCAGGATAGAGATTTTAAAACAAATAGCTATACCAGTTCATATGATTTTTTAAATCTTATCACTTCCGCTAATAATAAAATAGGTCAGGAAATTTCCAATTATAGTGCCAGAATTGATATGGAACATCCTATTAATGGCTTCAACCTTTCTTATGGAGGAAGAATAAGTTTTAGTGATAATAATAATAATCCCGAGTACTATAATACAATAACTGGTTCCCCGGTATTAAATGAACAATTAACAGATATATTTGAATATAAGGAGAATACAGGTGCATTATATATTAGTGGTTCTAAGGATATAACTGCTAAATGGAAAACCCAGCTGGGGTTCAGGTATGAAAACACCAGTACAAAAGGGGTATCTAAATCTTTAGATCAAACAACGAAAAATTCTTACTGGAAAATATTTCCTACATTTTATCTTTCATACGCAATGAATGATAACAATGATTTCTCACTTAATTATGGAAAAAGAATTAACAGACCCAATTATGCATTTCTAAATCCTTTTAGATTTTATGTAAACAGTAACATTTATTCTGTTGGAAATCCTTTTCTGCAGCCTTCTTTTACAGACAATATAGAGTTAAGCCATACTTATAAAAAGAATTTAACCACCAATTTGTTTTTGAGTATTACAACTGACGGTTTTGGCCCTTTGTTTCTGGTTAATGAGCAGACAAATGAGCAGATAATTACCAGAGAAAATTTCTTTAACCTTTACAATTATGGTCTTACCGAAACGTATTCGTTTAATGAAATTCCATGGTTAGAAAGTCAAAATACCCTGAGTTTGAGTTATTCAAAATCAGATTTTTACAATAAAAATGTAATTGCACAAGAGCAAAATGGAGCAGCTTTTTATTTTAGTACATTCAATACTTTCCTCCTTAATAAATCTAAAACACTTAAAGGTCAGCTGAATTATTGGTACAGTTCGCCATCTAAAAGTATGCTGTTTAAAAACAGCGAAGCTTTTAGCGTAGACTTGATTATGCGCTATAGTATGATGAAAGATAATCTTCAAATTGCTGCCGGTGTTTATGATATATTCAATACAGGACCTGCAAAACTTACATCATACATTAATAATATAGAACAAACCTATCAAATGTATGACACCAATAGATATTTCAGAATGTCTTTGTCATATAAGTTTGGAAATAAAAAGATTAAAGGCGGTGCAAGAGATTCAGGAAATGAGGAAGAGAGAAAAAGAGCGGGAATATAACTTAAACATACAGAACAGATGCAGATTTTTTTATTACACTTTGCGGGAGGTAACAAATACTCTTTTGATTTTTTAAAAAGATACTTGAAATCCAACATTCAATTGTTTCCGCTGGAATTGCCCGGAAGAGGACAAAGATTTGGAGAACCTTTTGTTTTCGATATTGATTCAGCAGCAGCAGATTATGCAGACCAGATAAAGAGTCTTAGAAATAATGATAAATATCTGATATACGGTCATAGTATGGGAGCCACTATAGGATTATTTACGGCAAAAATAATGGAGGATTTACTTGATCCTCCAGAATTCCTCATCGTTTCTGGAAATGCCGGGCCCGGAGCAAAAGAAATAGATGCTCAGGGTAAAGAAGTTATCCAGCCCAAAAGATATTTAATGAATGATGAAGATTTTAAAAAGGAACTGAGAGAACTGGGCGGTATTCCTGAAGCAATATTGGAATCTGAAGAAATGTATGATTTCTTTTCGCCCATTATAAGAGCAGATTTTGAAGTACTCGAAAAAGAAGATCTCTCACTTAGAGAAATTGAAATTAAAATACCCATTCATGCCATGATGGGAGATTCTGAAAAGAAAGCAGGTCAAATAGAAAACTGGAAAAATTTTACATCTGAACTGTTTTCACATAGGATTTTTGAAGGCAACCATTTTTTTATCCATTCGTACCCTTCGGAATTAATGCAGACCATTATTGATTACACTAAAGCAGATGATTTGATAAAAGCATACTAACCAGTATATTATACTTAAAAACTATTTAAAATGTTAAAATTAAAGGCCAAAAATGTTTTTTATTTATTATTATATGCTCTGCCAAACACGCTTTTAAGTTTTGGTATCATCTACATAATAAATAATGTGTTATCAGGAAAAATGAGTGTAGTCAACAGCTATATTGGCATCGTTTTTTTCTCCATGATTGTATACACTTATTTATTGAATATTGTTTTTCAAAAGAGGTTGAATAAATTTTCTTTTGATTTGCTATATGAGAATGAGAAAAAAGTTTTCTCTCAAATCTTAAAAGCTCCATTAATAAAACTAGAGAAGTTTGGGCCGCAGCGTTTCTTTACTGCTGTCGAGGATTTAAGAACATTTTCTCTTTTACCGTATACCATTACCCATACTGTAAATTCGGTATTAATGCTCATTTTGTGTCTTGCTTACATGTTTACGATTTCCTTTGTTTCTGCTTTTATTGTCATTTGTCTGATAATTATTGTGGCTGGATCCTATTTTTTTGTAATGAATTCCATGTCGAAACAAGTAGATAAGCTGAGAACTTACAATGAAGATTATTATAAATATGTAGATGATGTTATGAATGGTTTTAAAGAGTTGAAAATCAATTTTTTCAGAAGGGAAAAATTGATGAATAATTTCTTAAATCCAAACAGGGATCAGGCTAAAGAACTGGATTTTAAAATCAATTATATTTTCCTGTCCATAAATTTAATCAGCCAATACGGATTGTACGTGCTCATTGGGGTAATATTGTTTGTCTTGCCAGCCTTAGGATTATTAAATCATGAAGAAATGATTTCTTATGTTGTAATTCTATTATTTATATCAGGACCAATCAACAACTTGATTAACCTGCAGCAAATGTATACACGATTCGTGGTGGCAAATAAAAGAATTGTCAAATTTTTGGAAGACTTTAAAATAACCACAAATAATACAGCTCCAGCTTTTAAAGAAATAGCAGATACAACATTTGAGAAATTGGAATTTAGAGATGTAGTTTATAATTACAAAAACGAATCAGAAGATTACTCATTTACTCTAGGCCCAATTAATCTTGAAATAAATCAGGGGGAAACTATTTTCATTGTAGGAGGAAATGGAAGCGGTAAAAGTACTTTCATTAATTTACTTACAAATCTTTACGAGCCTATGAGCGGCGGTATTTTTCTTAATAATGAGAAAATAATAGCTGCCGAAAAAAGTAAACTTCAAGATTGTATGTCTGCCGTATTTACTGATAATCATATTTTTTCCAACAATTATGATGATTATAATATTAAAGGAAACAAGAAATATGATCAATTGGTTAAACTAATGAAATTAGACAAAACGATTCTTAATGACAATGAAGAATCGGTTAGAAGGAATTTTTCAAAAGGACAAAGTAAAAGAGTATCCTTAATCTTTTCTCTTTTAGAATCTAAATCGATACTGGTTTTAGACGAATGGGCAGCAGATCAGGACCCGCATTTTAGAAAGTTTTTTTATGAAGAATTAATTCCAAAATTTAGAGAAGAAGGAAAAACTATAATAGCTGTAACTCATGATGATGCCTATTTTAATCAGGCAGATAGAATTATAAAATTTGATGCAGGAAAAATTGTTAAGGATATAAAATTCAAAAAAGAAGAAAAACTGGAAGAAAACTTTTGGGTTTAACTAATTGATATCCATTATACTTTTTAAAATAAGCTATTAATACATTAATAAACCGCATATAAACATAAACCAAATGAATATATTATTTTACTCAATTGAGCCATTTGCCAATAAAAAACCAACAGGATCCAGTAAGTATAATCAACAACACTTAGCTAAACTTGCTTCACACGGACACAAATGTACGTTGTATTGTAATCTGGTTGAAGAAAGTACAGATAGAAATAAAGCCATTAATGAATACAAGGAAAAAGGATATTCTGTAGAATCTGAAGAGCACCCTTTACTATATATTGATAAAATTATAGGAGAACCTTTTGAAGTAATAACATTTACATATAAATCGAAAAAAGAAATTAGCAAAAAGAACAAATTATTTTTCATAAGACTTAAAAGCATTTTTTTGTACAGAACAGGATCTAATATTTTACGAAACAGAAAAAACTTAATTCACATATTATTTTCTGCTTTAAGCCATGGAAAAGGGCTATGGCGTAAGCTGGCAATTTTTAATAAATGGAAATATAACTTTTATACAGAACCTTATTTCCAAGCCGTAATTCAATATTATAAATCTATAAATAAGGAAATAAATCCAGATTATATTTTAATGGATGGATGGGTGGAACGAATGGAAATTGCCGCAGATTTCTCCGCAGTAACAGAGCTTAAAAAACCTAAATTAATACCAGTAATCTCTACTAGTATAATGTCTTGTTTTGGACCAATGGCAATGTTTTCTTCAAAGGAGACTATTTTTAAAGAAAGTAGAATAAAGAAAATTCATAAAATTATGGATGGTTTTCTTTTACCAAGTAATTATATGAAAGAGTATCTTTTAAAATGGTCTGGTTTAGATTTAAATTGTCAGGTAGTTTATCCTTTAATAGAAAATGATAATAAATATTTGAGCTACCAAATACCAGAGAACAAAAACAAATATGTGACCTTAATTAATGCCTCAAATTTTAAAGGTCTTCCAATTTTTATAAAGCTTGCAAAGCAATTTCCAGATGTTAGTTTTTTAACTGTAACTACCTGGGGTGATTTATACCCAAGTCAGTTAAAAGAAATGGAGAGTTTGCCCAATATAAAAATAATTGAGCCAATGACGCCAGTAGACCCTATTTATGAGATGACTCATATATTATTGACTCCATCTTTGTGGGATGAAGCTTTTGGGATGGTAATCGTAGAAGCGATGTTAAGAGGAATACCGGTTTTAGGCAGTGATGTTGGCGGACTCTCAGAAGCTAAGCTTGGAGTAGACTTTCTGTTACCTGTAAATCCGTATAAGAGCTTTAACAGTTTAGTTCCTGTACAAGAAGATATTAAGCCATGGATTGATGCTCTTGAAAAATTATTGTCTTCGGATGAGCTTTACAAACAGCTGGCTGCTGAATCTCAATCAGCATCACGAGCTTTTGTTGAAAAAAACAAACAATCTCTATTAATTGATGGTTTTTAGTAAATATAAACACCCGATTTATAAAATTAAAAAAAAATGAAACTTACACTTCCACAACAAGATGTTTATTTTGAGCAGTTGATGTTTCCGGATGATCCCATCTATAACATAGGGGCGAAAATCAGTATTGAGGGAAATATTGTTTACGAAATTTTAAACCAGGCTTATATAAAATTAATCGATCAGCATGATTCCTACAGGAGTATCCTAAACCAATCTGAAGAAGAAGTAACAATTCAAATTG
Organism: Flavobacterium sp. C3NV; assembly: GCF_046825355.2. Classification (NCBI taxonomy): domain Bacteria; kingdom Pseudomonadati; phylum Bacteroidota; class Flavobacteriia; order Flavobacteriales; family Flavobacteriaceae; genus Flavobacterium; species Flavobacterium sp. C3NV. The sequence continues at coordinate 79,658 of NZ_JBKQBJ020000015.1, read as the reverse complement.
CTGAAAATCATGATTCGGTTTTAGAATATCTGGATTTTTCATTCAGTCAAAATGCTGATGAAGAAGCGAATGAATTCATGCAGAAAAGGTTTGAAATCTCCATTAAATTGGAAGATAAGGAGTTGCTGCACAAATTTATTCTGATAAAAGTAAGTGAATCCCAACATTATTTATTTTCAGTATACCATCACATCATTACAGACGGATGGGGAACTTCTTTAATGTTCCAGAGATTAGTGAAAAACTATAATGAGATTGTACTTTTTGGAAATGTCACATCAGAATATCCTTTTACCTATAAGGATTTTGTTCAAGACGATCAAACCTATTTTTTATCCCAAGAATATGAAAAGGATAAGAACTACTGGAAACAGAAATTTGAACACCTGCCGGAACAGTTACTAGAAAAAAAAGGAAACAGTGACAAACCCAATGAAAGCAAACGCAAAGAAATCATTATAAAACGTGCAGTTTACAATGAACTGGAGCAATTGAGCAAAAGTCTGGGATGTACAACATTTCACGTCATATTAGGAGTTTTATATCTTTATTTTGGAAGAAAACATCAAAATGCTGATTTTACAATTGGGCTTCCTGTACTGAACAGAGGAAAATCTTCCTTCAAAAAAACGGTAGGGTTGTTTATGGGAGTTTCTCCTTTGCGTATACAATTTCAACAGGATCATAATTTTGAGGAACTGATAAAAAACATCAAGCTGCAACTGCGTCAGGATTATCGCCATCAAAGATTTCCTTTAGGGAAATTGATTAAAGAACTGGGATTGTTTCAGGAAAATGACAGACTTTTTAATATCACCTTGTCATACGAAAAACAGAATTATGCAGACCATTTTATAAATACCGAAACTAAAGTAATTCCGTTATCCCATCATTCAGAACGTGTGGCTTTGGCCATTTACATCCGTGAATTTGACCAATTAGAAGATGTGAAAATTGATTTTGATTACAATGTCAATTATTTCAGCCAGGAAGACATTTCGAGGGTTGTGGTTCATTTCGAAACATTGCTTTTGGATGTAATTAATAATCCTGTACAATCGCTTTTTGAATATAAATATATTACAGAAACTGAAAAAGGACAATTACTAGAAGGCTTTAATCAAACACAATTTTCTTATCGTGAGGAAACTACGTTGATAGATGCTTTCAACGAGCAGTTAAGTAATACTCCGGATAAAATTGTTCTTAAAGATGAGGAAAAAGAATTCACCTACCGTGAGCTGGATCTATATTCAGATAAAATAGCACGTTACCTGCAAAAAAACACAAACGAAATTGATCCTTTGCCAGTAGCGGTACTAATGGATCGTTCGGCTTATCTGGCGGCTGTTTTATTAGGCGTTCTAAAGTCAGGAAGTGCCTATATTCCGCTGGATCCATCATTCCCGGAAGACCGCCTTGAATATATCATTGCCCACAGTGAAGTACAGCAAATTATTACAACCCGAGATTTAAGTTCTAACTGGAGCTTTAACAGAGTAATGGTTGAGGTTGAGGATATACTGAACAATGAAGCTGCTTCGGAGATCAAATTAAGAGAAGTGCCGGCTGCAAACACGGCTTATATTATTTATACGTCAGGATCAACGGGAAATCCTAAAGGCGTGGCGATAAGTCATAAATCATTGCTCAACTTTTTAATAAGCATGCAGCACAAACCAAAAATAGAAAAAGAAGATTACTTGTTTTCAGTAACAACACAATCTTTTGATATTTCTATACTGGAGTTTTTTGCGCCCTTAATTTCTGGAGCGTCATTATACATTGCAAGTCAGGAACTTTTATCTGATCCTTTGCTGACGGTGGCAAAATTAGATGAACTAAAGCCTACTATTATCCAGGCGACTCCAAGTTTCTATCAAATGCTTTACAATGCAGGATGGAAAGGAAATAAAGCGGTTAAAGTTTTATGCGGAGGTGATTTGTTAAGCGAAACATTAGCCGATAAACTAATTGAAACGAACTCAGAATTGTGGAATATGTATGGCCCAACCGAAACAACAATTTGGTCCAGCTGTAAAAAAATAACGCAAACTAGTGAAGCATCAAACATTGGCAAGCCTATTCATAATACTGAATTTTACATTCTGGATGATTATATGCAGATCCTGCCTATAGGAAGCGTTGGAAGTATTTATATTGGAGGCGATGGATTGGCTCAGGGATACTTTAAAAATCAAGAACTGACGAATGAAAAATTCATTCACAGCCCATTTAATCCAAATAAGAAAATATACAATACCGGCGATTTAGGAAAATGGAATGCAAAAGGAGAAATCGAATTTCTGGGACGTAATGATAATCAGGTAAAAATAAGAGGATACCGTATAGAACTTGGCGAAATCGAAACCAAACTGAATCAGATAGAAAACCTTAAAGGTTCTGTAGTTGTGGCTCAGAAAAATAGCAATCAGGAAGCGCTTTTAATTGCTTATGTAATTGCAGATGTAAAGGATTTTGATCCTCGTCTTATTATTCATTCCCTAAGAGAAGAATTGCCGGAATATATGATTCCGCATACTATACTGTGTGTAGATGAATTTCCGCTTACGCCTAATAAAAAGATAGACAGGAAAGCACTTTCACTGCGTGAGATTGTGGTTGCAAACAACATAGATTCTTATGTGGAACCTAGTACAGAAATTCAAATTAAACTTCACGAGTATTATAAGGAAATTTTATGGATAGAAAGCGGATTAAGCATAACAGATAATTTTTTTGCACTCGGCGGACATTCCTTAAATGCCGTAAAATTAATCAATCGTGTGCATGATCAATTGCATTATAAAATAACCCTGAAAGATGTTTTTAATTATCCTGATATAGAATCCCTTTCAGAATATCTGGAGAAAAAAGAAACAGATCAGGACATTACTATAATGCCTGCAGCTGAAAGTCTTTATTATCCAATAACTCCGTCGCAATACCATATTTGGTTGGCTTCGCAGCAAGACGAAAAATCAATCGCCTATAATATGTCTGCGGTGTTTAAAATTAAAGGAGAAATCGATAAAACTGTTCTAGACAGGGTGTTTGTAGAAATACAAAAGAAACACGAAACATTAAGAACGAATTTTATTGAAGTAGAAGGAATTCCGTTTCAGAAAATTTTCACAAAGGAAGAAGAAGCTATTGCAGCTCATGAATTTTTTGTGGAAGAAGATAAAATAGCAAAAGCTCTGGAAAGATATGCTGATAAAGTCTTTGATTTAGAAAAAGAACCTCTTTTGAGAGTTGCATTATTTCATCAGAACAATGGAGATTCTTATTTGGTTTTTGTTACGCATCATATTGTAATGGACGGATGGTCACTGGAGATTTTAATTAGTGAGTTTGTCAGTAAATATCAAACAATAGACCACCCGAAAGAACAGCCGCCGCTAAAGTTTCAATTTAAGGATTATGCGGTATGGCATAACAAACAGATTGAAAGTACAAATGAAAAAAATCTAAATTTCTGGAATGATTATCTGAAAGGTTACTTATGGAAAAACAAGGTGACTTTTGACAAAAAATCTTTTGAAGAAAGCCGTTCAGGAGCACAAAATAGCTTTATATATGAATCCCTAAACGGACTTCAGCTGAATACTTTCGCGCTTGAACATGATTTGTCACTTCATACTTTGCTGGTGGGAGTATTCAACATATTGATATACAAAATGTATGGCAATGATGATTTTTGTATAGGAACGGTTAATTCGGGCAGAACCCGTTCAGAATGGCACAATCAATTAGGAATGTTTGTAAAGACATTGCCGCTGAGAACCACTTCAAATCCAGAACAGACCATTCTGGAAGTGCTTCAGGCAGTACATGAGAATTTACTGCTGATTGATGCACATCAGGATATTCCAGAATCGATACAGAATCAATTAAGATTGGATGCCTTATTGGTATTACAAAATCCTTCTTTTGATTATACGAACATTTCAGTAAATGAAGATTTGCAGCTTCAATTATTTCCTATAAATGAATCTTACAGCAGACTGCCTTTATTAATCACTTTTGCTGTAAATGAAAAAGCGGTTTCAGGAATCATAAATTATAATACGGCAAATTATGAAAAAGAAACGATTGAGCTGCTTCAGTTAAAGTATGAAAAACTATTATCAGAAATTCTAAAGAACTCAAACAGAACTTTAAACGAGTTAAATATAGAATTGGCCATCGAAAGCGAAAGAACCATTGAAATAGGGTTCAATTTTTAAAACTTGAATATTTAAAATATTATGAAATTAAAATTAAAAATTACAATTATCACTTTTTTAATGGTGCTCTTTCAAGGCAGCATGAAAGCTCAAAATGTTAGTTTTAAAAAGAGCCCTGCTTTTATGCAGATTCAGCAGCCTTATGCAGGTGATATCGTTTGGGGATATCTAAATGTCCCGGAAACATGGAATTCAAAAAATGGAAAAACAATAAAAATTGCAGTAGCAATATTAAAGAAGTCAACACCTGCAAAAAACGATAATGCGGTTGTGTTTGTACAAGGCGGACCTGGAGCAAGCGGTATAGATAATATTTGGACATGGCTTGATCATCCGCTTAGAAAAAACAATGATATTATTGTATTTGATGTTAGAGGAACCGGATACTCGCAGCCCAGGCTGTCTGAAAATCTTGGACAGAAAATGCTGGAGATTTTGGCTAAAAACCAACCCGCAGAAGAAGATGAGAAGCAAAAAACGAATGTTATCATGACTTCTAAACAAGATCTTATCAGTAGAGGTGTAAATATTGACGCTTATAATAGTTTCAATATCGCAAAAGATCTTCACGCCTTAAAAACAATTTTAAATTATAAAAACTGGAATGTATATGGGGTTTCTTATGGAACTTACATTGCACAGGTATATGCCAGTAATTATCCGGATGACATTAAATCACTGATACTGGATTCTGCGGTTTATGATATTTCGACCTATTATGTTGATAATACCTCAAATTACATAAATAGCTTGCAGAAAGTATTTGAAATCTGTAAAAAGGATAAAAAAACCAATGAAGAATATCCGGATTTAGAAAAAGTGTACTATAAAGTTATTGCTGATTTGGAGAAAAATCCGCTCAAAGTATCGGTAGATAAATCCCTTATTCCTTCAGGCAGTTTTACATACAACGCCGAAGATTTTAAGGTGGCTGTCCAGCAGGCGCTTTACAACAAGCAGTTAGTCGAAGTTATTCCGATGCTGATTTATCAGTTTTATGAAAGAAAAAAAGAACCATTAGGAAATCTGGTAAGCGCATTTTCGAGTTTGCTAAGTATGGATTATGGTGTTTATTATTGCGTGAGCTGTAACGAGGCACTTCCTAACAATGATTTTTCTCAATACCAGCAAAATGCATCCCAGTTTGAAGGATTAAATGGAGGGATTTCATTTTACAAGTCTGATTTTGAAGTATGTAATGCGTGGAATGCTGATAGACCTGCAGCTTCAAAAGTACATTATGATCTTTCCAATCTTTCTTCTGCCAAATATAAAACTTTGATTTTCTCAGGTGAATTTGACCCAATTACACCTCAAAACAACGGAAAAAAACTTGCAGAAAAACTCAAAGCGACTAATATTGATGCAAACACATACGGACACGTGCCTAGTTTTACAAAAATTGGATATGGAGTAGTAGAGAAATTCATCAATAATCCTACTGAGAAATTGGATGTTAATGCTTTTAGCGAAGCAAAAAAAATAAAGCTTGTTACAGACATTATTAATAATAAAGGGATAGCCAATACAGGGAAAAGCATCAATAATCCGGATCCTATTTTTTTATTCCCTTTAGTAATTGCTTTAGGAATTATGCTTGCCTTTATTTTTATATACCTAATAAAGTTGATAAAAAGCAATTACACGGTGTTGCAGGATAAAATAATTAGGATTCTTGTAATCATTACTTCAATTACAGGGTTGGTGTTTTTTGTAAGCTTACTTATGGCAATATTGGCTGTTTCACAGCAAAACTACTATATTTTGGCGTTTGGTCTTCCTGAGGATTTCAGATATGTACTTTTATTGGCTTCCGTTTTTTCGGTATGCTTAGTTTTAACATTATTGTGTTATATTCTCACTATTAGGAAAACTAACGAAAGAAGCATCATTTTTTCAGTTATTTTCTCCAACTTTCTTTTAGCGGTTTACTTATTTTATTGGGGAATACTATAAAACCAATAACGCTATTATGCTTTCTTACTTCAATCAAAAAAATATCAAATTAATATATTAAAACAGTTCTTATGATTGCACACTTAACAGAAGAATACACAATTCTTTCAGACAAATTTCAGGAATTCAGAACAAATAGCAGCTTTCCATCAAGAATAGATACTAATGATGCATCAGTTCCGGATGCGTTTAAAATTTATAAATATCCGGTAACTGCATGGCCGGTACTCATCAATAAAGATATGACGGACGAGTTAAAAGAGATGTCATTAAAAATACCAGGATTAATGCAAAAAATACCAGCATTATATTTTGAGGATGATATTAAAAAAATAGCTGATTTTTATTTTGAAGGAAATGAGATACTGGCAGAATTCGCCATGATGTGTCATGCAAAAAATCTTGAAATTGGATGTCGGTTAGACCTTACTTATACGCAAGACGGATTTAAAATTTTAGAAGCCAACATTGGATCATCGCTAGGAGGATGGCAGATACAAAATTTTGAAACTTTAATTAGAAGAAATCACCCGGAATTAGCAGATGAGAATAAAAAAGAGAATTACAGAACAAGAAACACCATGCAGCTTTATATTAAATTTCTTGTTGAACACATTATTAAGTTTGTTGGCAACAAAAATAAGACACTTAATTTGTTTGTTGACATGAGAGACATTCAGGATGAATTAGAAAAGAAGCAAAGCCTTGATTTTCTTGATATTTTTTTCAAACAGGAACTCGATAAACGTGGTTTAAAAGGCGAGGTTTTTACAGGTAATATGGATTCGATGGAGTTAATCGATGGGAATTTACGCCTGGGTGATAAAATTATTCACGGGATAATAGTTTTAACTATGGATGTCAATGTTACTCCTGTAGTATTCAGAGCTTTTATGATGGACAAGGTCTATTTGCCGGATCATATTGGGTTGAGTATGCTTGGAGATAAGCGTAATTTGTCTTTATTATTAGAATTGGCACAGAAAGGAAAATTTTCACCTGAAGAAAATGCATTAATCCTTAAAAGTATTCCATGGACTTCGTTTGTCGAAAATAAAAAAACAATTTTCAAAAACAAAGAAATTGATCTTCCGGAATTTCTTAAAACCAATAAAGAACAATTTGTGATAAAAGCATCAAGAGGTTACCAGGGCAAAGATGTTTTTATTGGTAAATTTTTAAATGACAGTGAGTGGAATGAAGCATTGGAAACAGCGTTAAAAAGCTGCGCTTTTATTGCACAGGAATTTAGTGATTCATTAGGATTCTCAGCTCCTAATGAGCAAAACGAATGGACACCGCATAAACTTATTTGGGGTGCATTTGGTTTTGGTGACTGCTATGGAGGTGTTTGGGTAAGAATGTCAGAAGTAAAAACGGATGTAGGTGTTATAAACTCTGCAACAGGTGCTGTTGAGGCAATAGTTTTTGAGATTGCTAATTAATGCGAAAGCGAAAATACTTATAAAAAATGACTCAAATTTTATACGCATATATTTCCGAAGAAAACCATGATTATCTTATAGAAAAATACCTAAATGAGTTCCCTTATGATTTTAAAGAAAAAATATTAGCTTATAGAAAATGGCAAGATAGTCAATTATCCTTATTAGGAAGATTGCTTTTGAACTATGGTTTACAAAGAATGGGGATAAAGAACAAAAAAAATCTTAACTACACATTTTATAATAAACCGTTTTTAGATGATATCAATACTAAATTTAATATCTCACATTCTGGTGAAATAGTAGTTTGTGTTTTATCAGACACGAACGATGTTGGGATAGATGTTGAAATAATTGATAAAATAAATATTCAGGATTTTGAGTCGCAAATGACAAAAAGTGAATGGGGAAATATCAGGATCGCTGAGGATGAAAAAAAAGCCTTTTTTGATTATTGGACACAAAAAGAAGCTGTTATTAAAGCAAATGGAAAAGGTCTTTCTATTCCTCTAAAATCTTTTGAAATTGCTAATCTAAGTACAAAAATAAATGATGATTTTTTTTTTCTGAAAGAAATTTTTTTAGATGAAAAATACAAATGTCATTTGGCTTTCAAAGATAAAATAGATACAATGATTGTTGGGCCTAAAATAGTGATAATTCATGAATTATAATTATTACTATCTTAATTGACATAAAATTGCATAACTAAAATATAAATAAACGAGTTAAAATCTAATTGTAAGTTTTTAACTCGTTTATTTATATTTTTGTTTGCCGTTGTTTTGTCCTGCAGCTTTCCTAATCCAGTTGTCAATAATCTGCTGAATACAATTTAGCAATCACTAATATTGATTATACATGGCAGTTTTTTGTTTTGTCCTATTTTATTCCACAATCGATTTGGATCATTACAATCAAAGACTGTTTGACTAATAGTTTTTCTATTTTTTTTAACTTTATAATAATCCATATACTTAACAATACAATGTGTAATTTGTGCACGAACTATATTCCAATTGTTGGTAAAAGTGGTTTAGATTATTAACTTTGCTGGAGAGTTGTTTTAAGATCACTATTTTCCCAACATAAGAAATGAAGTTAATTTAATTAATTTTATTGTTTTGTAGTACTTGGAGTATGAAATCGACGATACCTTATATGGTAAACCAGATTAAATTTCAATTGAAAAATAGTAAAATTGTTTCTGAGTCACATAAATCAATTGTCAAATTTGACAATAAGTTTAACATCGGTTATTTTTGGAATATTGGTACAGATGATAAAAAAAAAAGAGAACCTTTTATGTTATCATGGAGCAGTGCCACGTTCTCAATGTTATATTTATATAATTCCAAAATATGATATGGGTGCAGTAATTATTAGCAATCAGAGTGGTACCGATACGGACAAAATTATGGAAAATGCAATAAATGAAGGATTTGAAAAAATAATAGTAAAGGAAAAGAATGATTAAAATGGCTGCCAACTTTTAGAAATTTTATAGCAGTTTATTCAAATGAATATCTTCTAATTATGGTTTTAAAGGTACCGATTAGATAACCCAAATAAAAAAGCCTTTAAACACTTTAGTTTAAGGTTTTTTTATTTTTAAAAGTCACTTTTCAGACTTATGTGACGGAGGAAGAGGCTCAGCAGACTTTATTCCAATCCCTTTAAATACGGACATTATTGATCATTTTTAAGATCAGGTACATCGATAGGTACACTTAGGACCAAAAGCAAAAAAACTTCAAATCGCGAGATCTAAAGGTTTTTGTTACTTGAAAATTTCTTTCTAAATTTCATCTGACGGAGTCTAAAAGTTTCGAACCTAATCTTCTTAGGGCTTTATTTTGTTGAGATTATACTTTTTAAAAACTCCATGCGCCACGATTCTGCCATAAAACTTAGACGCGTGCAATATCTTAAAAAGCGCCTTAACTTTTCGTGGCAGAAAAGGTATCCAAGCCAAAATGCATGTACCACGATCTTGTCACAGCTTTTTGTTGCAAAATAGAAGGCAACTCCAATTTTATTAAAGTTATAATAAATGGAAAAATATTTCGATTGTTCATTTAAATATTTTATAAAAAACAGGTAATTATACGTGTTTCAGATTGATTAAAATTAAATAATTTTGTGATTAGCAGATAGTTATAGAAAGTGAAAATATTAAATTTATTTAAATTAATATTTTTTTTTAATACTTCTGAAAGACAAGACTAATGTAAATGTATAAGTTTAAACAAAAAACGCTATGAAACAATTTTTACTTTTTGTATTATTAGGATTTTCGAATGGAATATTTGCTAAGAATGTTGATTTGGAATTAAAAAATTCATCTAACACTAAAATTTCAGTAAGTTATCAAAAAGGTTTTGTTCTAAACACATCTAACGGAAATAACTATTACATTGGAGATATTAATTCTGGAGAAGTTAAGTTATTTAAAGATAAGGGTATTGAACTTGAGAAAGGAGAAACAATTTTTATAGTTATCAACATTAATGGGAGTTTTATTTCAGTTGCAAATTATCGCGCGGAGAGCACACCACCAAAAGTATTACGTTTTGATATACATTTACCACAGATTAAGAATTCGGATAGTCCAATGACTTCTCAATCTGGTTTAGAAAGTTTTTTGCAAAAGTTTGGATCTACCGAAATTAGCGATGGTGGTAGATTACGGGCGCAGGTAAATATTCCTTTATCAAAAGGAATGAGTACAATTTGCGGTGGATTAGTTGTGGTAGATATGGCAAAGCTTAATGCAAATAAAGAATTTAAAATTGGAGATATTGAATATATTTTGCCGTCTTATGCTTTAAAAACAACTCCAGTTAAAATTGATCCACAAGGGAGAACAATAGTTGAGGAATTTGATTATGAAAATGATATAGTGGTCGGAGCTAGCTCAAGTTTTCCATTGGCAGGTAGTCTTAATTTTGGTTTTTCAAATGCAAATTATTATAAGACTAAAATTCAAGTAAAAGAAGCTGGTTGGATACCTCTTGAAAATCCTAGTGTTAAAGGTTATGTTGCTAGCCTAGGGGCAATAAATGATTTAGATTCGCAAGTAAGTTATGCAATTGATATAAAAGGGAAACTTACTAATTGTTTAACTTGTAGAGTATATACTGTTGAGTATGCTTTTTTTTATGAATCATTAATTCTTACAACAAGCAAATATGAAAAATTAACTGGAACTTCAGACGGTTCGGTTTCTAGTGTTGTCACTTTGAATGGTTCGTATAAAAGAACAGAAAATAAAGATTTTTCTGATTCAAGAGGATCGACTATAGCATATATCTCACTAACTAATGATGTTACTCTTTCAGTAAAAAATACTATAGAAAATATTATTCAGAAAGCCTATTTACAAGAACACTTAGATGGAAAAACACGCGATTTGACTAGACTTACAAGTAAGACAAATAAAGAATTAGAAGAGCTTGGTATAAAATCTGTAACTAATAAATCAGTAAATATCAAAGATTATTTAAGTTCTGAAAAAATAGAACAATTTGATTTATTAAACAAAGACAAAATAAACAATACCATTAAGATTTTAGATAGAGACCTTAAATAACTTTCGAAGTTAATCGGTTTTTTTATATTAGGATCTTTTTTTTACAAATTCCTTCATGAATGTAATTCTGAATATATTTTGGTTAAGATAGATTACTTTATTGATTCATTTGAAACTTCTCTTGTCAGAATTTCATGTGCAAACAAAAACTAGAGATTTAGAGAGAATATAATAATCTTAAATTTTAATTAAGAAAATCTTGTATAGAAATCAAATTTTGAAACTAGATCTAATTTAGTAATGTTTCGAACTTACGCTTTTAAGTATTTGTTTCAGAGAGCTTTAATTTGGTTCCTGAAAATTATGCACCGATTCTGCACCCAAAGAAATAAATCATTTTTTTTGACAGTAGAACAGCAGATTACTTAGTAGTTTAGTAATAAAAGGATCTACTTATTGTTTTGAATAATTTACATGTTTTCTATTTTCTAAGACGGATATTCCGCAATTTGAACCTTAAATCTGCAGAACTTGATTTACTAGTTAACTGCTTTTGCAACAAAACCAAGATTTAGGAAAAATCGGTAAATTCGCCTTGTTTCTTTTGTCAAATTTGAAGGCAACTCCATGGAGAAATAAACCAATTTTTCGCCAGAGTACAATAGCAATTTGATAGGTAGTTTCGATGTAAAAAAGCAAGTCAAAACAGGTATTTATACCTGTTTTTTATGTAATATTTTATTTAGAGTCTTAGAATGTTGCTAAATTCATTTGATTTATCATAATTTGTTTAACGCTTTAACACGATTAAATTAAAACATGGAAACTATTATTAGAAAACCAAAAGAATTTTCCGCTGATTTTATACGACAGATTGTGGAATTGCTTGATCAGGGCAACCAGATTTCTATAAAAGGTATTGAAAAACGGTTGATCAAGGCGGACCTAATAGCACTGATCGTAGATAGTGATAAGGTTCTTTCGACAGCCTGCTTAAAAAAACCTGACCCCAATTATAAAAAAGCAGTTTTCGAAAGTGCAAAGCAAGGTGATATAGCATCCCAATTTGAAAAAGAATTAGGCTACATTGTAACTCATCCAGAATTTGAAGGCCAGAAACTCTGTCAAAAACTTCTTGGTGTATTCGTTCCACAAATTAGTGACATTAATTTGTTTGCAACAACAAGGAAGGATTCTATGATTCATATCCTCGACAAGTTCGGTTTTAGTAAAGTTGGAGAACCATATAAAGACGGTCTGAATCTCCTGCTGAAATAAAAATGCAGAACAATTTTGCGCTATTATTGACAAAACAAAATATTTAGGATGTATTTAGGAAAAATTCACATTGAAAATTTTAGAAGGTACAAATCAGTTGGTGTAGATTTCCAACAGGGCTTGAACTTGCTTGTAGGTGAGAACGATTCGGGAAAATCGACAATTATTGATGCTATTAAGCTTGTCACCGGTACGCACAGCAATGACTGGAACCGCCTTACGAAAGATGATTTCCATAGCGATGGGACATCCAGGGCCACAGAACTTAAAATAGTCTGCACTTTTAATGAGCTCTCGCCTGAAGAGGCATCGGCGTTTCTGGAATGGCTGTCAATCAGTGAGGGCAAGTATTATCTAAAACTTACACTGATAGGAAGAAGAAAAGAAAAAAGCAACTCATTGTCTGATGTATATTTTGATGTCAAGGCCGGGGAGGATGAAGAAAGCGGCATGATCAGCGGCGAGGCTAAAAATAAATTAAAGGTCACTTACCTTAAGGCTCTTCGTGATGCCGAATATGAACTGGCATCCCGAAGGGGGTCACGGCTTTCACAGATACTTGGCGCCCATGAAATTTTTCAGGATAATGAAAACAAAGAGCATCCTTTGGTGGAGACCATGGATAAGGCAAATGTTGAAGTTAAGAATTATTTTGAGAATGGGGAAGGAAAGGAAATAGCCGACACAATCAACGTGAATTACCTGAAGGAATTCTCGTTATTAAATAACCCTCTTTCGTCTAAATTTGGAATTGCCCCCAATGATTTGGGCAGGATTCTCGAAAAGCTTGAATTACTTGGCTTTTCAATAAAAAACGGATCAAATCTGGGATTGGGTTCAAACAACCTGCTTTTTGTAGCCGCCGAGCTGCTCCTGCTGAAAAAGGACAGCGGGTATTTAGGGCTCAAGCTTTCCTTGATTGAAGAAATCGAAGCGCATCTGCACCCACAGTCGCAATTGAACCTAATAGACTTTCTGAGCAAACAGTCTGTTAATTTAGGATTTCAGACTATTATCTCTACACACAGCAATTCCCTTGCATCTAAAGCAGATCTTAATAATCTGCTGTTATGTAAAGGTGGTGAAGTGTATTCGCTTAGAAAGGGAGAGACCAGATTGGCGGATACTGATTATTTTTTTCTGAGAAGGTTTCTGGACGACACCAAAGCAAATTTATTTTTTGCCCATGCGGTAATAATTGTCGAGGGCGACGCCGAAAACCTGCTCATCCCTACATTTGCCGAATACATTGGCTATCCTTTGCATAAATACGGAATTTCGATTGTAAATGTGGGCAACACTGCACTTTTAAGATATGCAAAGATTTTCCAGAGAACTGATGGAACCGGCATAGGAATAAGGGTATCGTGCATTACGGACCGAGATATACCGCCAAAAGAAGCAGGTGAATATACCTATGAAGTCAGAAGGCGCAAAACAGGCGCGATTGAGCAGGTGGGCCTACTGACCGACAGCCGAAAAACGGAGGAGGATTACACAGCTGCGCAGATTAAGGACATCGTTGATCAGAAAAAAGCAAAATTTGAAGGCGGGGATGTAAAGGTATATCTTCCAAAAGTATGGACATTGGAATTCGAGATTGCAAAAAGCTGTCTTCGAAATTACCTGCACAGAGCCATACAGATTGCGCTGAAAACCGATGATCTGGAAAAAGAAATCACAAAAGAAATTTTGGCAGATGTGGCAAAGAAGGTAGAAGCGGACTTTGCTAAATGGGAAGATGGAGCAAAAGACGATTCTGAAATAGCAGTGGAGATTTATGCCCCTCTTGAGCGAAAACTGGCATCCAAGGCGGTAACGGCACAGATATTTGCCCGTTTGTTGTCCAAGTCCAAGGTACCTGTCCAGGATATTCTGGATGATGATAATTTAAAATACATGGTCGATGCAATTAAATACGCGGCATATGTTTGATCTTAGAAAACTACAAGTTACGGACGAAGATATAGCCTTTGTAGAAGGTATCTTTGGTTTTGAGTTCAATGAGGGGCAGAAGAAGATTATCCGTTTTTGGGACAACACTGATATCCAGGCCTGTCCGGGAAGCGGAAAGACCACAACCCTTGCCGCCAAGTTGATTATTTTGGCAAATAAGCTTCCAAAATCGTTCAAACAGGGAATCTGCATTATTACCCATACCAACGTTGCAGTGGAAGAGATAAAAGATAAACTGGGAAGCTATTCCAGTTTTTATGAGAATTACCCCAACCATCTGGGAACAATCCAATCGGTTGTAGATAAATTTTTTACCATACCCGCTTTTAAAAACGAGCATAAGTTTTCCCCGTCAATTGTTGATACAGATTCCTACTGCAAAGAAGTAAATAAGTTCAGCCTTTTAAACGGGACCTCCACTTTTCTAAGTGTGAAAGGACTTGACGAAGTCGGCTATCTTTCGTACAATAAACGCAATTTTGAAATTTCGAAAACTATCAACCACAGCGAACGGTACAGCGTTAATGGAATTAACACTTTAAAGATGGACGTGCATTATCAGAAAATAAAAACGGTCAAAGACCTGCTCCTTAGGGACGGATATATAAAGTATGATGAAGCCTATTCAATCGCATTCAAGTATCTAAGAGATAATACTTCTGTGGGGGGGTTATTTAGCAAAAGGTTTCCTTTGGTATTTATTGATGAAATGCAGGACATGGAAACGCATCAGACAGAGCTTATCAGCATGTTGTGCAATGGAACCCCTGCAATTGTGCAGAAGATTGGAGATAAAAACCAGTCCATCTACAATTATTCCTCCTCGGAGGACAATATTGAATGGGAGCCGAAACTCAATCTTGAGCTGCAATTGACTGAGACCACCAGGATTTCCGACAATATTGTGCAGGCAGTAAAAAATATCTGCGTATCGCCGCAGGAGATGACAGGATGGACAAACACGTCACCTCTCAAGCCTACAATAATTCTTTTTGATGATGCCTCAATTCCAATGGTAAAAGACAGATTTGCGGAGCTGGTTATAGGCCATAATCTTTATAAAGGAAGACCGTGCAAAGTTATCGGTGCGCGATTAAGTGAGTCCAGGCTCAATATCAATTCCTACTGGTCGGATTTCAACCGCGGATACAATAAAAAGGATTTTTCCAACATTGCTTCCTTTTTGGCAAATGCCAGCCATTTGGCTGTGAAAAGCAGCAATGTGAAAGAGGTGCGTAAAACACTTTTATCGGTGCTCTGCAAAGGTCTTCGAATCTGCAAAGTGAAAAGTCCGGCTACCAATTTTTATTTTACTCCGTTCACTTTGTGCCAGTTTCTAAATTCTTTAGATGATCAAAGCCATTCCAAAAAGTTAAATGAGGATTTGCTGACGTGGATTTCTGCCCTTTATAAGACTGAAAGTTTCCAAGCCGAAATGCAGCAGTGTATTTTAGATTTGATAAATTTCTTTGGAGGCACCTTAAACGAGGAGCTCAATGAATTTTTTACCAAGCCCGAAATTGAATCCTTAACTGAAAGGACAGAGAATAAGGTTTATAAGTTCAGTTCCAATGGCGAGGAGCTCAATCTGCATTTTGATACCATACATGGTGTGAAAGGTGAAACACATACAGCAACACTTTATCTAGAGACATATAATCGAATTTTTGATATAGGAAGCAAAGTATTGGAATTTATTATTGCTGAGGAAAAACAGCAGACAAAATACAGGAAAAATGCGGCATTTAAAAGCAGGCTTCCCCTTGCATATGTAGCAATGTCACGAGCAACACATTTTGTATGTCTGGCGGTTCATAAGGATCGTTTTACTGACCAGCATAACGTATATTTCGAGTCGAGTGACGAGTGGGAGGTAACTACTGCAGATTTTAAAGCCATTTAAAATAACGTTCAATTCTGATACGAAAAACTGTTGTATTAATGTCCCTTTCAATCTGTATTTCTTTGATCTGTTTTCAGTGTTATAAAATTTCGCATTATTTAAAATATAAAGAATTAAAAAGATGGTACACTCTGAAGCAATTAATTCTACAAATGTTATAAGTCGAAAGACTTAAACATTATATAAAAACATAAGAATTTACGGCAAAGTTGAGATTGGCATATTTCTAGTTGGGAGTTTCAATAATTTCAACATAAAATAAATTGATTTCTGTCAATTAAGTACTTTCATAGAAAGAAATATTCTTTACGATTAAACAAATACGTAAATAATCTTAATAAAATGCTCTAAAAGAGTTAATGTATTTATGTTATATTTGTAAGTACATTTTGGTGAAATTTATAATTAATAAAATATTTAATTTGGAAATAGAAAAATCTTATGATGAAATCAAGAGCTTAATTCCTGATATCAATTTACTACTAATTACTGCAAATGAAATTGAAACATTTCATGTAAGGCAGGCTTTATTTCCGATGAATAATGAGAGTGATGTTTTTAAAGTGCCATATCTTCATCACACATATTTTATAGGTGTCTTTGGTCAATATCTTGCTGTCCATGTACAATTAGATAAAATGGGGTCAATAAGCTACGGTGGTGCTATATTAACTGCAGCTCAAGCCATTGACGCATGGAATCCAAAAGCAGTAGTAATGATCGGTGTTGCTATGGGAGTAGATGATGAAAAACAAAGAATTGGAGATGTTTTACTTTCGGAGACAATTATTTCCTATGAGAGTCAAAGATTAAGTAAGCAAAAAATTGTACAGCGTGGTCCAATAGTTGACGCTGGAATGATTTTATTAAATAGATTTAAAAATGCGACAAGCTGGAATTGCTCACTTGGAGAAGATAAATACGCCCGCTTACTTGCAGGACAAATTCTCTCAGGAGAAAAACTTATTGATAATTTAAAAGAAAGAAATAAAATATTAAAGGCCTTTCCCCAAGCTTCTGGAGCAGAGATGGAGGGAGCTGGTATTTATGCTGCATGTAAAACAAAAAATATAAATGAGTGGGTTTTGGTTAAAGGAATCTGCGACTATGGAGATGGAAATAAAAATGTAGATAAGGAAAAAAGGCAACATTTAGCAGCTCAAAGCGCTACTAGCATATCTTTGGAGGTTTTTAATTCAAAAAAAGGTTTTTTGGATATTGGTTTAAAGCCTATAGGTAGGGATGTATTGCCAAAAAATAATGAAGGTGTTTTAATATCGGAACTTTTTGAAAGTGAGGTCGTGTCAATAGTTGAAATAAACAGTAAAAAGGAAGTTATGCACTCCGCAATTCAGTTAACAGTAGCAGCATTTCTAGAGTTAAGTTCTTACCAAAAGGCTAATGTAATTGGTTTACTTGGTCTTCCACTTTCAAATTTTATAAATCTAAGTGGTCATGAAATGGATAAGGAAGTTTTTCGAATAGTTCGCGAAAGAAATCTTTTGCCTAATTTATGGGATTCTATAAATGAAATTAAACCCTTTAGTAACAATATAAATCCATTTTTATGAGTCAAAATTACACGAGTAAAGACCACTTTCCAACCTGGTATAAATCAATTGAGTTAGCACTAACAAAAGACATTTTAGAAAAAAGATTAAGTTCTATTGAAGATTTAATTGAATTTGAGGATATAGAATTTTGGCTTGATGTGGTTAGATTAGCGTATGGTATGGACATTAAAAGTGTATCAAACAGAAGTGACTTTGTTGATATATTTAAAGAAAAAGATCTAACATTTCCCATTCAATCAAATGACAATATTGTAAAAGTACTAGCCCAAATTAGCTTATGTTTTTTGTTTGAATCTGAAAGCTCTGTAGGTTATAAAATAGGCTTAGCAGTAATAAATACCAATTTTTTTGAACAACATCCTTCAACTTCCGTTCCATTTTACATAATGGCTCGCAAACACATTGAAAAGGAACATTTTTCTAATTTTGCCGATTTGGATGAAGTCGCAAATAGTCTGAAAGAAAAAGAAAATTCATTCGAAGATGATGAGGAGGAAGAAGAAGTTTTGGAATATGAAGACAATGTCAATTTAATAAAAATAGTAAACTATTTAAATTCTGAAAATAAAAAATTAAAAGAAGAAACTAATATTTTGTGGTGGTTGTTTGGTCAGTACAGCACTTCAAATAAGGCATACTTTAGCGAAGTTGCATTGCCAAAGATGATATTTGCTTGCGCGTACGAATTGCTGCAAATTAGCGAACATTCTGCATACGTAGCTTCTGCAAAGCATCTTTTGCATAAAGTCTTAATTATTTGTAATGGTAATAAACCAAAACTTAAAAATTATTCGCTTTTTGATTCAATTTCAGCTATGTCGAACGACATTAAGGAAAAAGTTATTAAGTTGGGACATCAAGAAGAACTGACGCCTTTCTTGTATTCGCTTCATCTAGAACAAACTTTGGGAGATGTTGACTTATGGAAGGGTGCATTTAATAAAAAGCTTGGTAAAGGACTCATTGATAAAAGTTATAATGCAGAAGAACTAGCATTTCAGTTTTATACGGAGATTAGTTTTATAAAATCATTTTAAACATTTGTATTTATGAGCGAAGTAAAAGCTTGTTCGCAAGAGGGATGTGAAATTAGGAAGGATGGAAAATGCTTAGAAGGATTAGATTCTGAGTGTCCACATTTTTACTGGGACGACGATAATGAAGATGAAGAGGATATTTCAGTAAAAAGTGAAGAAGCTTCCATAATAAATAAGGTTACTAATAAAATCAATGTATTCAAGGGCTCTGAATTAGGACTAGACGAAATTTCCTCTGTAACGCAAAGATATGAATGTGATTCAGTTATTATATTAGGAGATTTAGATTGTGGCAAAACGACTTTACTAGCCACAATTTTTGATTTGTTTCAAATTGGACAATTTAAAAAATATCTATTTGCGGGTTCTTTAACTCAAAAAGGATTTGAAATTAGGAGTCATCTATCCCGTTCGGCTTCAGGTGTTACAAAAGCAGATACTGAAAGGACTAAGGCTTTGGATTTTAGGATTTTGCATATTTCAATAAAAGATTTAGAGACATCTTTAAAAAAGCATTTTCTTTTGTCGGACATTTCAGGTGAAACAATACAGCTCGCACGAGGTTCAGGTGCTGCCATGAAAGAACAATTGGGAGTTGTTAAATTGGCAAATCACCTTATTTACATTATTGATGGTGAGAAATTAGCAGGATCAGAAAGGGCAGCTGCCATACAAGATGCTCTTGTTTTCATACAAGTTGCAATTGACAATAAAATATTTGATGATAAAACAGTTTTAAATGTACTCGTATCTAAATGGGATTTACTTCAGGAGTTGACTAACTTTAATTTGTATGATATTGTTGAGAGTAAAATAAATGGTCGTTTTTTAACTAAACTAAAAGAAATAAAGTATAGAAGGATAGCTTCTCGACCTGAGGAAGAAAATTCTACAGCTGTAGATCTTGGATTTGGATTACAAGATTTAATTACTGATTTTATGACAGAAAATAAATCGCAAAAAAAAATTCCTATACGTGTACAGCCATCGGATCGATTTATTAATAATTATAAGGTAAATGAAAATGGAAAATAAAGGAATATTGTTTTCTGGACTTCCCGAATCAGGTAAGACAACATATCTTGCGGCTCTATGGTATTATGTGTTTAATAATGTTGAAGAAGGAGAATTTGAATATGGAAGTTTGGAAAATGGTGAGCTTGAATATCTTAATTTAATTAGCCGTAATTGGGCTGGATGTAATGAAGTTATACGAACAAATCAAAATAAGATTGAGAATGTTAAGATTAAACTTATCCACAAAATTACTGGAAAATCAATAGTGTTAAATATCCCCGATATTTCCGGTGAAACTTTCAAGACGCAATTTGCCGATAGGGAATGGGACGAGGAATTTGAAAGTATTTTAGATACTGTAGATGGAATAATTCTTTTCATTGATCCACGGGATGTTAAAAATAAGCCACGATTAATTTATCACGAATTTCAAAATTATAGATATTTTGGTCAGGCGATGATTAAAACAGTAGAAGAGAGACCTTGGACGGAAGATTTAGTACCAAGCCAAGTAAAATTAGTTGACTTTTTGCAGATGATCGACTTTAAAAAACCTCAAGTTTTGAGGAAAATCTCAGTTGTTGTTTCTTGTTGGGACTTGATAAAAGTTGATTTGAAACCCGAAATTTGGTGTAAAAATGAACTACCTTTGCTTCATCAATATTTAACTGCTAATGATGAAATTTTTAATGTTAGGTATTTTGGAGTGAGTTCACAAGGCGGTGACTACGAAATCCACGATATTAGAAATGCTCTTATTTCCTCGGAGCCACTACAAAGGATAAAAGTTAATGATGGTATCAAAAATTCTAATAATATTTTAAGTCCAATACTTTGGATAACCGATGAAAATACAGATTGAGCAAACACTACATGGCTACCAAAATGGCCATCAACTATTAATGTCATCTTCTTCACTCTCTAACGATGCGAAGAAGACACTACTTGTGCAATCTGATTTATCTGGATCAAATATTGACGAAGGATTTAAAATTTATATTACAGGTTATCCTTTGGCAACTCATTTTGCATTCAGTAAAACATGGTATGCCGACGAGATGAAAAGACCGGGTTGCGTTTGGACGCAGACTTTATTAATTCAATTTTCAGATTTAGGAAAAATACCGGATTTAGATCAATTATTGCAATATTTCAAAAGACCTGTAAAGGATGAATATGCGGACTATTCTTTTCCGATATTGATTGATAAGGAAAATTTAAGAAATTCAAATTACTATTTTGATGACTTAACAAAAGCTTTGCCGTTATTAAACGCAATTTATAGCAATTATGACAAAACTATCATTTTGCCTGCTTTTAATACATTGGAATATGAAAAAATAGTTGTTCAAATATGGAGTAATCAATGGCCAAGACTCCGAAGAAATTTCTCATTTTGCACAGGAGCATTGAATTTAAAAGTTATAGATGGGCAGGAATTTGATTTTCAAGTAGTGCCTGTCCGCAATATCGGTTCAATTGAAAAACAAAGTATTAATAGCTATATTTATAGTGACGAATTCGAACAGAGTAATAATTGGAGTAAGCTATTTCCTGAATCATCAAAGAATAGTCTTCGTAAGTTTCTGTGGTTCTATGGATCAGATGTAAAAGGTTTGAGAAAAAACTATCAGCCGTTACTTGAGTTATTTAAGTTTTCTGGTATTGAAAATTTATCATTCTCTTTAGTTAGTACTTTACTATCAAATGTTTTTGATAAAGATGAAGGAGCTTTAATTAAAAAAGAGATATACAATGTTGGAACATTGTTTAGTTTTGCGGAAAGAGAAATATTGAATTATCTTATTTCAAATTCTGATGTGGCAGCAAGTCAGGATATAGGTGAAAGACTTGTAAAAGCCCTAAAAGATAATAAAATAAATATTGATGAATTTGTAGAGTTCTACTTAAAAGCAGGCACCGAAACTTTGAATCCAGAAGTTTGGGAAAGTATCTCGATTCAACCTTTAGATATTATAAATCTTATCGCACGTGATAATCGAATGATATCGGTTTTTAATAATGAAATTCCGTTTATTTGTAGCATAAGTAAAATTTGGGAACTACCCTTTGAAACTCAATTAATTTTGTTTGGAGAGTTAGAAAAATCTAATGATGTTAATTGGGAATCGATAATTCAAGCAATTTTGGAATCTAAAAGTTCAATTTTGTTCCATTTATTAAGAAATAACGATCAACGAATTTATTTTTTAATTCAGACTTGTAATAAAAGTGATTTTAGAAACGTATCTGATGAAATAGTTGCATTAATATTTAATAATAAAACAGTTTTAAAAGATTTTATAAGGAAGAATTGCAATTCACTGAGCGGGAAATTTTGCAATAAAATATTTCAGAATCTAAATTATTATCATTTATATTCGATTGGTTTAGATTTTTCGCAGTGGAAAGTTATTTATAATAAGATCAATGATGAGCAAATAAAAGTTTTTGCATCATGTGCATTATTATCCTTTGCTTTTAATAGAAAAATTTTAACACCAGCACCACTAGCGGCTGAGTGTTTCGATGATGTCTATAATTTTGCAAAAAATTCCAAAATCCACTATGAAACTTGGCAGATTTTACCTATTGATGCTGTAGAACAAGATGATGATGATGCTTTCTATGCATTTTTTAGTTTTTTCTTTTCTCCCAAAAAGGCCGATGTTCCTAGTTGGGATTATTGTGAGTTGATAATACGAACATTGGTAAATAAATTTATTAAATTTCGATGGCCGTTACAGTTTTTTTTGGATAGTCTAAAAACATTTGAAACAACTCAAAGCGCATTTAGTTATGCATTGGGTTTTAAAAAAGGACGAAGGTTTTTGAAGGAAATTATAATAAATGGTGACAAAGGAAAATTAAAATTTAGAAGTTGTCAAATTGAACTTATTAAATTTTTAAAGGAAGAATTATAAAAAGAAAATGTTAATAAGGCAGGATAAAGTGCATATATTGCGATGGTTGTATCATCCATTATTAGCCAAAAATAGAAATGAAATGTTTTAAAGATATGTAAAACAATGCATTTGAAGATGCAGCAGTTACTTTTTAAATTTACCCATCTCCGCTTCTTTGATTCTCTATGTCGTTTCCAGCGGGTAGTATGGAAAAGTCAAGTTCAATAAAGTCTTTTATCGACCAAACAGTTTTATAATTCATTTCTCTCTCGCCAAGCATGCGGTACGGATCAAAACCTTTTTCAGATGCAGAGTCTTGAAGGCTGTTCATAAGCTTGGTATATTTTTCAACAAAACTTTCATGTGCAGTGCCCATGTTAAAGATCGATTCATATTCTTTATTCAAACCGTTAAATCCGTGTTCATCAATGGCATGCAAAATTTTAGTCTTTGTTCCATTGGCTTCTTCATGTTTTCCTGAAAAGTGCTGTATCTGGAATTTTAGAATCATGCTAGAAATCATATTTTCGATGTAGTCATTTGTTTGATATAACTGGGACAGCTGATCAAGCGAATTGCATAGTTTTTCAAACATCTGGACAATTAAGGCATTAACCGGCTGATGCAAGTCGAAATTTCTTTTGTTCCAGCAACCTAGATAATGAATATGAATCGCCTTTTCATAGTTCCATTTTATAGATACCAATGTCAGATATGCACTTCCCATATGATAACCGCATTTATTGGCATATTCTGCAATTGCTTTTAGACGATCCAAGAATTTCCGTTCAAGCTGCTGCCATTCTATAAATGCCCTGCTTTGAAAAGGCTTTTCTGCACGTCCTATAAAAAACGAAAAATTCACCGCCAGATCATGCAAAAGAATTGAAGACTCGGCTTCCATAATCTTATTATAAGCGACAATGCGCACAATGGCGCTTTTTTCATTTTCAATAATTTTCTTCATTGAATTATAGTACTTTATTATAGCTGTAGCTGGTTGTGCCCTATTTAATGAGAGAGTTTCATTAGCCTTTTCGATCTGAAAAAATGAGCCGGCATCAACTAGACTGTTTATCTTTTCCATCTGAAAATCAAAGTCATCTTTGGTTATCATATCAAGCAAATATCTCGCACTTAGAATGGTGTGTTCAATTATTGCCTGACCTTGGCGATCAAATTCGTCAGAAAGCTTTTTTGCATCATTAAGAAGTTCAAGCGCTTTGTAAAGATTTCCCCTCTGATAATATGCAATTCCGCAAAAAAGATAAAACCGAGGCGTTGCGGTATCCCTCGGCCAGCTTCTTTTCTCTACTTCTATTACTGTATTGAAATGATTTTTATTTACCAGATCGGCGCCAAACTGATCAATAAATTCGATGTTTTGTGCAACGCTGTATACCTCAAAATCTGCATCAATAATCAATCGATCTGAATTATTCCGGTTTTCAAGCGGGTTAATAAATTGATTGATGTGCTTTAGAGTAATACCATGTGCATATGTTTCATCATAAATGTGCTGAACGGCTTTCTTATCAAGTCTTTTATTGAAATAAATTTTGTGCGTCTGCTGCTTATGCCATTTAGGATTCTTGTTCTGGAGCTGCAAAGCGAAGTTCTTTACATTTTCGTAGAAAAAAGTCTTTGTGGGATGATGGTAAAAGATATAGTAGGCAGGCATTGGATTATTGAGCAGGTAATTGATATTTGAAGTGGTTAGCTGCAAGCCATAGCTACCATCTTCTGACTGCTGAATTGTATTGGTTGCCTTTAGCTGAATAGCGCAATGATAGTTGGTGTATGCCAATTTACCACAGCTAATCTCTTTTTTAAGCTCTATATGA
Organism: Flavobacterium sp. C3NV; assembly: GCF_046825355.2. NCBI lineage: Bacteria > Pseudomonadati > Bacteroidota > Flavobacteriia > Flavobacteriales > Flavobacteriaceae > Flavobacterium > Flavobacterium sp. C3NV. The sequence goes on along the minus strand of NZ_JBKQBJ020000015.1, from coordinate 54,981 downwards.
AAATCAATTCCCTTATCCCTGTCTTTTTCAGCCCTGATTTGAAATTTTTCAACAGGGAACAGAGACAGTAAATGATATTCAGAAATTGTTTCAAGGTTCTCGTTAGGGTTTACTTTGGGAAGATCTGCATCTTCAAAACTGCTGTACACCATAATAAATAGGTTTAAGCAGTAAAGTTAAATAAAATGGCAGGAGATTTCTGAAGCTGTATGGGAAATTTCTGAGGACATTAAGTTAAATTAAAATACAATGGAAAATTTAGCTATTTTTATAGATGACTCTAAATGAAGTATCGCATTAATATTGATTACCAAGATTCTAATATTTTTGAAGTGGATTATATATACCGAATTCAAACTTTTGAAAAGTACCTCGAGAATCAGAAGTGTTCACTGGATCACTATGCGAACTATAAAGCAGGACTTGTACCCAACATCTTTTACGGGCACAATAGCATGAAAGATGAAAACGCTCCTAAAGGGCGCCTTCATCTGCAAAAGAGTAATAGGTTTCGGGTGTTACGATCAGATGGTCGAGCAGCGGGATATCCAGCAGTTTTCCTGCTTCCCGGATTTTTCGGGTCATATTTCTATCGGCCTCGGAAGGTACTGTCTTTCCTGAGGGATGGTTGTGGGTGATAATGATCCCGACGGCGGCGGCTTTCAGGGCTGCCGCGAAAAGCAGGCGCATATCCACCACAGTTCCCGAGATGCCTCCTGAGGAAACCTCGTAGATTCCCAGAACCCTGTTGGACTGGCTGAGCAGCAGTACTTTGAACTGCTCAAAGAATTCTATTTTGCCTGGATCCCAACTGTCAAGCAGTATGCGGTAAGCATCTCTGGAAGAAGTGATACACGGTCTTTCAGTGCTTTTTACTTTGGTTTTATAGATCAGTTCGATTTCTGATACTTTCTGCCATTCTGTGTTTTGATGTTGATTTTTCATAATTGCTGTAGTTTTAAGATTAATTACAGCACCGCTGTGCGGGCAGGGACGAGCGAACGCAGAAAGCAACGCAATAAAGCAGGATTGCAGCCCTGCATTTATGGGGGAATTTTTTGCGGAGAACCGAAGGACGTGCCCGAACTTTGTGATGAAATTGACTTAACATTCCACAATAGCCCCTAAGCCGGGACTGCTCCGTGAACCTTAAAGTGTCTGCGCGCCAAAAAAAATACCGCAGTTAAAAATCTGCGGTATCAATAGTAAAATGGGTTAAGCGGGAGCAGTCTGCTTTTTCTGTTTTTTCAACCGCCCGGCAATCTCAAGCAGGTTTTTATTTATAATCCTAAGAATCCTGCCGTGATATTTAGTGGCTTTATTGCGATGTCCCCTGCACTGGATAATTTCCATTCTCGAAAGGGATACTTCAATGGTTTCCACGGGTCTGTTTTCAATCTGCGCCGAAAGGATTAAGGAATCCTTTTTTTTATAATACTCATTGGTAAATACGCAGTGGTGGAGCGTGTCGCCCTCATAGAGAAAATCCTGCACACGGTCAAGGACTTTTACGGTAAGGTCATTATCGGTAAAAGAAAGTCCTAAGAACTGTTTTTTATCATTTTCATAAATCGGCTCTGCTTTCTGTATTTCTGCACGCATCTGCGCAAGATGCTTTCTGCGCTGTATGTCCCTTTTTTTGGCAACAAGCCTGTCATGCGCCTGGTCTAAATTTTCGGGGCAGACAAGCGCAGTGGAGCTGAGGTCTTTATTAAACCATCGGAGCAGGGCAATATAATCTTCCCAAATTTTTACGTCCTGAATCTGATAACGCTGTCTGAGGCAGGTTTTTACTGCCTGCCAGTTTTCGCGCAGGTGCTGTTCATGGGAAGTGAGGTAATGCTTGAGCAGAGAAGTCTGCGAACTTTTTAAAAGGGTTTCTGCAACGGGGTCTTTTAAAAGAGCAGTAAAGAGTATCTGCGGTGCAATGCCATACGTGTAAGTTTTAAAACCGTTTCTTTTCAAAAGCGGAATCACTTTCATGTGCGGATAAACCTTGTAGGGACTGATGCGGTATTTTGGCGAGTTCTGAAAATCTTTTGGACGGATTTCCAAAGGGGAATAGTACTGCCATGCATCATAGGCATTGGAAAAAACATTGGTACTTCTTGAGATGGTGCGCACTTCCCCTTTTGGATTTATCCAATGCTGCATAACTTCGGTATGGGAATAGGCGGGAAGAAAATTCTTTTTCATGTTCTTGTGCGAGCAGATGATGCGCACCACCTGATACCCAGAGCAGGTATCGGTGAGGGCGAAGTATTCAATTTCCCTAAAATGCACCTGATTGTGCTGATGCATTTTAAGTTTCCCCTGACAGGCGGTGCAGTTAATATAATTTTTGCAGGACTGGCTTTGGCTGTCGGGTTTCCACGAATGGGTGCATTCCAGACAATGGAATTTTCCTCGTGAGAGCACCGCCCATTTCAGAAAAATATTTTTTTCCGCCCAATGGTGCATCTGAGATGTTATTGGGGCTAGGGAGGTACTTAAGGCTCTGATTTCTTTTTCTATAACTGTTTTGGGTATCATAAGTCAAAGAGTGTTAGGGTTTTCTGTACATGCTTCACGGGTTGCACTTTTTCTATTTTTTGAACTGTGCTTTGAGATACTGCGGGAGCAGTCGAGAACAAATCAGGTTTGACAGGCGGGCTTAATGAAACTATGCATTGTACAGGGGCAGGCGTTTCAATCGTGTCGTCTGTGTAGTACTTCACAGCCATGTCAAAGATTTCCTGATTGTCAAAGGCGCATTCCCCTGTTTTTTTGACCTCGCCGAAAATGTAATGGAAACAGCTTTCAAGGTTTTTGCTCTCTTTTTTATAGTCCGCTGAAAACAGGGCATCATTCTGCGCTTTTTTGCTCAGGTAGCTTTCTATGGCGGTTTTAAATTTTTCTGATGCTTTCATAAAGGAAGATTTTAAGATTGAAAAGCGTTATTCAAAACTGTTTCTGTAGATGTCAAAACAGTATTCTTCAAAGCAGAGCCAGCATACAAAGGTGTAATGGGGCAGTCGGTGGCGGTTTTTGACAGATTCCCCAAGGGAATCTTCAATTTCATATCGGATATTTTCCAAATCATCCAAATGCTGGATATAGAATTTCCTGCAGTCCGAGTTGTAGACAAACTCTGAAATCATCCCGCAGATGCATCCATTTTTCTGCAGGTCTTCCAAGAAAGATTTTAACTGCTCTTTTTTTGTTCCGTCATAAGATTCCATATTGGAGAGGACTATTTTTTTGAACTGGGCGGATACGGGATATTCTATGTAAACTGATTTTTCAGAGGCTTTCATGGCGTATAAATTTTGATGTGAAACGGCTTTTATCCAATCAGAATGGCAGGTTGTCGGGTTCGTCTTTTGGCGTGTTTTTCTTTGGAACTGCGGGAGCATTGGAATCGCTTTCTGTTTTCGGGAAAACAAGTATTTTAATATTACTGGTGTGAAAGGTCAGCGAACCGAGCGCTTTGCCCTCGGCATTATTGTAGACATTCAGACCTATACGCCCGAAGAGTTCGACCACAGTGCCTTTTTTAAGCCACTGCGCCATTTTGTAACCCATCCAATAAGAGCAGTCGATGTAGGTTACTATCTTTTTAAGCTCGTCAGATCCTTTTGGTCTGTAGCTGTCGTTTATGGCAATGGAGAAATTTACCACCTCCCTGTCTTTTGAAATTTTTGCCGTTACGGCATCTTTTGTAATTCGTCCTGAGATTTCCATGATGCAACATTTTAAGTGAGTATTTTTTCTGTTTTTTTTCAAGCCCGCATGAAATTTTTTAAAAGAAAAACGGGAAAAAAGAAAGCACAAAATCAAGCGCCCGATAAAGGATCCGGAGTGCTATAAGTCCCGAAGGGCGGCAAGGCCGTTATGCGCATGCAGGATACTGCGGGTGCTATTTTCGCGGCTCTTTTAATCCGTTTTTACAATGAAAATCAGAATTGATAATTTTCAGTCAGTTTCTCAAGAAGAAGTAAATAATGTTTTATCGGATGATGGATTATTTTTAATAAATTTACTTTAGAGTATGAACCTAATCAGTTATGAATAAAGATGAAGATTTTAAAAAATGGGGTCGAGGCAATTCAAATTGGTCTTGAAGATTTTAAAAGTGAAGATCCGAGAAGAGCGCAATCAGCAGTTCGTAATATTTTTGCAGGAATGCTATTGTTGTTTAAAGAAAAATTGCGACGTCTTTCTCCAGAGGACAGTGATGAAGTTTTGATAAAACAGAGAATAGAACCTTTTTTAGATGTGAATGATGAGCTGTCATTTAAAGGGAAAGGAGATAAAACAGTTGATGTCTACCAAATCAGAGAAAGATTTAAAGGATTTGGAATTGCAGTTGACTGGAAAGCAGTAGAAGACATAAATAAACTGCGCAATGCCATAGAACATTATTATACAGAAATGGCTCCATCAGTTATAAATGAAATTGTTTCGAAATCTTTTGGAATTATCAGAGATTTTTGTGTCAAGTATCTAAATGAGGAACCAGTGGCGCTTTTTGGACAGCAGGCGTGGGATATCTTCCTAGAGACTGACGAGGTATATGAAAAGGAAAAGAAAGAAAGTGAAGAATCTTTTGCGAAAGTGGACTGGAGATATGATATACTAACTGAAGCGGTGAAGAACATGAGGTGTCCCAAATGTCAATCAGAACTTATCCAAGTAACGGATGTGAACAAATATGAACCAAATGAAGATCTGTTATTATCATGCAGAAAATGTAATTTTGAATTTGATCTGGCAGATGTAATTGAAGAGTGTGTAGCTGATGAACTCGCAGGCGAATCATATTTAGCGGTCACAGACGGCGGAAATGATCCGTATACGGAATGCCCGGATTGTGGAAAAGATACTTTTGTTTTTTCTGAAGAATGCTGTATTGTCTGCGGTTATGAACAGGAGAGCAAAACCTGCGCTGTCTGCGGTACTGGCCTTGATGTGGACGAAGCTTACGAAGGTGAAATATGTTCGTATCATAGATCGCTAAGTGATATGGATTAAAATGAGCCATCCTGAAGTAATTTTATTCAAGTATAAAACAGTAGGTAGATCTTACAAAAAAATAGATGAGTATTCAATAAAATTTGGTAATTGGAAAAAGCTGTTTTTTATAAAATTGATTTTGGAATTACAGGTGTTTATCTTTACGGAACAATAAAAATCTTCTGCAATGGAAAAAGAATTTGATCTTGATCGTTTTTTAGAAGCACAGCAGGAAACATACGACACCGCACTGCGCGAGATCAGAGAGGGTAAAAAGCAGACGCACTGGATGTGGTTTATTTTTCCGCAGTTAAAAGGACTCGGCTTTACTGATTATAATATTTTTTACGGCATTGAAAATATACAGGAAGCTGCACAGTATTTTAATCATCCTGTACTTGGAAAACGACTGACTACAATTACAAAAGCCATATTAAAAGTTGAAAATAAAACGGCACTGGAAATTCTGGGAAGGCCAGATGAAAGAAAACTGCAGTCCTGCATGACCCTTTTCAGCCTGCTTGCTGATGCGCCTGAATGTTTCAGGCTGGTGCTTGAAAAATATTACAATGGAGAGCAGGATGAAAAAACACTGCAGATTATAAAAGAATCCAGCCGCTAATTTTTTTTTCTTTAATATGCTTCAGGAAAACAATTAAAGTTTCGAGTGATTATTTCTTTTTTTTGATCACTAAATGAGACAATGCAGGGTCATGTAGAAGACGCTCCATTTCTGAATTTACGATTTCGGATATGTCTTCTTTTATCTGCCTATAATTGCGTTCAATCATTGTATTATTTATAATACGCACCGGGCTGATTCCCTGATATGAGTTTTCTTCTTTTCTAAGCTGCTCATGATTATTGATTATTTCCGAATGAAATGTTTTGAGTTCTATTTTACAGTCGGGATTATCGGCTGTAATGCCGACAAATTCACCAGAGCTCAAACATGAAATTTTAGAAGCAGGCACGGCAGCTTCCAGTTGTTTTGATCTGCTGATGGAGGTGTCTGAGCTGTTTATGGAAATACTTTCGCGGTCCTGCATTATTTTTCCAAAACGTTCGGAAAGCTGTTTTGCTGTATCACCGTTTACCTGTCCACTGATGATATTTCCAGTGATATTGAGTATGACGTCCGCCTGCTCACGGCCGTAGTCTTTACGCAGCTGGCTGAAGTCCTGAATGCCTAGACAGGTGCTTACCTTATTGCTTCTGGCTGTAGCTATCAGGCTATCCATATTATTGAGATATATGGTTGGGAATTCATCAAATATGAGACTGCTTTTAAGCCTGTCTTTCTGGTTCACCTGTTTGATGAGCCTGCTGACATAAAGCGATAGAACGGCGCCATAGGTCTGGATTTTAAGCGGGTTGTTTCCCATGCAGACTATCTTAGGGTCTTCAGGATTATTAATGTCAAGAGTAAAGTCATTTCCAGAGAGCACATAGTAAAGCTGCGGACTGGAAAGCCTTGCCACGGATATCTTAGCCGAGGCAATCTGCCCCTCAAGCTGCTCCATGACGTTTTGAAGATAGGCACTGACAAATGGATCTATCAAAATCTCTATTTCTTTTTCAGTTCTAAGCAGCGTAAAAAGACTGTTATATTCAACCTGCATCAGTTCAATTACGTGAGGCAGGGTGCAGAATTCACCGTTATTGTATTTACGCAGATACCATATAATAGCAGAAAGGAAATTGATTGGCGATTCGACGAAAAAGTCTCCCTGCTTTTTTATCCATTCCCTGTTTAATCCCAGCAGAATGGTGCGTGCCGATTCAGCTGCATCCGTTATGTCGTCCATTGATTTTGGATCGAGGGGATTGCATCTGTGAGTACGGCTCAGGTCATCAAAATTAATGACATAGAATTTCGGTTCAACCTTGTATAAATGCTTATTGTGAAGCCAGGTGTTATAGGCTATTATGCTGAGGTCGTCAAACTTAAAATCATATACAAACATTGAGAAACCTTTACGTATGTGTTGCGTTATAATATGACGGATTACAAAATAGGATTTTCCAGAGCCCGGGGTTCCTGCAACCAAGATTCCCCGAAAAGGATTAATGATATTGATCCAACTTTTTCTGATTTTATCTTTTAACGGGTACTCTGCCGGCAGATTAATGGAATATTCATTCTCCAGCAATCTTTCTTCCTGTGGAAAGGTTTCATTTTCCTTGTTGAAGATGTCCTTGCTGCTTAATTTTCTTTGGATGATCCGTGAGAATAAAGTACCGCCGGAAAGTATCAAGAGATATCCCAGGGAAGTAACAGCCAAATAAGAAATTATCCTGATTTGATCCTCTAACACCATCAATAGTAAAAAATAAGAACAGAAGTAAGATAGAAGCCCTGACAACAAAAAATGGAAAGCTGTTTTAAACTGTAAATTTTCATTTTTTTTTCCTTTTGCGCCAAGTAAGGAAATGAGCAAAAAACAAAGGGCAAAGAGTTTGGATCTATGGAAATTGTCAAAGAGTCCCGTGTTATAAATGTTCTGTAAAATCCTGTCGGTAAACTGAGTTACCAAGTGCCACTGTTTAAAAATAGTATATCCGTAAAAATAGAAATGAATACCCAAAAGCGTAATGCTGATGAGCCTTGTCATATCCAAAATTTTTCTAAGCGCCTGTTCATTTTCTCCCGTCTGCATCGTCATGGCTTTTTTATTGATTATTAGATTGTCCTTTTTTTCTTCTTTTTTTTCGTTTGCCTTTTAATTGGTTTGGAATATAGTCCCCGGTATACTCGGGCTGTAATACGCTGTCGATAATTTTCTGAAGTTCATTGTTGGAAATAAAACCTGATGTATGTTCTTCAGTTGGTATTACATTGCTATTTATGATTTGAGTATTCATTTCCCTCTTTTGCTCAAAAGGTTTTTCGCATCTCTCAAGTATTGCTTTTGCAGAATAATCTTTACCTAAAGCACTGCCATTAAAGACACATTTTGTTATATGGTCCACATAAGTAATACCATAGAGAAGACCTTTATCGCTGGTTCTCAAAACAGAATTAATTCCTTCTTTTTTCAATATATTTCTTAACTCGGAAAATCTTGGTTTATCTTTTACAAAGGCAAGGTCGATGAGGTTTTTTATTCGTCTGGTATGAGTTGCTTTTTTAGATTTATTTTCAATGAATTTTTCTTCCAGGAACTTTAAAGTCGGCTTTTTATAAAAGTCACTTGCTTTAATAGGAACCCCGGTAGGTTTACCATTATGATCTACTATTCGATAGACGAGTCCGTTCGCTTTAAAGACCCTCGAATTTTCACTTCCACGGTCGGCCAGAACATTATATACACTAAGCACTGCATTGAGCTCAGCCAAACTGGAATATTTATAAGTACGAAGAACATGGCTTAATACTTCATTAATTGCTTTTTTGGATTGTATTTTTCCATAGTTTATTTTACCGACACTAATAGGGGAGAGTTCAAAATTCACTTTTTCTTTCCTGCTTTCTGCTACAATTAAATCGAATATCTTTTCGATTTCCTTACGGGCAGTTTCGGATTCATTTTTTCCGATATTCTGCATGTCAATACGCTTTCCATCAGGCCGAACTTTAATGGAGACGATGTGTATGTGCGGATGTCCTGCATCATGGTGCTGATATACTAGATAAGGCTGCGAACCAAAACCAATTTTAGTCATGTAACAATTTGCAATTTCCATTAGTTTTATCTGAGACAAGTCCTTTTCAGAGGGATCAAAATTCAGGGAAATGTGCACGCTGTTTCGGGTCACATTCTCATTAAGTTCCAATTGTTTTAAAAGAAAATTTAGCTTGAAAGAGCTACTCATCTGATCGACATCCATCGGGTAATTTCCTTCCCCGATACACACGGCAACGCCATTTGAAACTTTGTTTTCATTGTAAGCAAAAGTGCGACGGATGGAGTGTCCTGTTTTTATGATTGCAACCATTTTACAGAAAGATTTTGAATGTGTTTCTGAATGTTTCCGATGTTGTTCAATAGGATTTTTTTATCGAGTTCATATTCCAAAATCCACTGCCTGAAATCAGAAACCTGATGGAGTGTATGTAGCTTTTTTACTGCCTGATTGTAGTTATTTCCAATACCATTTAAATCCGTACGCAAGCGGATTAATTCCTGGATTATTTCGTCCAGCGATTCATTTCGATATTTCATTATAACAGGTTTTTGCAAAAGATTTTTTCGTGCAAAATCACTTAGTTTTAGGCATGTCGATTTCTCAAATCTTTTGTGCAATAAAAGGTATTCATCTGGTGCAAGCCTAAGATGCAACCATTTTGTCCGGTTTTTGTTTTCTTTCTCTATCATCATCTTTTTCATTTAAAATCTACAAAAATCCTTCAATTTTCACTGCCCACGAGTTCCGAGTAAAAGGGCAGCCAGATATCGGTTGTGATACAACCGGACATCTGGCCGATTGCAGAAACGTTGCAATCTTACTGAATCTGAAAAAAGATCTCAGAATTCCTTGAAGTAGTTAGACGAATTTAGGTAAGTAATACCAATACATCCTATCATGGGCAAATTATGCTTATGATGCTTTTAAAAGTCATTACTACCTTTGTTTTTTGATTTATTAACTTAAAAATGGTGAAATTATGAGTGAAAAGAATTATGCTGCCAAAGTGTTTGATACAGTTTTAAGTATCCCGGGCATGAGTGAGATGGTGAGAATAGATTTAAAGATTTCGCGCAAGAATGTACTGTTGCTATCTCATTTTATCGAGATAGGAGTGCTTATGGAAAAAGATGAGGGAAGCCTTATGGGGAGTATATCAGAAGAAGGGCTTTCGGACCTGAAAAACCTTTCACAAGAATGTCTCCAGAAGGCCGGACTAATAGAGCTTAATCAGAAACTTTTGTCCTTCAGCCAGGATAGCAGCTCCTAATAAAAGAGAATTATACAATTGAAAATGCTATATGGATGCAGATCCGTATAGCATTTTTTTTGACTGAATGCTAAAAAGAAAATTAGCTTGATTTTGATGATTTTTGGCTTGTTTTTGATGTATATTGTTGAAAATAAACGATATAAATTTGTTCTGTTTAGCAAACATGAGATAGTTTATTATAGTAATTAATAATTTCAATTATGATATTAAGAAGCCATATAAAAAATACGATAGTAGAAATAATTTGTCTTTCATATATATTACTTTTTGTTTACGCTGCCGTAAGTAAATTAATGGATTTTGAAAACTTCAGAATTCAATTAGGCCAATCACCAGTTTTAGGTCCATTTGCGGAAATTATGGCAATCCTCGTTCCATTTTTAGAATTAGCTATTGCGGTGTCTCTGGCTATTCCAAGATTTAGATTTTGGGCAATTATAAGCTCATTTTTGTTAATGTTTTTGTTTACAATTTATATTTATATCATATTGAAATACAGTTCATTTATTCCATGTTCTTGTGGTGGCATTTTGGAAAATATGACATGGAAACAACATCTTGTTTTTAATATTATAATTACAGTTGGAGCCGGAATTTGTATGTTTTTATTACCAGTTGCATCGTCAAGGAAAAGCTGTGACCAGCGCACAATTAATTTTAAAATATTTTTATTGACAACATGCATTTTTGCTGGAATTACTTTGATGACTATACTATTTCGTTTTTCAGAAAAAACAATTCATTATAAAAACAAATTTGTCCGAAGGTTTCCTCAACATACTGCTCAGGAAATATATAAAATTGATTTAAAGTACAATTCCTATTATTTTGCAGGAACGGATAAAGGAACATTATATTTAGGTAATATTACCACACCTCTTAAAATATATGCACTCGATACTTCAAAAAGGGTATTAAAGAAATTTCAAATAAACTTAAAAGAGAAAAACCTTTCATTCAAAGCTCCTAAAATCAAAGTGTTAAATGATAATTTTTATGTCTTTGAAGGTGAAATTCCATATGTCTTCCAAGGCAAGACATCCAATTGGTCTGTTAATTTAAAAATACGTAACGCTACTAAATTTCTAAATGCAGAAATTATTGATTCCGCCAATTTCGTTATGCGTTATCCGGGGAAAAAAAATGGGCAAATAGGTCTTGCAATTATAAACACAAAGGATAGTTTAGAAGGAATTTTTAATAATGCTTTACTTGAGAAGCAATTTGACGGGATTATTGATACAGACGGTTCTTTACTGTATAATGAGCAGCTTAAAAAAATTATATATGTCTATTACTATCGAAACCAATATCTGCTTATAAATCCAAAACTTCAGTTTCTATCTTACGGAAAGACAATAGATACCGTTACTAAAGCACAAGTTAAGTTGGTTAAAAATAAAAATACGGGGATGATAACTTTAGCTAAACCTCCACTAATTGTTAATAGAATCAGTGCTTCATATGGAAATTTACTATTCATTAACTCTACACTTCCAGGACAATATGAAAGTGATAAACTATGGCGTATTTCAAGCATCATTGATGTATATGATGTTACGAATAAATCATACAGGTCCAGCTTTCCTGTTTATAATGTAGATGGTAAAAAAATAAGAAGTATGATTGTTAACGGACAATTTCTTTATGTTTTAGTTGATGAAAATTTGATTTGCTATAAACTGCGAAGCCATCTTACTCAAAACCGTACAGTTAAGAAATCGAAGAAATAAAGATAAAATATATCGGCCGATGTCAGGGAGCAGATCGAAAACCTGAAATAGAGTAGATCATAACTATATAAACTTTTTTATTATGAAAACAATTTTTTCAAAAGGATTTGTGGCTCCGGTGGCTGTCATGATCCTAGGAGGGGCAGGAGCCTTTGTAACTACCTCGATGGGCACAACAGAAGCATTAGTTGATAAGCCTGGCTATCATTTTGTTAATGAGGAGAATCCATGTCAACTTGAGAATGAAAGATGTACAACCGATCAGACTGGTGTAATATGCACATACAATGGTGATCAATTATATGGAAAAATAAATGAGGAAAGTCCGGACAATTGTATGCTGCCATTGCGTAAGGTCCTTTAAGAACGTTATCTTTTATTTTTACAAAGCTGTTTTCTTAGAAAACAGCTTTGTTTTTTATTGTGCATTCATCCAATTTGGTTTTGGGAACTCTTTTAAATAATAATTAAACCAGTCTTGCATTTTTTTAGTAAGGTCAATTTGATTTTTATCCTTAACTATAATATGTTCTTCGTCGGGATATATTAATAAAATATGTTCTTTGTTGAGCCTTCTTAAAGCAAGATAAAATTCTTTACTTTGAGTGTGTTCTACCGCACTGTCACTATCTCCGGTGTAGGCCAAAAGAGGTGTTGTAATCTTTGCAGCATGACGAACCGGACTGTTGTTTTGATAACGGTCATAATCATCAAAAATTGTTGTTCCCATCCTCATTTGAAAATCTTCAAAGCGCCAGAATTCAGGTTTGTAATCCAGTTTGTTATACGTCAAATAGCTACTATTAAAATCAGTAGGAGCAGCTCCGGCTGCAGCGGCAGCAAATAGGTCTGTTTGCGTAATTATAAAGTCGGTTTCGTATCCGCCGAATGAATGACCTGCAAGACCAATTTTTTTTGCATTTACTGGAAAATGTGCTAATACTTTTTTTACTGATGAAACTACACAATCTAATGCCGAAAATCCGGGATTTCCCAGCTCATGTTCAATATCAGGAAGAAGAACAAAATAACCATTAGTGGTAAAGTTTGAAATATTAAGGAGGGATCCATTTAAAAGACTGGGATTTATGTATTTGTGCAAATTAGATGTCTGCTTTTCATATATGCTTACAATCATTGGATATAAGTAATTTGCATTGTAATTAGCTGGAAAAAAGAGTACGCCATTAAGTGCTGTTGCTTTAGAGGTTTTATAATCAATTAATTCAGAATGGCCCCATGCGAACTTTTTATGGTGTGAATTGCTTTGGAACAATATCTCTTTCTCTGAATTTTCTTTTTTTAAAACAAGATCTCTCGGGGAGTTAAAATTCTCCTGAAGATAAACAAATTGATTACCAAGGCTACTTTTCTTTATTCCTGAAATATATTTAGCTTCATAATCTATAACCTTAAGCTTCCGTTGTTTATCAATAAAGGCATATCCGGAGTATTCATTGTTGAGCGATCTTACGCTTAGAATAATATTTTGGCCAGGACGTAAAATTTGTACTTTATAATCCAATGAGTAGTAATCTACTGTTTTAGAATCCGCAAGCCTGTAAATCTTTTTTTCATTTCTTCCGAAAGTCAGTTTTTTAAGCCCTAATTTTTTGGTGTCAAATTCCCAAAGATCAAATTCATCATACAATATTACAGTACTGTCATTTGCAGTCCATCCAGCATATCCGAAAGGAAGGGAAGAGTCTCCATAATTTGAAGTTTTATTTGAAAAGTCAAATGGCAGTTTTTGAGTAATATTTAGATTTTTTTTGCGTTGAAAATCGTAAAGCCACCAATGATTATTTTTAAAATAAACAGCAAATCGTCCAGCAGGAGAAAATGAGATTGTTTTAGCAGATTCAACTCCCGATTGTTTTGTAAGGAACTCACTGGTTTCTCCGGTTTTAATATTTAAAATGGAAAAATCTATCAGAGGTGTATTGTGATGTGATGGTTTATTTTTTTCAGGGTCAAACAAAAGTGCAAAATTATGATTGCTATTAAAGATGACATTTGGATTTTTTTTGTCACCAATTCTAATTACTGTTCCAAGTGCAGGTGTCCATAAGATTACTTGTCGATCATTTCGATTAACTGGATATCTTTGCCTGAGCGGAAATAAATTTTTATCACTGGCATTCCAAATTTGGACCTCTTGAAGATTAGAAATAGTTTGATCTTGTCTTTTTACTCTTTTGAAAACAACTCTTTTCTGATCATCTGTAATCGAACATGAATTGTGAAATTGTCCTTCAATTAACATGTCTGGAGGGCAATTTTTGTCTGATCTAATATCATAAAAAAAGGTTTTTTTAGAAACAGTATGATAAAATAGCAGAGAAGTAAAATTTAAATTTTGGCTTTCAGAAGGATGACCAATGAACAGCAATGATTCTCCTTTATTGCTCCATTTAATTTTCTCATACTTCACTCCTTTTTGATAAGATACACGTGTGTTTTTGTTTTTTGGAAGATCAAGTATAATAATTTGATTTTTGTTCACAGTAGAAAGATATGCTAACTTATTGCGTTCAGGATTGAGACTATAGGAGTTTATATCTTCGATGCGAGTCAATACGCTTCCTTGGTAATCACAAATCAAAATTGCAGTGCCTTTGCCATTCAAATTTTCTTTCAGGATTATGTTATCATTTGCAATCTGAAGATCTGAAATATTTTCAAAGTAAATTTTGTTATTAGTTGTCAGGTTAAAAAGTTCGAAACGTTGTTCAGGAAGTTTAGAAATAAAAGAGGTTTCCCTGATGAAAATTCCTGTTTTGACTTTAGGAAATGCTATACATTTGAGATTTTTAGTATTTTTAATAAATAAGGTATCTATAGCCGATTCATAAGAAACCAAATAGCTGACCCATTGTGCATTTTCAGATACATTGTCTATTGATAATGTAGACCACTTATTATATTGCTCAGGTGACAGAGATTCGTGCTTTATAGTCTGCCCCATAATGGGGCAAACAGTAAAAAGCAAAAGAATACTAATTCGAAATAATCTGCTTATGTTAATTAAGAATATCATTAGTAACCGTTATTTTGTGGATTGAGGTTTTCGTTAAGGAGTAATTCAGATTCTGGTAGCGGTAAGACTGTCTTGTACGAATTCCATTCCGGTTTAAGGGAAGCAAGCACTTCATCTAGTTTATTACAGCGTTTCAGATCAAAGAATCTTTGGCCCAGTTCTGAAAAAAATTCAAGTTTTCTTTCCTGTAAAATTTCCTGAAGAATTTCGTTTTGCGACGTTGAAACTGTGTTTTGTAATCCTGCCCTTTTTCGAATAAGGTTTAAATCTTCTTTACTTCCTATGATGTCACCTGCCTGTACACGTGCTTCAGCTCGTATTAAAAATATTTCGCTTAAGCGAATTATAATTGAATATTCAGTTGATGTTCCTGTTCCTTTGTTTTTATACTTTGCGACGCTATACCAGGTTGAATTTCCTGTTTGTACTGTATTGATCCATTTTACCTTACGCTGATCCTCTGCAGTGAATGCACTGAGAAGAGAGTTCGATACGGCTGATCCTGTAGGTGGACCAGAGGTGAAAATAAAATTTTGTGCTTCAAGAGTGTTTCCCGACCCTGTATTGGGAGCAAATTGCCAAATTGTTTCTGGACTTGCTTTTAAAAATACCTTTGAAAGCTCATTTTCAAGTTGGAACAATGATGTGTTATTAATTACAGCAGAGGCTTCATTTGCTGCTTCATTCCATTGGGAATTATAAAGGTAAACTCTGGATAGTATTGATTTTGCAGCAAATTTATTTGGTCTTATACGGTCTGAGGTCAAATAGGAGGAAGGCAGTAATTCCACTGCTTTATTTAAATCTTCAATGCAATATTTATAAATCGCGTCCGGTGTTTCCTTTGCTATTTTTGCATTTACTTGGTAATTTGTTGATTTCACATAGGGTATGTTGCCGAATAGATTTGCCAGATAAAAATGAAGTAATGCCCGTACAAAAAGTGCTTCTCCCTTTAATTGGTTACGGGTTTCAACAGATAGAGCTGTAGAGGCAGAACAGCCTTCAAGAACAGAATTAGCCCCATAAATTTGTTCATAGCTTTTGTTCCAAAGCGATTTAATATTTGCATTGGAAGGCATTACTATATTGTTGTAAAAATTGCCTGGGCCCTCGGAAAAACTTCCGTAATAGGTTAATTCATCACTATAATTGCCTAATAAGTTGGACACCCCGTTGCTAAGTCCAGTAAATATCCCATCGTCCCTCATTTTAGCATAGACGTGAGTCATAGCTGCATTTGCTGTTGCTTTTTCTTCATAAACGCTGGTTGAAGTTAACTGTGAATTGGGGAGTTCGACTTCAACAAAACTGTCACAGCTTATATAGACACCACTAAATAATGTTGCTAGAAGATATAAGACCGCATTTTGGTATACTTTTATATAGGCAACCAAATAATTATTGTAAACTGATTTTGAAATTTTCATAGCTGTTTATATTTAAAAGTTAAATTGGAGTCCTGCTGAAAATATTTTTAATGGTGGTAGAAAACCAAGTGTTGTAAATTCTGGATCTGCACCATTATATTTAGTAAAAGTCAAAAGATTCTGACCCTCAAAGAATAACTTGCATTTAAAGTCCTTTACAGGTATATCGTATGAGAGTGATATATTTTTAAGTCTTATGTAAGAAGCATCGCTTATAGCTCCATCACTATCATAATAATTAGCATTTCTAAGAACTGCGTTATTATTTGAACCAGTGGTATACCTTTGATATTGACTAATGTCTCCAGGCTGTTTCCAACTATTTGTAGAAGACAGCAACTGATTGCCCATTGTCCCTGGCACAGAGAAAAAAGAAGATGCATTATAATTCTTCTGTTTCGCAAACTGAAAAAGAAAATCAATCTGCCAATTTTTGTATTTTAATGAATTCTGTAGGCCACCAAAATATTCAGGATTGAGATCTAGTACAGTTTTCTTATCTTCAACTGGTGATATTACCCCGTCATTGTTAACATCTTCAAATGTATAAAGTCCAGTCTGGACATCGACACCTGTAAAATGATAGACTTTCCTGATGTTAAGTGATTCTCCTATTACTAATGAATTAGCAAAGGTAGAGGAAGCTAAATTTGGAAATTCAAGTAATTTGGTTCTTGCAAATGTTAAGTTAAGGCTGGTAGTCCACTGCCAATCTTTTTTCTGTAAATTAACCGTTCGCAAGGTAAATTCCAATCCTTTATTTTGCACAGTTGCGTCCAGATTTGATTGTACGGAATTGAAGCCTGTAGTTCCGGGAAGCGATATTCCTGCTAATTGATTGGATGATCTGTTATCGTAATAACTACCCGTTATAAAAATTTTGTCATTTTTAAAACCGAGATCAATTGCAACTTCGAATTTTTTATTACTTTCCCACCCAAAATCAGGATTAAATAGGCGACTGGGCTGAAGACCACTCACTCCGCCATACTGTGTTCCAGTAACAGTGTAAGTATTTAAATACTGATAATCGCCAATTTGGTCACTTCCCGTAATACCATAACTGGTTCGTATTTTTCCGAAACTAAGCACAATATTGTCTTTAAGTAGATTTTCTTTTGAAAATATCCATGCCAGTCCACCTGCACCAAAATTTGCAAATTGCTTTCCGGGGCCAAATCTGCTGGAACCATCCCTTCTGCCTGTTATATTTAGGATATATTTGTCTCTTAGGTTATAATTTAATCGTGCAAAAAATGCTTGATAGCGATAGACTATTTCCTCATTCAAAAGAGTTGTAACAGAGGAGGCAGAGGCAATATTTGATATTAGTCCATTACTTGTAAATCCATAGCCATACTGAACAATTTGATCTGAATTCTGAGACTGAAAGGTACAGCCTACAAGAAAACTCAAATTGTCATGCTTGAAATTTTTAGTCCAGCTAACCTGAGGTTCTATAATCCACGAATTCCTGTCTATATTTCCTTTAGTGAGTGCTGAATTTTCAGGTCCCCGTCCAAGAGAAGGATTAAACCTAGTTGATGGATTTGTATTAAGTTCATTGTTGCTTAAAGAGGTGTATCCTAAATTTGCTTGCAATTGAAGATCTTTCATTATAGTATAGGAGATGCTCATACTAGTAAGCAGATCATTGGTAAGAGCTTTATACTTTCCTGTTAAGTTTCTTAAAGGATTATTAAAAGTGTTTTTTTCCCAGTTCAATTCACCATTCGATTGAAAAAGTGCAGGAGCATTCGGAGCAATTTTTAAGGTTTCTCTCATCAGATCAACCTGTGGTTGGTTATTATCCTGTAAGGTGTAGCCAACGGAAGTATTAATTTTAAATTTTTTATTTTCTGATTCATGTATGACATTTATACGAACTCCTGCTTTTTTATATCTGAAGTCACCAATAAAAACAGTCCCCTGATGATTATAATTTCCAGTAATTAAAAATTGTGTCTGTTGTGAACCCGCATTCAAGGATACTTGGTAATCACTTATAGATGCAGTGTTTCCAAGCAATTCTTTCTGCCAATCTGTATATCTGTTTTGATCCCATGTACCATTGATATCATACGCGGACGATGGATAGGTTTTTATGCCATCATTTAAGTATGCTTGTTTTCTCATTTCGAGATACTCCGGGGTCTTCATCAGGTTCATAAATCGTGTCACAACACCAGCACCTGTACTTATTTTTGCAGAGAAAGTTGTTTTGCCTACTTTTCCTTTTTTAGTAGTGATCAGTATCACACCGTTTGCTCCCCTAGAGCCATATATAGCAGTAGCGTCCGCATCTTTAAGGACTTCAACACTCTCAATTTGTTCAGGATTGATGCTGTTTAACGGGCTTGGAGATGTAGGAAGTACACCAGAGGGAGAGCCGGAACCAATAGCATCCGCAGTGTAAGGTACCCCATCTACTATATAAAGCGGATTATTAGCTCCGATCCTAAAGCTGTTCTGCCCTCTTATCTTAATATCAAATCCGCCACCCGGGACACCTGTTGTCTGTGTAATGAAAACCCCTGCCATACGTCCTTGCATAGTGGCGAGTACGTTGGTAACGGGTTGTGTTTCGATGTCTTTGGATGTAATGCGGGCTATACTCCCTGTACGCTCACTCTCTTTTACCGAATAATATCCGGCATTGACTTTTACTTCCTGCAGTGTTGTACTGTCATATTGAAGAACAATATTGATTATACTCCGGCCTGCCACGGGTACAACTATAGTTTTAAAACCTATAAAGGAAATTGTAAGAGTATCATTGGGAGCAACTGCCAGTGAATACTGCCCTGTGTAGTCCGAAATGGAAGCAGTAGTTTTACTACCCTTGATCGCAATTGTAACTCCGGGAAGTGGAGCATTTCCGTCAGTGATAGTTCCATGAACCTCATGTTTCTGCAAAAATAAGGAATGCCGAATGGAGTTTCTGGCAGATAAAGATGAAAAAGACAATATTGCAGCAGAAATAAGGCAATAAAGAGCTTTCCCATCCTTGTAAAATGAAAAATTATCCATAATATTGGGATTGGTTAGTTAAATAAGATTTTGATTAGCTACGGCTCTCTATGTTAGTTTGGCGACGAGATAGAGGGCTATTTTTATGCATTTAATTTAAGGATGCATTAAATTTTAATTCACAGGCATTAATATTTCACGGTTAAACATTAAAGTGCGAAACTGTCGAATGAAACAAAGATTGCTAAGAATATAATTTGTAATAGAGTTGAAATAAAAATGGCATGGAACTCATCTTACTGCCTTTGAGGTACTGGTATACCGGGGAACAATAAGTGAGCCCACGCCAATATAGACGTGAGCATCTTACTTATCATCTCGTCCCCGTTAAAAATTACCAGTTTTCAAAAGCGAGATTCAAAGCGAATGCTTCAAATATTTTCATATGAAGAAACGCAAATATATATAATCTGTTGCAAATATAACAAAAAAAACTAAAGCAACCATATATGTGTGCTTTTATTTTTTGGTAAAATAGGAAATTTATACTATGGAAAATAAGGATTACGGTGAAGCATTAATTAAACTAGGGTTAACTATTCGAAAGTTAAGAGAAGAAACTACTTCATTTTCACAAGAAAAGCTGGGTTTAGAAGTTGATTTATCTGAGAATCAAATTAGACGAATTGAAAAAGGGCAAACAAATCCTACTGTAAAAAGTTTATTAAAAATAGCTGAAATTTTAAAAGTTAATATAAAAGACTTGTTTTAAAGAATGAAAAGATGCTAAAGCATCTTTTTTTATTTTATAAAAGTTTTAAACAGGTATTTATAGGTTAGTAAAGTTATTATCAAAATCAATAGGCTGCAAGCCAATTCTTTTTCCTAGGATGAGCCTTTGTTAATTTGTTCTATAAAAAAATGGACAGGCATTCCCGTTTTAGCTTTAAAGGCAAATACAAAAGGCTGCGTGCTGCTGAAACCTGCTTCTGAGGCAAGTGCTGCATTTGTATATTTTCTCATCATTTTGTTTTCTTTTAATTGTTCAATTATATAGTCAATCTTTAAATCGTTGAAATATTCAATAAATCTTTTATTTTTATAGATGGATAGAATTTTTGAAAGGTATTTAGAATTGGTACCTAGGGTAGCAGCGACAGACGAGAGCCGTAAATCTTTTGCTAAAAACTTTCTTTCTAATTTGAATTTTTCAAGTTCGATCAATACAGCATCAATTGTTTCCTGTGGTATGTCAAGGAGATGCGGTTTATCATTTTTCTTGTGTACAATTTTAATCTCATCAGCTTGGGACGTTTTCATCAGCTCGTCATATTTCTTTTTGTAATTTCTTTGGTTTTTATAATGGCGATTTGTTAGGAATAATGACAGTAAAAACAAGACTGTTATTATACCTATAGCAGCTGCATCGTAATATTTTTCGCGAATCAGTTGCTCACTAATTTTTTCTTTTTCTCTTATTAGTTCTTTTGTGTCGTATTCTTTATGAATTTTGCCTATTAAATATTTGTGTGTGTTTATTAGAATACTATCGGCCTTCAGAAGCTGGTCAATGTAATGTAACTGGGATTTTAATTTTTTTTTGCTTTTGTAATAGTCTATTAATAATTCATATACTTCACGAAGGTCGGGACGGATATAATTTTTTTCATTAAAAGTGTTGTCTACTTTAAAAAAATAAGAAACCGCGCTGTCTCTTCTTTTTAATTCCCAAAAGCTTTTTCCAATATAAAAGTTTCCCACTGACTTATTTGCAAAATCTTTGTTTTCAGCAATATCATAAAATGAAGATTTTATCATTGAAATTGCAAGTGCATAATTTTTTTTAAAGTATTCATTAATTCCTTGCGAATGAATGAAGTAAGCATTCATTTCTGTATTCTTCAACCGTTTGCTTTCTGCCAGTCCCAATAGGTTCATTTCGTTACAATCTCCATAATTACCAATTCTATTGTAACAGACTGCCAATGAATGGAGTGTGTTTAAATATGCTCTCTTGTCCTTTTCATCTTTAAAATACTGTAAACAGTCATTAAAAAGCGATATTGCCTCGTCATAAAAGCCCAGATAATATTTTATCTGAGCCATGTAATACTTGACTTTATAGTATTGATACTTATCATTAGATTTAGAAATATAATTATTGGCAGTAATATAATTATTATATGCCTTTTCATATTGTTTCTGTCCATAATACACAATTCCTTTGGAAAGAAATGCAGAGCCTATCAATGTATTATTGTTAGATTTTTTAGCTGTATAAATCATACTGTCAGCATAAACTATCCTTAAATATTGAGGTGACTGATGTAAAATGTTTTGATAAGCATACACCATTTCTTTATAATTATGCTCATTTCTTGCTTTGATAAGGTATGCGAACATGTAGACAGCTGCTTTTGAGCTGTCTTTTTTGTATTCATATATTTTATCATCTAAATAATTATAACTCCTAGATTTAAGAGAATCATGAATTTTAATTTTTTTTTGGAGCTGGGCATTTCCTAAAATAGGTGCGTACAAAATCAGGAGCAGAATTAAATACTGTTTCATAGGTTACTTTTTTGAGATTATCTTTTGAAAGAATAGATCCTGAAAAAAAATAGTTGGCGCTGTACAGGATTTATTCTTAAGGGTGGCTCAAAAATAGTGTAAACTATTGAAATGTAGATGTTTGTTCATGTTAAAAAGGGTGTTGAATTCACGGAATTCAATACTATAGATTCCTAGAAAGCCCTACCACTTAGCTTGCAGAAAGATTTTTCCCGAGATAGATTTGCGATGAATTCAAAGCAAAAATGTTCAGCAAGGCGCTGGATAAAAGTTCTGCTAGTCCGGATGAAATGAACTGAGAACCAAGTCTCATTTACTTTCAAACTTTTTAATCATGAAAAATTTACTGATAACTTTTAGCACATTATTTTTTTTAACTTCTTGTTCAGATGATGAGTATATAAATCCAGAAGCCAATAAACCATTAGCAGAAATCATTGCCGATCAAACTTTAGCGGCACGAAATCCTGAAAATCCTTATGACCAGACTGGTGCTGATTTTTATAAAAATCTTACAGAGTATATTACTAAAAATGGCTACCCAAAATCAAACGCTGAGATTATAGACCAATTGTTGTTTATGGCTAATAGAAAAATATCTAATAGCACTAATAAAAGTATTATTACAATTACGTCTGAAATGATATCAATCATCCTGGCTGATCCTGAAAACACCCTTTTTGATTTGATCAATAATTCAGAACTCAGTGCAGGAGTGAAGATCAATCTCACGGGATTTGTTACGGAATTGGCAGATAAGCAAGATGAAGATTACGATAATATCCATGACTTTATAGTGTCATACGAACAAGGAATTGTTCAAAGCCTTGCATTACAGGAAGATGAAAAAGACACTATTTTAAAAGTTTCTTCAATATCGAGATACTCTTTATATGAAGAGGCCAGAAAAAGAGATCGGGATTGGGAAACGGGTGTGACAAATAGATGTATAAAGAATTTCAAAGCTGATAATCAATTTACAATAGCCACTCTTGCAGTGCTTTTTAATCATCTGCAATAAAAAGGTTTGTAATTAAAATCCCTAAAATGAAGCTACACACCGTTTTATATTTTTTATTGATTTTAATAAATCTGATAAATCTCTATTTCATCATAACCTTATTTGGTTATGATGGAGCAAGAGATTATCTGGAGTCGGAAGTAAATCTAACTATTTCATTTAGGACATTTAAATACATTCTGTATATCACCTCATTAATCAATCTATATTTTTTATGTTTTTTAGTAATCAGTAAGAAATTTAGAGATTAAACTCAGTACAATGTTATAAAAATTTGACTGCAAAATGATGATTAAAGATTTAATTAATATCGAATTAAAGGATCTTCCAATAGAGGGATTGGATATTCATATTATTAAAAAATATGAGATTCTTACTTCAGAACATGAATCATTTACTACTAACAATTTAACAGTTTTACTTGTAAGATCAGGAGGTTTTAAAATTAAACTTAATGAAATAACTCAGGCTTTAAGTCCGAAGGATCTAATAATTATTCCAAAAGATTCTTTTTGCACACTATTTGAAGTTAGTGAGCATTTGCAGTTTTATTTAATAAATTTCTCTTCAGAATTTGCTATTCAGAACTGTCTAAAAAAAGAATTAGTAGATTCATTTTATTTTTTTATCAGAAAAGAGCCCTTGAAAACATCTCTGGCAGAAAAGGAGTATATGGTTCTGTCACTTATTTACAAGCTTGTTTATTTTGTAAATCTAGAGGCAAAAAGGGTCGGTTATGATGGCCAACTGCACCGTATAAGTTTGAATTTATTTCTTTATGAACTAAAATTAATTTATACGAGATATACGGCAAATGCATTGGTTAATTTCAGCAGAAAAGAAGATCTGGTTATTCAGTTTCTTACAATTTTGTCCATTCACTATAAAAAACAGCATCATGTCAAGTTTTACGCAGGGGCATTATTTGTTACGGCTGGTTACCTAAATAAGACGGTAAAAGAAGTTACAGGCAAAAACATAAAAGCATTGATTATTGAAGCTTTAATAAGCGAATGTAAGATTTTGCTAGAAGACTCGCAGTTCACAATAGCGGAAATAGCTGAAGAAATGGAATTTGTAAATGCTTCTATATTCGGTATCTTTTTTAAAAAGCATACATCATATTCGCCTACTGAGTATCGTTCGAATTCTATCGAGAGATTCAAAAGTCGTTAGTCTTCGTTGTCTAAATTGTAATTAAACAATAGTATGATGAATAATATATATCCTTTAGAGTGGTTTGATGCATTGATATCACATACTTTAAATCCAAAAAAGACAAATATTACAAAGCTTTCAAAACAAGATATTTTTGTTATTTCAAATCATATTGAAAAAGAGTCAAAAAATATCCAAAATTCCCTGAAAAAAGAGATTTTTTTGCTTCGTAAAAAAAGGGAAGTACGACTGCAGGTGCGAAAATATCATTCAAATTTGGTTTTCCTTTTGGATAATGTTATAGAATATCAAAAGACAGGGTTATTTGAATCTTCTGAATTATCAGTACTATTAGAATTACTGAGAGATAAACTTGAAGAATTACTTTCCATTGTTGAAAATAGATTTTCAATATTTTTAAGTCTTGACGAAAGAGTTCCAATTACATATCTTATGCTGTCAAGAAATGAACTGCAGTTTAAATTGGAAAAGCTATCGAAAAAAGTAGATGAAAGTTTTATGGGGGTAGCTTATAAAATTATAATTCATAGTATTTCTCAGTTTATTGAAACATTCTCAACAAACAAAATAACCTATCGTCAATTACTTTATCCAAAGGATTTATTAAGAAGTTTAAAATCTGTTAATACTTTGGCACCGACAAATTTCTTTTCAGAAATTGATAAGTTATTAATAGAAAAGAATTTTAATAGTGTCGAGTATATAGATCACATTATTGATCACATCAATGAAGAGATTAATCTTGATGAATCAACTCCATATCGTATTGCTAAACTTCTTTTTTATAAGAAAGAAGTTGATAGGATTTATTCTAACGAGAAGGTATCATTTGATCCATGCAGAAATAACATAAAACCTATTTTAGAAAATTGGTTAACTCAGGAAATAATCTATCTGGAAAAGACAATGGAACTTAACAATAAAACAAATTCAGATAATTTAAATTCAGGAGCTAATTCTACAGCTATAAGCAGTAAAATTGAATGCGATTTATCTATTGATCAAATGGCATTAATACTAAGAGCAACAGATGAGGCAAGGGTGATAAAGGCAAGATCAATGAACCACTTTTTTAGAATGATAATACCTCATTTATCTACGCCATTTAAGAAAGATCTGTCCTATCAGTCGGTTAGAAGCAAATCATATAGTCCAGAGGATAGAGATAAAGAAATAGCAATCAAAATCCTTGAGAAAATTATAACTAAAATTCAATCCTATTGATATTGTAAAACTTTCTTATATAAAATGAAAAATTACCTGAGTAACAAATTCTATTATTTACGACACATTACTAAACTAGATAAAATTATGACATTACTTGCAATATTCTTTCCGTGTGTATCTTTTCTTTTAAGAGGAAAGATTTTTACAGCAGTCATTTGCTTGATTTTGCAAATTACATTGATTGGATGGATTCCTGCAGCAATATGGGCAGTAGTATCCCTGCAAAATTCGAGAGCAGACAGGCGCAATACAAGGCTGATAAAAGCTATAAGAAATAAATAATATTTTTTAAATTAGAATCTTAGGCTTATTAAACAATATTTTAATTGTTTAATAAGTCTTTTTTATTGGATTTTTTTGAGGTACAAAAAGGGTACAACAAAAGTTGTACTTGTAGCAGTTGGATCTTAATCGTTCCTTTGACTTGTAGAATGGATCATATCACTTTATTATGATCTATATAGAGAGAAAGAAGATGTTGAACGATTAATGAAAAGACTATGTTTACAAATATTTCATGGAGCAATTATATTATTGCCGTTAGCGTGTTACTGGTTATCTGGTATTTGATTTTGGTATTTAAATTTTATTATGCAGAATTAAAGCAAATTATTTCAGGAGAAAAGAAGATTAAAATTCTAAGTTTTGGAAACAGGTCCAAGAGAAATTTAAGCAAACCGATTTCTTCTTCATTTTCAGAATCTTTTGATACTTTGGAGGATGCTGAAGAATTATCTGATCGTGTACTGCAGGTAATTGAAGAAAGTACTGAAAGAAACTTATCGCCGACAGAGTTTCAAAATTATCTACGATTGGTCCTTGAGGAATATCCCTATGTAAAGATTTCTTCTTTACGTGAAAACATAAACAATTTTATAGTCTCTGAATGTGAAAAACACCCACAGCTGCCTTTAACTTATGAGCAGGTTGACAGTTTGTGGGAAGAGACTATTTAATAAAAAGTAGAGGAATAATCCCTGTTCTCTCTGGTGCGGTATGGCTTTGTGTGACAGGAAATAGAGTTTGCAACGGCGGTGTTCCTCTGCTTTATAATTACTACGAATTGAATCTTTAAAAATGATGTGTGATGAGAAAGAGTGATTGGAAATTAAAGAATCTGGATGAAGAAAAGGTGTTGTCCTATGGTATCCTGATACTGTTATTAGTTTATGAATCTAAGGTCTATGGACAAGATGGGGTGGCAGGCATTAATGAAGCAAATCAAAAGGTAAGAAGTTATTTTGATGCTGGTACAGAACTGATGTACGCTGTCGGGGCATTGCTGGGACTTATCGGGGCAGTAAAGGTTTACCAGAAATGGAATGCCGGAGATCCTGATACAGGAAAGGTAGCAGCCGCCTGGTTTGGAAGCTGTGTGTTTCTGGTGGTAGTGGCTACGGTCATTAAATCATTCTTCGGAGTTTAATATGAACCTCGATTAAGCAAAACAAAGATGAGCAGCAGTGTATATCAAATCAATAAAGGGATTAACCAATCAATAGAATTTAAGGGGCTAAAGGCGCAGTATATCTGGTATCTCGGTGGAGGTGTAGTAGGTCTAATGATACTTTTTTCAGTCTTGTATATTATTGGGTTGCCATCCATTTTCTGTGTTGGCTTTATTGGAATTTCCGGAGGTTTTCTAGTCTTTAAAATTTATCGAATGAGCAATCAATACGGTGAGTATGGGATGATGAAGGCACTCGCCAGAAAGCAAATTCCTAAAGTGATAAAGGTATATAGCAGGAAAGTTTTTACGGTGTGATAGCTGTAAGATGTTAGTAATGAAAAATGAAGAGAGATGAAGAAGAGGATGGAAGATTTGCTGCCGATTATGGCTGTGGAACATGATTGTATTTTATCAAAACAAGGAGATGTGACAATTGTATTTAAGGCTGAACTTCCGGAGATTTTTACTTTGTCAGATCAGGAATATGAAGCTTTTCATCAATCTTGGATTAAAGCTATGAAAGTGCTTCCGAAGTTTTGCGTGTTTCATAAGCAGGACTGGTTTTTAGAGAGTTCCTATAAAGCTGATTTTACAAAAGAAGACAGTAGTTTTCTCACCAGAAGCAGTGAGCGTTTTTTTAATGGAAGACCTTTTTTGGATCATTCCTGCTACATTATGCTGACTAAGAAACCAGTGGGCAGAAAAAGTTCCAGTTCATTGTTTTCGAATCTGATACGAAATTCAATAGTACCTGAAGAAACTTTAAAACCTCAATTGCTACAGGATTTTATTGATTGTACCGGGCAGTTCAAACGAATAATGGAGGATAGCGGATTTGTAAAGCTAGCCCGTTTGGATAATGATGCGCTGAGGAGCCAGAGCAGAAAAGTGGGACTTGTAGAACGGTATTGCTTTTTAGCAGGACAAAAAGATTCGTTTGTATATCAGGATGTAAAATTTGACAAGGGATTAGAGGTAGGCGACAAGCATTGCCAGCTATTTACATTAGGAGATGCTGCAGATCTGCCAGCCTTGTGTGGATCGAGAATTAATTATGACCGGTATTCTACAGATAAAACAAAATTTAGTGTTGGTTTTGCTTCTACGTTAGGTCAGCTTTTATCGTGCAACCATATCTACAATCAGTACATATTTATAGAAGATGCACAGAAAACAATTCAGAAACTCGAAAGCAAAAGACTGAGACTGCAATCTCTTTCTGCCTACAGTCGTGAAAATATGATTGCTCGTGATGCCACAAATGATTTTTTAAACGAAGCTATTTCGCAGCAAAGACTTCCGGTAAAAGCACATTTCAATGTGCTAGCCTGGTCCACTGATAAGGAGGAGCTCAAAGAAGTTAAAAATAAGATTTCATCTGCCCTGGCCCAGATGGATTCCGCTGCAAAACTGGAAACAGTCGGGGCACCTCAGATCTATTGGGCGGGAATGCCCGGAAATGAAGCGGACTTTCCAATGAATGACACTTTCGATACGTTCACCGAACAGGCTGTCTGCTTTTTGAATATGGAAACAGGTTATCGCTCATCGCTCAGTCCTGTTGGCATTCGTCTGGGGGATCGCCTTACCGGAAAACCAGTACATGTCGATATTAGTGATGAGCCTATGAAAATGGGGATTTGTACTAACAGAAATAAGTTCATACTGGGGCCATCGGGAAGTGGCAAATCCTTTTTTACCAATCATATGGTCAGGAGCTATTACGAGCAAGGAACACATATTGTTTTGGTAGATGTAGGGCACAGCTATAAAGGATTGTGCGATATGGTTAATGGGTATTATTTTACTTACGATGAAAAGAATCCCATCCGTTTTAATCCGTTTTATATTGGCGAAGGTGATAGCCTGGATACCGAAAAAAAGGAAAGCATTAAAACACTTTTGCTGGCACTTTGGAAAAAGGACGATGAGACTTTCAACAGAAGTGAGTATGTAGCGTTATCCAATTCCCTTCAATTGTACTATGAGAAATTGGAGAAAAACGCAGCTATATTTCCAAGCTTCAACAGTTTTTACGAATTTTTAAAAGATGATTTCGTTCCAATTTTGGAAAATGATAAAGTAAAAGAGAAAGATTTTGATGTGAATAATTTCCTGTATGTGCTTCGACCTTATTACAAAGGTGGTGAGTTTGATTATCTGTTGAACGCTACTGAAAACCTTGATCTTTTAAATAAAAGACTCATTGTCTTTGAACTTGATAATATCAAGGATCATCCGATTCTTTTTCCGGTAGTTACGATCATCATTATGGAAGTATTCATCAGTAAGATGAGAAAACTCAAAGGAATCCGTAAAATGATTTTGATTGAGGAGGCGTGGAAAGCTATTGCGAAGGAAGGAATGGCAGAATATATACGGTACCTTTTTAAGACTGTGCGTAAATTCTTTGGAGAAGCAATTGTAGTGACCCAGGAAGTGGAAGATATTATTTCTTCTCCGATAGTAAAGCAGGCCATTATCAACAGCAGTGACTGCATTATTCTGCTGGATCAAAGTAAGTATCAAAACAAATTTGAACAGATTCAGGAACTACTAGGGCTTACTGAAAAAGCGAAGGCATTGGCACTGTCTGTAAACAAATCCAATGATCCCGATAAAAAGTATAAGGAAGTATTTATATCACTGGCCGGAATTGTATCAAAGGTATTTAGAACAGAAGTTTCACTCGAAGAATATTTAGCCTATACCACTGAAGAACCTGAAAAAGTTAAAGTTCAGCAGTATGCTAAAAGGTTTGGCGGGGATATCAAAAAAGGAATTGCGGCACTGGCATTTGACATGAGAAATGAAAACAAATGAAAAGAGTATGAAAGCAAAGTCAAGAATGATTATTTGTCTGTTGTGTCTGCTTCTAATTAGCACTCCGGCAAGACCTGCAAACACTATGGTGGCTCTGCCCATTTTGGAAATAGTAAAAGCCGTTACCAAAAAAGTAATTAAGGCAATCGATTTGAGGATACAGCGATTACAGAACAAAACCATCTGGCTTCAGAATGCGCAAAAACAAATCGAAAATGTCCTGTCGAAATTAAAACTCGATGAGATATCAGAATGGACCAAAAAACAGCGTGATCTCTATAAAGATTATTATGAAGAACTCATGAAAGTAAAGTCAATAATTACATACTATAAGCGTATAAAAGAGATTACGAGTAAACAAGCAAGGTTGATTTCTGAATATGAGAGAGCCTGGAACCTGTTTAAACAGGATGATCATTTCAATAGTTCTGAACTGGATTATATGGAAAAGGTGTATTCGGGTATTTTAGAGCAAAGCATTAAAAATATTGATCAGATTTTTTTGGTATTGGATTCTTTTGCCACCCAGATGAGCGATCTTAAAAGACTGGAAATTATAAATAATGCAGCAGATCAAATTGATGCCAATTATGATGACCTGATTCTTTTCAATAAGCAGAATGTACTACTGAGCCTTCAAAGAGCCAAAACGGCTAATGATGTAAATAAAGTGAAGCAATTTTACGGAATTCCATAATCGGAGAAAAAATTATGAAAAAAGTTATTTTACTATTGGTACTATCAGGCTTGTCTATCCAAAATTTGCAAGCTCAGGCAAAGTGGCGTAAGGAGCTACTTTTACAAATTGCCGCTCTTCAGGTCTACATTGATTATGCAAAAAAAGGATATAATCTTGTGAAAAAAGGACTCAATTTTATAGGTGATGTTAAAAAAGGGGAAGTGAATCTACATAGTGATTACCTGGGGGCCCTAAAGAAAATAAACCCTAAGATAAAAAAGTACTCAAGAGTTGGAGAGATCGTTTTACTTCAGCTTAAAATTATCAGGATCTCAAATAATACTTTCAGGCAGTTAAAACAAGATGATCTTTTTCATGGGGATGAACTAGATTATATCGAAAGATCATTTGACCGCCTTTTTGAGAACTGCAACAGAACATTGGATGATCTCTTAATGGTTGCAATGGATGCGAAGCTTGAAATGAAAGATGATGAAAGAATAGAGCGCATTGATAATTTATACAAAACAATGATCAGTGATTATGAATTCTGTCTGACTTTTAGCAATGAAGCTAAGATACTTTCCCTTTCAAAAGTGAGCGAAAAGAATAATGTTGAGCTGATCAGAACTTTAAATGGATTATAAAACAGATGTATGATGAAAAGAATAATTATACTAATTAGTATGGCCTTAGTGCTGTTATTACCAATCAAAAGTAAAGCCCAATCACAGGAAATCCAGCAACTGATCCTCAATATTGAAAAACTCTCCCAGTTCAAACAAATTCTTAAGGATATGAAAAAGGGCTATGAGGTTTTATCTGGCGGATATAGTGCTGTTAAGGATATGTCTCAGGGTAATTTTACATTGCATAAGACTTTTTTAGATGCGCTCTTGCAAGTAAGTCCGGTGGTAAAGAATTATAAGCGGGTAGGAGATATCATCAATTATCAGATCCTGCTGGCTAAGGAGAGTAAAACCGCTTTGAACCGTTTTTCAAAAAGCCAAAATTTTACTCTGCAGGAGATTACTTATTTTGAAAAAGTGTACGGTAATCTATTGAATCAAAGTCTTAGAAATCTTGATGAACTTTTGACAATTGTAACAGCCAATAAACTCAGAATGTCAGATGATGAGAGATTGCAGGCAATCGATAAAATTTATGTAGACATGGAGGATAAACTTTTGTTTCTAAGAAATTTTAATACTTCTTCAAATGTTCTGGCGCTGCAAAGAGCCAGGGAATCCAATGATGTAAATACCGCGAAGGGAATGCGCGGCTTAAAAAATAAGTAATCATGAGCATTTTAAAATTTAATAAAACAGCTTGCTTTATGCTCGGAGCGGTGCTTTTGCCTTTTACCTTACAAGCGCAGGCTTCAGGTACAGATTCAAAAGGACTTCATCAAATATTGGAACAGCTCTATGAAGAGATGATGCCTTTATGTAGTAATCTAATAGCAACAGGGCAGGGGATAGCTGGTTTTGCGGCGATATGGTATATAGCATCGCGTGTTTGGAGGCATATAGCCAATGCAGAGCCCATAGATTTTTATCCACTTTTCCGTCCGTTTGTTATTGGTTTTTCTATTATGATTTTTCCCTCTGTACTGTCCCTTATTAACGGTGTGATGAAGCCGACAGTAATAGCCACAGCTGCGATGGTTGAAGGTTCTAATAAAGCCATTGAAGTTCTGCTTAAAGAAAAAGAGAAAGCCATCAAGGAAACTAATCCCTGGAAAATGTATGTGGGAGAGACAGGCACGGGAAATCGGGATGAGTGGTACAAGTATACCCATGGTCAAGACCCCGCTGATGAAGGAGTGATAGCAGGGATTGGGAACGATGTCAAATTTGCCATGGAAAAAGCCTCCTATAACTTTAGAAATTCAGTAAAGGAATGGATGAGCGAGGTGCTAAGAGTTCTTTTTGAAGCTGCAGCGCTCTGTATCGATACATTAAGAACCTTTCAGTTAGTCGTATTATCGATATTAGGCCCTCTTGTGTTTGGAATTGCAGTGTTTGATGGCTTTCAGCATACACTTACAGTTTGGATGTCCAGGTATATCAACATTTATTTATGGCTTCCCGTTGCCAATATTTTCGGAAGTATTATTGGCAAGATTCAGGAGCAAATGCTAAAGCTCGATATAGCAAATGTAAACCAGAGTGGAGATACTTTTTTCAGCAGGACTGATATGGCGTATTTAATATTTATGATCATAGGCATAATAGGTTACTTCACAGTTCCTTCCGTTGCTAATTATATTGTTCATGCCGGTGGAGGTGGAGCACTCGGTCAGAAAGTAACCAGTATTTTAGGAAATTCAACCAATTCGTTGGTAAGCAGAGCGTCACAAGGTAGCGGAACAGTAATGAATGCAATGGGAAAAGCTTCGGATGATGTGAATAGGCTATTGGCTAGGACGGCGGGGCCTTCTCCATATTCTTGGGGAAAAGATAGCCATATAAACGACAGGCTAAAAGGGAATTCTAAATAAATTTAAAACATAGCACTGATGTTTACTAAAATGAAAAATATAGATACCGCTTTTCGGTATGTACGTGGTTTTACAATGCTGGTAATTGTGGGCTGTATTATGATTTGCTGTTATACATTATATAAAAGCTTTACAACTGTAACGCTCATGCAGGACAGGGTGTACATCTTAGCAAACGATAAGGCCCTGGAAGCTTACTCTTCAGATAGAAAAGATAATGTTCCGGTAGAAGCCAAGGATCATGTAAAAACATTTCACAGTTATTTCTTTACACTCGATCCGGATGATAAAGTAATCAAAGCAAATGTTACCAAGGCACTGTACCTGGCAGATGATAGTGCAAAACGCATTTATAATGACTTAAAAGAAAACGGCTATTACTCAGGAATTATTTCCGGGAACATAAGTCAGAATATCAGTATTGACAGTATTCAAATTGATGTGAGTGAGTATCCATACCGTTTTAAATGTTTTGCCAAGCAGAAGATTATTCGCAGCACCAGTATTGTAAATAGAAGTCTTACTACCCAGGGTAACTTGAGAAATGTTTCCAGAAGTGATAATAATCCACATGGTTTTTTGATAGAGCGCTGGAATACTCTGGAGAATAAAGATTTAAGTATTGAAAATCGAAAATAAAAAGTGATGAGATTTTGGTTTAAAAAACAGAAAGACCTACACGTAAGTAATAAGTACTACGAGACGGTAAAAGATACCTGGGCAAAGAAAATGAGCAGTATCACTTCAGGTTTATCAAAAAAAAGTTTGGTTTTACTTCTGATTGTATTTATTGTTTTTACTGGCAGTATAAGTTTTTCTATTGTCTATAAGGCACTAGTCTTAGACAGTTCTTCTGTCATTAACATTGAACCTGCTACCAAACCAGTTCAAGTAAATGCGAAACTGAAAGACAATCCAAAACCCTTTTCAATTTTACCTCAGGAATATAAGAAGATTATACACTGGAGATCTTATCTGGATGGGCTTACGGGAAGTCCTTTAGATAAAAAAACATATGATAGTATTATGTTATGCCATCCAAATCTTATGGATAGCCTTGTTTTTATTGAAAATTATTATAAGTCTAATGTAAAAGAATAATGTCATGGAGAAAAAAACAATTTCACTTAAAGAACTAAAAAAACGAAAAATGCTTATAATGTTACCAGTTCTGGTTTTGCCATTTATAACAATGTTATTTTGGAGTTTAGGCGGAGGGAAAGGCACAACAAATGCAAGTGCTGATATAGGAGAAAAAAAAGGATTTAATAGTATTCTACCCAATCCAAAATTTAAGGAAGATATCTCTTTGGACAAACTGAGTTATTATAATCAGGCAGCCATGGATTCAATAAAACTGCAGGAACAAATTAAAAAGGATCCTAATTATTCAAATACTCTTCTTGTTGATGACTCGATAAACAGTTGGGAAGAAGAATTTGTACCTAGCGGTTTTAGGAAGAATAAGGTCGGGTTAAATACGACATCCTATAAAGATCAGAATGAGCAAAAGGTATATCAAAAATTACAAGCACTTCAAAAAGCTATAAGTCAACCGAGTGTAGGAAATTACCAAGATCATGACATGCGCGAGTTTGAAAATTATGGTTATTCAGATCCCCAATCCGCAGATATGAAAAAACTGGAGCAGATGATGTCTGTTATGAATGAACCGCAGGAACCGGATCCAGAACTCAAACAGTTAGGAGGAATGCTAGAAAATATACTAGACATTCAGCATCCTGCCCGAATGCAGGAAAAGTTAAGGCAATCTACAGAAAGTAAAAAAGGAAAGTCATTACAAGTTGTCCGAAAGAAAAAAGAAAATAATGTCACCTCTTTGAATGCTTCTTTAAGCAATCAGGAAATTGTATCAAAATCCAATTCTTTTTATACCCTGGACGAGGTCGATGCTTCAGATGAGCAGCAAAATGCTATTGAAGCCGTAATTCACGAAACCCAGACCATTGTAAACGGCTCAACGATAAAACTCAGATTAAGCAATGAAATTCTGATCCAGGGAATCCAAATTCCGAAAAACACTTTTTTGTTCGGCATTGCTGCTTTAAAAGGAGAAAGGCTGGAAGTTAAGATTGATAATATCCAATATCGGAATTCGATTTTTCCTGTCGAGTTAGCGGTTTATGATATGGATGGTATAGATGGAATTTATATTCCCGATGCAATTAACAGAGATGTAGCAAAGGCGTCTGCAGACCGCTCCATTCAAACTTTAGGACTTACGGGACTTCAGGATTCGTGGGGCTCGCAGGCTGCAGGAATGGGAATTGAAGCAGCAAAGAGCCTTATGAGTAAAAAGGTAAAGTTAATTAAGGTGGTTGTTAAAGCTGGCTATCAGGTATTGCTGTATGGTGAGAAACAAAAGAATTTGAATAATTAAAAAAATAAAATATGAAAATTAGAAATTGGACTTTAATCTTATGCTGTTTGATGACAATGCTATCAGGCTATGCGCAATTTATTAATGAAAAAATTGATTTGAATCAACAAGAGTTTAAAAATCTTCACATAGGATATTCAAAAACTACCAGTATTGTTTTTCCATATGCTATTAAAAGTATCGATAAAGGAAGTCCGGATGTTTTAATGCAGAAAGCAAAAGGGGTTGAGAATATTTTACTTGTCAAAGCGGCAAAGGAGAATTTCAATCAGACCAACCTCACTGTTGTGACAGCTGACAACAGGCTGTATGTATTTATTCTTAGCTATGACGAAGGGTGTCCAGATTTGAATATTAAAGCTGATAATTCAGCTGCGGTAAATGGAAATATTTTGTTTTCAATGGAGAACGATAATCAAAAGAAAATAGAACAGTTTGCTTCACTTGCCTTATCGAAAAAGAAAAAGACCCGCGGTTTGAAAAAGTCAAAGTTTCAGATTACTCTTGAGGTAAACGGCATTTTTGTCCATGAGGATATTTTGTATTTAAGAGTCGTATTTGAAAACAATTCCAAAATTAATTATGATATCGACCAGCTGCGTTTTTTTATAAGAGATCAGAGAAAATCAAAACGAACTGCATCACAGGAAATAGAAATTCTACCGCTGTATACCACATCGTCGTCTGTGGTAATTCCTTATAAGTCCGAAGTGGTAAAAGTCTATGCATTAGAGAAATTTACTATTCCTGAGAATAAGTTTCTTACACTTCAACTCATCGAAAAGAACAGAGGTCGGCAATTGGAGGTTAGTATTAAAAATTATTTGATTGAAAAGGTAATTCATATAGGGGAGATCAGCTATTAGGACTTTTTAATTTTAAAAATACAACATGATCATAAATATTAGTGATATAGAAATTTTATCAGAATTAACAGAGCAAATTCAGTCTCTTGGTTATCATTATGCAGTTGTTCCAGTGGATCAAATATCAGATTCTGCTACCCTCGAGTTCTTTAAAACTGCATGGGAAGCAAAAGAGTGTTGCTTCGAGAAATCTAATGATATGGATTATTTTAAATATCTGCCGACTAACTCAATTATAAGAGATTTAAATATGTTGAGGGAGAGCGGAATATGTACTTCCGACAATGAGGCGTTTGATCTTACTGCATTTGGGAGATTGGAAAGAGAAAAAAGGGAATTTTTAGAAAATAACTTAAATATAAAT
This sequence comes from Flavobacterium sp. C3NV, assembly GCF_046825355.2. NCBI lineage: Bacteria > Pseudomonadati > Bacteroidota > Flavobacteriia > Flavobacteriales > Flavobacteriaceae > Flavobacterium > Flavobacterium sp. C3NV. The sequence continues at coordinate 18,826 of NZ_JBKQBJ020000015.1, read as the reverse complement.
ATTATGAATCAGAAAAATTTAGAATACCTGAAAGACCAGTTAAAATATACTGGATTTGGCGAAACGTTCGATCAGGACTTGAAGGAGAAAATGCTTAAAGGTGAAACAGAATTTAAACTTATGAAAGAAGGAGTTTATGGAACAGATTCCATGAGTGCAGTGTTGAATTTTAAAAAATCAGATCAGAGTGATTTATACTTTTTTAATTCCTATCACGTGAATCTTAAAAAAGAAGATTCCGAAGAAGCACTGGAACAGACCTTTTACATTAATAGCAACAGCAGCAGTATTACACTTAAAGAAGCTTATAATCTAATGGAAGGGCGTTCCATAAATAAAGATCTTAAGACAAAAGAAGGAGAAGTTTATAATTCTTGGATTAAAATGGACTTCAAGGAAGTCGATGACAACAATGGAAATTTTAAGCTCAATCATTACCATCAAAATTATGGTTATGATTTGGAAGCAAGCCTTGCCAAATATTCCATTAAAGAACTGGAAACTCCTAAATATAAAGATGATCTTTTAAGTTCGCTGAAAAAAGGAAATCTACAATCGGTAACTTTTGTTGTCGCCGGCGTGGAAAGTAAAATGTATATAGAGGCAAATCCGCAATTTAAAACTGTGAACGTCTATGATGCCAACTTGCAAAGGATTAATCATCGAGAAAGCAAAGAGGAGAAGCAAGGTGTTGCAAAAGAGAAAGATAAAAGCCAAAAACAAGACAGTGATGATGAACCTTCCCAAAGTGAGAAGAATTCGAATAACCGAAAAAAAAAGATCAGTAAGTCTATTTAGTTATGGTTAGATACCCAGATGAGATAGGTACTCTTAATACCTCATACGCCGTCTGAGTAATGTGCAAAATAGCAGAAAGAATGAAACTGTGAAAATGCAAACAAAAAAAGTTGAACCGCAAACGATAAAAATCTCCAAACGTCAGGTTAAAACTAAAAGTCTTTAATAGGTAAGTAATGGAAAACTTAAAACTTTTATCGGTTTTTTTTAAGTCAATCGAAAAGGATTTTAGAATTGGCAGCACCCATATTGCAGTGTTTGCAGCACTTGTTGAGTTTTGGAAGCAAAGAGGAATGATAAATCCAATTCAGGCTTACAGCATCGAAATTCAAAAGATCGCTAAAATAGTATCGCCGAAGACCTATCATAAATGTATGCGTGAATTGGACAATTACGGTTATCTTATTTATGTGCCTACAAAAAACAAGAATAAACGAAGCAGTATATATTTTCATTTGGATCATCAGTAAAAAAAGTGCTATGGAAGAAATTGTAACAAAAGATGATTTAAGGCAGTTCGGCCTTCTTTTATTTGATAAAATAAAGATAATAATTCAAGAGATCAATTTTACTCATGCAGAATCTACGCATCCTGAATGGATCAAAACTAAGGTAGTCAGAAAGATGCTGGATATATCGGCAGGTTCAATACAGAACCTCAGAGTGACACAAAAAGTACGATATAAAAAAGTCCTGGGCTCGTATTATTATAATAGGGAAGACCTTAAAAAACTTTTTAGTGATGAATCGAACCCATGAGCCCAGTGAAGGTCAAATTATGAATTACTTATCGATTTATATGGATGACTCACGATTAAGCGTCTGGCATCTGGCCATTTTAATGGCAATTCTAAGTTTAGGGTATAGGCAAGGGGAGGAGAAGTCCATCAAAGTTAGTCGCAGTAAAATTATGGCATTGGCCCATATAAACACAATACCTACATATCATAAATATTTTAAACAACTTCAAATATTTGGATATATTGTTTACCGACCTTCCTATCATCCAGGTTATAAAAGTGAAATTGAACTACATGAAAATAGGTTATCTCAAGAATTATGAGATAACCTATTTTTTTTTACACTTAATTATAAGTTGAATTCAACTTTAAGATGAAGTTACATTATATTTCTTTTTAATTGCTTCAATTTCTTTCTCTAATCTGCTGAGAACCGCTAAATCTGATTTTGAGATTTTCGGTATGACTTTATTTAGTTTTTTGTTCAGAAGAGACATCTCGCGTCCTATTGTTGCTTGTTCAGTTATAGCATATGCTTCGGTCTGTTTGACAGACGAATGGCCAAGCATTTCTTTAACAACATTGATAGGGACATTGTTGTTTAATGTAACTGTACTTCCAAAAGTACGGCGTGCCATATGAGTGTTAAGTGTAAATGGAAAACCGCAAAGAATTGCAATCTCTTTAAGATACTCGTTCATTTTCTGGTTGGAAGAAACAGGTAACACTGTACCGCGCTGCAAACAAAGCGGGTGATCTTTATACTTCTCAATTATTTTAAGTGCCTGAGGAAGCAGCGGGACATTTGTGGTAGAATTTGTTTTTTGTCTCTCAGACATGATCCATAAGTTACCGTCTATCCCGTCTTTAATATCTACCCTTCTCAACTGATAAGCGTCAATGTAAGCCAGTCCGGTGTAACATTGGAACACAAATACATCTCTCACTACATTGAGCCTGTCTGTGGTAAAATAATGCTTTTCTAATTCATATAATTCCTGAGTTGAAAGAGGCTTTTTTGCCAACTTAGTTTTTCTTCCTTTAAAGTTTTTAAAAGGATCTTTTAGAATTATCTCCTTATCGATTGCTCGAATGACAATCTTTTTGAAATTGGCAATGTATTTTAGGGTTGTATTGTTACTGCAATTTCGAACTGTTCTAAGGTAAAACTCAAAGTCCTTTATGAATTCGAGATTCAAATCTGTAAATTCAAGGTCTGTCTTATTAAATTTGAATTTAATAAAGGCGGTTAAATGGTTTTTAGTAATAGTAAATCTGTCGAGAGTTCCTTTAGCATATCCTTTTCCAAGTAGGGCTTTCATTTCATCATTGTGCTTTTGAAATTCTTCCATTACTTTAACTCTTGGTTGTACTTTGCCTAAAACATGATCCATGATTTTTTCAGCGGTTATGGGTTTACCGCTGTACATCATTTTTGTTTTGATTTCATTGATTTTTAAAGTCAGTGCATCAAAGAAGAAGTTTAAAGATTTTGCATCTTCTTTGGATCCGACTGCTCTTTCTGTTTTTTGATCCCACCTTAAATATTCCCATTTGCGTTTGGTGGATGCTTCCTTTGTAATTCCGTCTACGGTAATTCTAAAGTAGACGGTTCTAATTTTTCTGTCATTGCTGGTAATTTTCATAAAGAAAACTAACCCAAAGCTGTTCTCTAACATAATTCAACTTTTTTAGATTAATAAATGTAGAATTATAGCATCAAAAAAACAAGTCGTTAACCTCCTTAACCCCTGTGTATATAAGGGTTTAATTCAAATTCTGTGGCAGTTTTTCTTGACAGACAAAAGTGCCACGATTCTGCCATAGAAATTTCGGGCATTTTTATAAAGTTTGAAAACTGCCTTAAATGCAAAAAACCTGCGAATCCTAGGATTTGCAGGTTTTACCACGTTTTTTATGGGTTTTTGAAAAGATTGAAAAAGTGACCTTTTTACTTCTTTTACCCTTTTTGTGGGGAGAGCAGGATTCGAACCTGCGAAGTTTTCACAGCAGATTTACAGTCTGCCCTCGTTGGCCGCTTGAGTATCTCCCCGATCTCAGCGTTAGTGCGCTTTGTTGTTCTAAGCGGTTGCAAATATAGGAACGTTTTTCATGTTTACAAACAAAAAATGAACTTAATTTTAAGTTATTTTAAAGTTATTTTTTAATTCGTTGGAATTGAATAAAATAAAAAACCTCGAATAAGTGTATTTTTTTAGTTTATTTTAAAATATAAGATTATTCTTAAGTGTTAATTATTCTTTTTTGCTTTTAATTTTAGGAAACTTAATTCCCAAACAACTAATTTTCCTGATAAAATCAAGAATAAAAATTAAAAATAGATTCTTCATGTTATGACGTACAATTAGTTTTTCAAAAAATAAGATACAAACTTTAATTGTCATTGCTTCTTGATGAATATTTTTTAAGCCGTCTAACACATTATTTTTAGCACATACCACAATTTGTTGTAAAAATCTTTATTGTTACTATAAAACCTCTAAATATGTACGGAGTCAGAATTACATTCAATTCCGGGTTATTTTCAATTATAGTACAAAGCAAAAAAAATCTCCACTAGGGAGATTTTTTGTTTTATTCTGAAATTGGTCTTATTTAGCTAAAAGCTCTAATATTTTTGCTTTCAATTCAGGACCTCTTAAGTCTTGAGCAACCACTTTTCCTGATGCATCAAGAATAAAAGTCGCCGGGATAGATTCTACTCCGTATTGTTTAGCAATTGGCTCTTCCCAAAATTTAAGGTTAGAAACATGCGTCCAGGTTAAACCATCTTTTGCGATAGCTTCTGTCCACTTGCTTTTTTCTTTATCTAATGATACACCAATAATATTTAATCCTTTTGAGTGTAGTTCTTTATAGATCGCTACAACATTAGGGTTTTCCTTTCTGCATGGTCCACACCATGAAGCCCAGAAATCTACAATTGTTACTTTGCCTAAACTTTCTTTAAGCGAAACAACTTTTCCTTCCGGATTAGGAGCTGAAAAATCTGCTCTTCAGTTAGGGCTACCAACAGGAGCTGCTGATGCACCAACTGCAGGTAATTGCGCTTGACCTAGTTTTGTTTTAATTTCTTTTCCTGTAGTACTGTTTTTCAAAGACTCATCCAAAGCATTAAATAAGCTTTCTGTCTTTTTAATATCAGCACTTGGGTCAGACACCATACTTTGAATAATCAAAGCCGAGATGTAAGCTTTTGGGTGGCTTTCAGCGTAAGCTAAATATTTCTTTTTAGAGTTAGCCTGAACTTCAGTTTGTAAAGTCATGTATTGTTTCATCAAACCGTTGATAGTTGCTGTATCCTGAGCTTGTTGAGCTTGTTGCATTTTTTGAGTATTCTTTTTCTGAAAATCAATTAAACTTTTTTGAGTTTTAGTTAAATCCTCATTAAATTTCACATACTCATCATTGTTATAAGTTCCTGAAATTTTAGATTTATGAATACTATCTTTATCAATTGCAATAGTAATTTCTCCTGTTTCTAATATAAATGGAATTGGACCATTAGCACCTTGAAGAATTAAAGTATGAAAAGCTGGTTCAGTTACTTTTCCTTTTATTTCGAATTTTCCGTTTTCAACTTTTACTGTATCAAGAGCCACTGCCATTTTAGTAGTTGGGTCCTGACCTTGAAGAATGATTGTTTTTCCGTTTTCAATACCTGTTGCAGTTCCTGTAATTAGGTATTCTCCGTCTTTAACTTTACTGCATGAAATAATCGCTACAGAAGCGGTTAGTAAAAAAAGTATTTTTTTCATTATAAAAAATTAATTAGTTAATTGATTTGTGCAACAAAAGTATCTAAAAATCTAAAACTTAAAGAATTTTGTAACCTAAAATTTTGTTATAGTTTTTTTTAGCGTAATTCTCATGTAATCAGCGTGTTTGTTGGCTTGATTTGATTCAAAACTCTTAATTATATTATTATTATGAATCTAAATAGATAATTTTTTAATTTTTAGACATAAAAAAAGCACTCTTATAAGGGAGTGCTTTTGTAAATATTTAAGTATAAATCTATTCTTGATTTGTTTTCTTTCTCCAGGTAAAAGAGTTCAAAATGTGTCTTTTTGCGAATCTTCCAGGAGAATCAGCATTTACCATTTTCACGTAAGTTGCTTTAGGAACACTAATGTATTCATAAACACTTCCGTTAGAAAAATCGATAATCAAACGACCATCAACAAATTTATAATCAGTAATTGATGAAGTTGCGATAGTCTCTGTGTATTCAGGTAAATTTGCTTTAATCGTCTCAGGATTAATACTTACCAAAAAGTGATAAGCCTCAATAATAGCCTTACTTTTTTCTTCAGCATCTTTCAAACCTGCATCATCACCTTGAAATTTATCAGGATGAGCTTCTTTCATCGCATTACGATAGATTGTTTTTAAATCTTTTAACTCTGCAGTTTTGTCTACGTTTAGTAACTTGCGGTATTCAACTATTTTTTTCATAAATAAGGTAACTACTTGTCTATTAGTTTGAAATTGAAATTAATTGTTCAAAAAGACAAATTTTTTGCAAAGGTACACTTTTTTTTAACTTTTTACTTTTGAACCAAAAAATATTCGAAAAATATCTAAAATATTGATTCTGAATATCCAGACGAAGGTTTCTTGTTTGATTAATAGTAATAGGGAGCTTCTATCGTGACTAGGGCTTTAGTTTTCGTGAGATATTTAGTTGCTAAAAGTTTCTTAACCGCAAAGCGCGCAAAGTTTTTTAATTAAGTAGTTGATATAAAACGCAAAATTCGCAAAGCTTTGTGTTAATAAGCTTTGCGAACTTTGCGAAAATTCTTAGCGCTCTTAGCGGTTAAACTCTCATTTCAAACCTGAAACAAAACCTTATTTATCCTCAGGTTTCTGATTCGCTTTATGAAAATTTTTCGATTTCTTAGGATACTTATCATAGCTAATATCGCTCGGATTTTCGATAACAGATTTTATAGTAATCAATTCCCCTAAAGTATGATTAGCATGAGCGATTTTATAATCTAAAAGATATTCACCACAAAAATAATTGTTGTTTTCATCTTTCTCCATGATGCCTGTATAAACCCCTTTTTGCAACATTTTTTCTTGTGAATCTTTAGACATGACTTTTTTATTTTAAAATTAAAGGTACAAAGTTAATCAATTTATGTTTGTTTTAGGGAGTTCTTTACAATCTCAGTATATTTGCACATGCAAAAAAACTTCAAGCCACATCCTAATTCGTTCAAAAATACATTTTGTGTTTTTCATGAAGTACTTTCAACTGAAATTGAAGGTTTAAAGAAACAGTTTGAAAGCAAAGCCGGAAGCACCTATTATTATACCGAAGCCGGAATGTATCGCGTTTCGAATCATTGGGGAAGACTTGCCAACAGTAAATGGCGTTTGGTGGCACGTGAACCGGAAACCGAATCGAAAACAAAAATAGGTTTTGCCAACTGGAATGAGTTTTATCCTGATAATGCCGAAGAGAAACTCTATTATATTGAAGCCGACTTTGATAAAAATACGGTAACTTATCAGCACAAGAAGAATCCTGAATATGATGGAAAACCAATTTTAAGAACCAGTTTTGAAACCACAAAAAGAATCAAACAAATCCGGAATTTGCAGCAACTAACATCATGGGCAAAACATTTTGATTATGATGATATCGATGATTTACGAAAGCAAATTATCACTGAATTGATTTACACCGAGAAAACTTTAGAAGAAATTAAAAGAGAAATATAATGGGACGCAACAACGAAAGGAATATCAAAAAGCACAACGACAAATTGCACAAAGCCCAAAACAAAGTAAAACAGGCTGAAATTGCACGTAAAGAAAAACTAAAAGAAATTATCAAAAAGTTCAACGAAGACAAAGCGCAGGAATAAAAAGGTTTCAAGTTTTCTTTGTTTCAGGTTTCAAGTTATGCTCAGCAACTTGAAACCTGAAACCTGAAACAAAAAATAACAAAATAATAGATATGAAATTCGAAGATTTAAAAGTAAGCGTACAGGAAATTATAGATTTAATTGCTGCAAAAAACAATAGAGACGCCAATAACAAATTGCTTGAAGTAAACGAAACTTTAGACGAAATGCTGGATCATGCAGAAGAAGATGAAGATCTAAGAGAAATCAGCAGATATCAGGTTTTGCTGAATCAGTTACACGTAAAAATTAACGGCGAAGAGCAGGTTGATGGAGAATAAATGCTTTTGTGATACCGGATTATTGTTTACAGATTGCTGCGGATTGTATCTCGAAAACAATCAAAAAGCACCAACAGCTTTGGCTTTGATGCGTTCAAGATATTCGGCGTATGCCACTCATAATGCCGATTATCTTATGGAAACTACCTATGTTTCTGAACGAAAATATTATTCGAAAGAAGAAATCCTAAAATGGGCAACAAGCAATAAATGGCAGAAACTGGAGATTTTAAGTTCTACTGAAAACACAGTAGAATTTAAAGCATATTTCTTCGATTCAAACCATCAGCCTCAGGTGCATTACGAATTTTCGACCTTCAGATTCGAAAATAATGCCTGGTATTATGTTGACGGAAAGTTTGAATAATTAGTAGACTTCTTGCCAATTTGGGCTAATTTTATTGAAATACTTTAACTAAAAATTAATAAACGTTTCTTTTTTCATAATTCTAAAATAGCGTAATTTTAGAATTATGAAAAACGAATTTAAAAAAGGTTTTTATTTTAAGACGTACGAAGCCCCATTTCAGTCTCCGTTTGAAAAACTTTTTGGCATTTTCAAAGAGCTAATAACCCATACTTCGGGGGATTTTGATGAAGCTATAGACTGGCTTCGGGAGTTGGACAAAGAATATAAACTGACCGACGAAAACTACACAATCGATGATTTTATCGAAGATTTAAAAAAGAAAGGTTACATAAAAGACGAGGTCAAAGAAGATGGAACGGGCGGTTTTGGAATCACTGCTAAAACAGAACGCGCCATTCGTCAACAAGCTTTAGATCAGATTTTCGGGAATTTAAAACGTTCCGGAACAGGAAATCACAAAACCAAACATGCCGGAAATGGCGATGAACATACCGGAGAATTCCGAGAATTTAATTTTGGAGATGGTTTAGAACGTATTTCGTTGACCGAAAGTCTTCGAAATGCCCAAATCAATAATGGTGTAGAAAGTTTCATGCTGACCGAAAATGATTTGGTTGTCGAAGAAACCCAGTACAAAGCCCAAATGAGTACGGTTTTGATGATCGACATCAGCCACAGTATGATTTTATACGGTGAAGACCGAATCACGCCGGCCAAAAAAGTGGCTATGGCCTTGGCCGAATTAATTACGACACGTTATCCAAAAGATACGCTGGATATTTTGGTTTTTGGTAATGATGCCTGGACAATCCCAATTAAAGATTTGCCTTATTTGCAAGTAGGTCCATATCACACAAACACGGTTGCAGGACTTCAGTTGGCAATGGATATTTTGCGCAGAAAACGAAATACCAACAAGCAAATTTTCATGATTACCGATGGGAAACCAAGCTGCGTGCGCGAGCGTGACGGTTCGTATTATATGAACAGTAACGGACTCGACGAATATATTGTAGATAAATGTTACACTCAGGCGCAACAAGCCAGAAAATTACATATTCCGATTACAACATTTATGATTGCAAACGACCCTTATTTGCAGCGTTTTGTCAATCATTTTACAGAAGCCAATCAGGGAAAAGCATTTTACACCGGACTTAAAGGTTTGGGCGAAATGATTTTTGAAGATTATGAGACGAACAGGAAGAAGAGAGTTAGGTAGTTTTCAGTCTGAGTCTCAGTCTACAGCTGTCACGCTGAGCGAAGCCGAAGCGCTTTTGCACACAACGCATATCGTAGAGGCGCACAGCAGTGCGTCTCCCGCAAAGAAATGACATAATATTTGTCATTCAAAAAAAATAATAACAAAAACATATTTCAATAAAAATGGAAATAAAAAATATAAACACGTTAGGACAATTAAAAGCCTCAGGATATAAAAGTATAAGTATCAAAGACGAATTGCGAAATAATCTTCGTGAGAAAATCAAATCCGGGAAACCGGTTTTCGAAGGCGTTCACGGTTTCGAAAATACCGTAATTCCAGAATTGGAGCGTGCAATTTTATCTCGTCACAACATCAATTTATTAGGACTTCGCGGTCAGGCAAAAACGCGTTTGGCGCGTAAAATGGTCGAATTATTAGACGAATACATTCCGTTTGTTGCAGGTTCTGAAATCAATGACGATCCGTTGAATCCGATTTCTCGTTTTGCAAAAGATTTAATTGACGAAAAAGGCGATGAAGCTCCAATTTCGTGGTTGCACAGAAACGAACGTTTCTTCGAGAAATTAGCTACTCCAGATGTTACCGTAGCCGATTTAATTGGAGATGTTGACCCAATAAAAGCAGCAAATCTTAAATTATCTTATGCTGATGATCGCGTAATTCACTTCGGTATGATCCCGAGAGCGAATCGTTGTATTTTTGTAATCAACGAGTTACCTGATTTACAAGCCAGAATTCAGGTTGCATTGTTTAATATTTTGCAGGAAGGCGATATTCAGATTAGAGGATTTAAACTGAGAATGCCACTTGATATGCAATTTATTTTTACAGCAAATCCCGAAGATTACACGAACCGTGGAAGTATTGTAACACCATTAAAAGATAGAATTGGATCTCAAATTCTGACACATTATCCTGAAAGTGTAGCTATTGCGAGAACAATTACTGAACAGGAGGCAAAACTGGACGAAACACAACATAAATTGGTTTATGTGCCAAGTTTAGCCAAAGATATCTTAGAACAAATAAGTTTTGAAGCTCGTGACAGCGAATACATCGACAATAAAAGCGGAGTAAGCGCTAGAATGAGTATTACTGCTTTCGAGAATTTAATGAGCACGGCAGAACGTCGCGCCTTGAAAGCCGGAGTAGATAAAACGACTTTACGTTTGTCTGATTTCATCGGGATTATTCCTGCGATTACCGGAAAAGTCGAATTGGTTTATGAAGGAGAGCAGGAGGGAGCGGCATTTGTTGCGCACAATTTAATAGGTTCAGCTATCAGAACGTTATTTCCAACACTTTTACCTAAGATAGAAAAGCTTGAAAAACCAGACGCAAAAACACCATATTCAGACTTAATCGAATGGTTTTTTGCCGAAAGTGGTTTCGAATTATTAGATGATGCTTCGGATAAGGAATATCAGGCTATTTTAGATGAAGTTACTCCGTTAGAAACTTTATTGAAAAAATATCAGCCACAATTGGATAAAAAAGACGAATATTTCTTTAAAGAATTTATTTTATGGGGATTGGTAGAATATAAAAAATTAAGCAAAGATCGCTTTGCACAAGGACATCAGTTTAAAGATATGTACGGAAGTTATATTAGTAAATTATAAGTTATAAATTATAAGTTATAAATTATTAATTTAAGATTGCGTATTACAAGTCAAACCCGACAGGTTTTAAAACCTGTCGGGTTTTTTATTTTAGTTTTTTTGGCTAATTTTTAAGTTTGTCACCCTGAGCGGAGTCGAAGGGCGCTCCAATTGAAATGGGCTTCGACTTCGCTCAGCCTGACAAAACAATCCGTAAAAAAATTGCCATAGTTTTATCGAGAAGTGACTCACAAACATAATTCTATAAAAAACGACGATTTTTATTACAGAGTTTCTAGTATGATCCTTTCTTGGTAAGGATGATAATACTGGCTAAAAACAACGACAAAGACTGAGACTGAGACTGAAAACTGAGACTGAAAACTGAGACTGAAAACTGAGACTGAAAACTGAGACTGGATACTACGCCCGTTCGCTCGCGAGAGGGATAGAAGCTAGCTACCTTGTAGCGCGGATAGCCCGACAGCATCCCGATAAGAGGGCGAATACGCGCATGGTAAATTTAGCCCTCTTATCGGGATGGTGGCTCGCCCAAAGTATTTCTCTTCTTTTATTTGTTGAAAATAAACCCGTTACCATTTTTAATTACTCTACCTTGCTCCGTTAGCTGTATTTGCAGTTTTCCCAAAAACAAAATGGAAAATGGTTTCGAAGATCTGATTGCGAGTTATATTGAAAACAAAGTGGGGATATCAGAACATTTTTTAAGTCCTGAACTGGCGAATCATTTAAAACAAAATTTACTCGACTTAAACGAGAAAAGTTTGTTGATGGCTGCCGGAATTGGCAATTCGGAGAAAGTGTCTTATGACGGCGCGATTAGAAGTGATTCGATTTATTGGCTGGATAAAAAACATAATAACGTGTTCGAAAACGAGTTCTTTGCTCAAATCGATGCCTTTATTATTTATTTGAATGAAAGCTGTTATGCCGGAATTACGGGCTACGAATTTCATTATTCTTTGTACGAAACCGGAGATTTTTATCTGAAACATTTAGATCAGTTTAAGAATAATCCAAGCCGTAAATATTCTATGATCAGTTACCTGAACAGCAATTGGCAGGAAAGCGACGGCGGAGAATTATTGATTCATCAGGAAAATAACAATCAGAAAATTTCGCCTACTCAGGGCAAAACGGTTTTCTTTAAAAGCAACGAACTGGTTCATGAAGTTTTGGTGACTCAAAATACAAGAATGAGTATTACAGGCTGGTTGAAAAGTGATTAGTTTTTAGAAAAAAGAAAAAAGAAAATAGAGAATAGAAAAATGAGAGTTTTATCGCAAAGCGCGCTAAGATTTTTACCTAATATTCGTTTAGAAAACGCAAAGTTCGCAAAGCTAGTTCAGTACAAAGCTTTGCGAACTTTGTGTTTTATTAAAAGCTGCATGATTAAACTTTATGTGCGGTAAATTAAGTAACTCTAAAACGAAATGAGAATTTTACAGCAAAGTTAGCAAGGCAGGTTCAGCACAAAGCTTTGCGGACTTTACTTTTATTAAAAGTTACTTTATAAAAAACTTTGCTCCCGATAGCTATCGGGATTGCGTTAAAATTCTTTGCGGTTAAAATCTCATTTTTAACTTACAGCAAAAATTTTTTTTACAAAATGACTATTTATTTTAATTTATATTGATATATCAATTATATTTGCATCAAACAAAAAAACATGAAACTTGAAAACCCAACCGGAACTGCTTTGTATTCAATAGAAAAAGCAATAAAGGAATATCGAAAGCTGGCGCAGAAAAACATTAGCAAAGTAGTAAAAGACATTACTGTAGACCAATGTTTGGTATTGATTATACTAAATGAAAATCAGAATATTTCTCAGAACGAATTGGCCAATCTTGTTTTTAAGGATAACGCATCAATTACGAGAATGATCGAACTGATGGTTAAAAATGAATATTTAAACCGAACCATTCATCGGGATGATCGAAGAAAATTTAATCTCGAAATCACCAATAAAGGACTAAAAACGCTTGAACTGATACAACCTGTTATTAAGTCTAACAGAGAAACGGCACTTGACGGTTTATCGTTAGAAGAAATCGCACAGCTGGATAAGACTCTCAATAAAATAATCATTAATTGTAAAAATAAGTAGCATGAAATCAAGATTAACTCTTATCGCATTGTTGGTATTTACTTTTGGATATTCACAAAAAGAACTTAGTACTAAACTAGAACAATATATGGATGCGCAATTTGCTGTTAATGATTTTAGCGGTACAGTTCTGATTTCTAAAAACGATTCGATATTGTTAGAAAAAGCCTATGGTTTTGCTGATTACGAATGGAAAGTGAAAAATACGAAAGATTCAAAATTTAGTTTAGCTTCGGTTTCGAAGCAATTTACAGCTGTTGCTATTTTGCAGTTGGCAGAACATAAAAAACTTTCGTTAGAGGATCCTTTAAATAGATATTTTACTGGTTTTCCTAAAGGAGACAAAATAACTTTAAAGATGATGTTAAGCCACAATTCTGGTCTGGATATGGATTATGATGAGTTGTATTTGTCTAAAACAGATCTTAATAAAGATTCGGTTTACACGTATCTGGCAAAAAAGCCTTTGTTGTTTGAGCCTGGAACGAGCACAGCTTACAGTAATATTGGTTATTATTTATTGGCACAAATTATAGAGAAGGTATCCGGACAATCGTATGCAGCGTATTTAAAACAAAATATATTCGATAAAGCAAAAATGTATAATTCAGGAGTTTCGAATAACGATGAAATAGTAGATAAAATGACTCAGCGCTATTATTTTAACAATAATAAATTAGTAAAAAATCCGTACATCAACTGGAACTTTAATCTGGGGCACGATGGCATTTATTCTACTGTTGAAGATTTGAATTTATGGAATAAAGCACTTTTTGATAGCCAAACTTTATTGACAGAGGAATCAAAAAAGAAAATGTTTACGTCGTATAATGAGCAGAATTTTGGTTTTGGCGTTGTAATTAATCCGTTTTATAATCAAAATCATGAGTTAATTGCGCATGATGGAGGTTTTTTTGGAGCGATGACTTCGTTTAATAAATACACTGAAGATAAAGTTTTTATTACGGTGTTATCCAACAACCAATCAAAGTCATATTACATTGCTTATGGTCTTGCCGGAATATGTTTTGGGAAGCAAGTAGAAAATCCATACAAACATATTCAAACAGCAATAGACACTAAAGTTTATGATCAGTATATTGGTGATTATGGAGATATTAAAATTCTAAAGAAAGATAACAAGTTATATTACAATGATTATAATATCGAATTGCTGCCGGAATCTGCAACCAAATTTTTCCGCTCAGACAATAACAATACTACCGTGGAATTTATTACAAATAAAAAAAGAAAAATTACACAGTTAGAAATAAAAAAGGCAGGAATAAAAGAAATAAAAAATAAAACCAAAGGAGTTTAAACACTATTTTTGTGCTCAAAATATAATCCTATGTTGTTTCTTGTTTTAAGTATTTTGTGTAGTGTAATTGTTGGCGTGATTTTTAAAATAACCCGAAAATACAAAGGCAATCCAACGCAAATTGTGACTTTCAATTATACGATTGCTTTAGCGCTTTGTTACTTTACTTTTAGTCCAAATCTGGCCGAAGTAGATGCAAGTGCACCGTGGAATATTTACATTGCTATTGGGGTTTTATTGCCTTTTGTATTGCTTTCTCTGGTGGCTTCTATAAAACATATGGGGATCGTAAAAACAGATGCGGCGCAACGTTTATCTCTATTTATACCCATATTGGCAGCATGGCTTATTTTTAAGGAAGAATTTAATTCTTATAAAGTCATCGGGATCATTATAGGTTTTATGGCTCTTTTGTTTATTCTAAGAAAACAATCTTCAAACACAGAAAACAAATGGTTTTTCCCGGCTGCAGTTTTACTGGGGTTTGGAGTGATTGATATCCTTTTCAAACAAGTAGCGCTTTATACGAGTTTGCCTTATCCAACCTCTTTATTTGTTGTTTTTTGTGTTGCTTTATCGGTAGCGATAGTAATTTCTATTTATGAAATAGGGATTAAAAAGGTAAAATTAGAACCTAAAAACATCCTTTTTGGGGCTTTGGTGGGAATCTTTAATTTCGGAAATATTCTATTTTATTTAAAAGCTCATAAGGCTTTCGCCGAAAATCCTTCGACAGTTTTTGCGGGAATGAACATGGGAGTTATTGTTTTAGGAAGTCTTGTTGGCTTGCTTTTTTTCAAAGAAAAATTGTCTAAAATTAATTTTATAGGGATCTTTTTAGCCCTGATTTCGATTGTTTTTATCGTTATTTCTCAATTTAAATAATTTATTTTTCACTCTTAATTGGTTAGTTTACAGCTTGTTTTAGGCTGATTTTAATAATTGTTAAAATAAACTCGACTAATTCTATAGAATTTATAAATATAATTTATAGATTTGCAATGACAATGAAAAACTTTAGTCTATATATCATCCCGTTTATGTGCAGCTTCACGATGTGTTGCATGTCAAACGATGCGATGAAATGGCGTTAATAGAGAAAAACTTGTTAGTTATTTTTTTTTTAGCCTTTCATGCACCATGAAAGGCTTTTTTTTTAGAACCATTAAAAAATGAATAAAATGAGATCAAATAGAAATACAAATAGTATGATGGAATGTTGTCTGATGAAAATTCCATGTTGCAGTTGTAGTAATTATTAAAATAATAAAAAGCTCTTTGTAACTATCAAAAGGACTTTTTTAATGGATCAATTTCTAAACCCAATAAACCCAAATTAAAAAAATATATATCATGAGTACACAATTAATAAAACAGAATCCCTTTCAATCGATGATTGATCGCTTTAATATCGCTGCGGATATCTTAAATCTGGATGAATCAATCAGGCAGAAACTGCAACGACCGGAAAAACAAATTGTTGTTAATTTTTCGATTACGTTAGATAACGGGAAAGAGCAAAATTTTGAAGGATATCGTGTAATCCATAATACGGCTTTAGGGCCATCAAAAGGAGGGATTCGATATGATAATGCCGTAAATCTTGACGAAGTAAAAGCACTTGCTGCCTGGATGACCTGGAAATCTGCTGTAACCGGAATTCCGTTTGGAGGAGCAAAAGGCGGAATCATTTGTGACCCAAGAACACTTTCTAAAAGTGAATTAGAGAAAATTACAAGAGCGTATACGAAAGCTTTAGCGGATATTTTTGGTCCGGAAAAAGATGTTCCTGCACCAGACATGGGCACGGGTCCTGACGAAATGGGTTGGTTGATGGATGAATTTTCATTGGTTCACGGCAAAACAATTCATGCTGTTGTAACCGGAAAACATTTGCATTCAGGAGGATCTTTGGGTAGGGTAGAAGCAACGGGAAGAGGTGTAAGTATTATCACCTTATTGGCACTTCAAAAACTAAAATTAAGACCTGCAAGATCTACTGTGGCGATTCAGGGTTTTGGTAATGTTGGTTTGCATTCGGCTTTATTTTTGTTCGAAAAAGGACTTAAAGTAGTCGCTGTTAGTGATGTTTCTGAGGCTTTTTATAATCCTGAAGGATTGAATATTCCGGAATTAATCTTGTATTATAATCTCAATAATAAAAGCATCAAAGGATATCCAAATTCAGTAGCCATAAAGCATGAAGATCTATTATTGTTAGATGTAGATGTGTTGATTCCAGCTGCTAAAGAAGATGTAATCACGCAAAAAAATGCCAACGATATTCGCGCTAAAATTATTGTAGAAGGTGCAAACGGACCCGTTTCGTCTGATGCGGATCAAATTTTACATCATAATAATGTATTGGTAGTTCCGGATATTTTAGCAAATGCCGGCGGAGTTACTGTTTCTTATTTTGAATGGCTTCAGAATTCGCTTTTAGAATCTTGGAGAATCCATCAGATTAATACACGCTTAGAGGATATTTTAGAAAAAGGTTTTGAAACTGTTTTTAGAATCGCTGCCAAACACAATGTAACGCCTCGTATTGCCGCTTATATTATTGCTTTGCAAAAAGTAGCCGATACACAATCTGTAAAAGAAGTTGCTTTGGCTGAGCCAAAATTTAAGCAGAACTAAAAAGTAGGTTTGAGCATATAAAGACTGTTTTCATTGATTACTATTATTTTCAAAAGAGAAGGTATTAATCGATGAAAATATCTTTGTTTTAAGTTTTTAGTAAAATGTATTTGAGTTTTTTTTAAATCAAAAAAGGAATTTTTAAAATGAAACATATTAATTTTCTAGCTTTTGCAATGCCTGCTTTTTTTCTGTTCTTATTTTTAGAATATAAATTAGCGCAACGCAAAAAGAGACCGGAAATTTTTAATTACGAAAGTTCAGTGTCTAATATTAGCATTGGTATTGCAGAGCGACTGATTAATTTATTTATAGCCGCAAGCTTTTATCAGTTGTATTATTTGATATATGACAATTACAGGATTTTTGATATCCCAAGCAATGTTTTCGTTTGGTTTGCCTTGATTCTTGCTACCGATTTTGTTTGGTATTGGTACCACAGATTAGGTCATGAAGTCAATTTTTTCTGGGCAGCGCATATTGTGCATCATCATAGCGAAGAATTTAATTTTACCGCAGCAGCCAGAATTACCACTTTTCAGGCCATAGTAAGAACCGGATTTTGGTGCGTACTTCCGTTGGTTGGTTTTCATCCGTCAATGGTAATTACAATGCTTATTGTTCACGGCGCTTATTCTTTCTTCACGCACACACAGCTTATAGGCCGAATAAAATGGCTGGAATATGTTTTTGTAACACCATCGGTTCACGGAGTTCACCATGCATCTGATGAAAAATATTTAGATAAAAATTATGGCGATATGTTTACCTTTTGGGACCGTCTTTTTGGCACTTTTCAGGAAGAAGAAGAAAAACCAAAATACGGTTTAACGCATCCGCTAAAAAGTTATAGTTTCCTTTGGCAGCACTTTCATTACTACTTTGAAATCTACGAATTATGGAAACGTTCTGAAGGTTTTAAAGCCAAATGGAAAGCTGTTTTTGGAAGTCCGGCTCATATGGATCAGGATATTCGACCTATATTAGAAAAGAGATTTCTGCAGGATAAAACCAATCCGCATCAAAGGCTTCGATTTAAGAATTATCTTTATATTCAATTAGGGGTGTGTACTTTGTTTCTAACGGTTTTTACGTATTATTTTGAATATTTGAATGTCGTTGATAAGGTTTTTGTGCTTTCGATTATCCTTATCACTTTAGTCAATTGTGGAGCATTACTAGAACAGCGAAAATGGATGTATTATCTTGAATATGCCCGTATTTTTATGTTTACTACGTACTTTTTATATGTAGAAAATTTAATTTCGTTTTTCTTTATTCCGCTTGCCATTATGATTTTTGCAGAGCAGTTGTTTTCGTTAAGTACACGATATCAGAATGTTGTTTTGCAATTGGAGACATCAGAGTAAAGAATATAGAGTAAAGAATATAGAGTAAAGAATATAGAGTAAAGAGTATAGAGTAAAGAGTATAGAGTAAAGAAAATAGAATAAAGAATATAGAAAATAGAAAATAGAAAAGAGCGACATTTTAATGTCGTTTTTTTTTTAGGATAAGTTTATCAATTTCGACGAAGGAGAAATCTCCGCTAGAAGCTCGACAAATTTTGACAATTTTTACGGAGTTACTTGCGGAGATTTCTCCTTCGTCGAAATGAACTGTGTTTAAAAGCAAATTTATTTTTAATTATTTTGTAAATAGTATTCATTTTTTGATGCTAAGGCAAATGCTTGTTTGAGCAGTTTGTTTGCTACAGCGATTAAAGCTATTTTCTTAGCCTTTCCTTTTTCGACTAACCTATCATATAATTCTTTGC
>NZ_JBKQBJ020000014.1:0-189863 GCF_046825355.2 Flavobacterium sp. C3NV | reverse complement strand
GTTTTGGGTTCAGCACGGGAACGGTAACTGCTGGTGCGGTAACTAACTTTGTGGGAACGGTTACTTATAATTGGAAAAATGCTTTAAACGTTTCGGTAGGAACTACGGCTTCGGTTTCGAATCTTCCGGCAGGAACTTATACTTTGACTGTCACTGATAATTGTTCGACTCAAACAAACTCTGTTATTATAGGACAACCAACTTCGGCTTTAGCGCTTGCTGCTTCTTCTAAAACGGATGTTACTTGTTTTGGGTTCAGCACGGGAACGGTAACTGCTGGTGCGGTAACTAACTTTGTGGGAACGGTTACTTATAATTGGAAAAATGCTTTAAACGTTTCGGTAGGAACTACGGCTTCGGTTTCGAATCTTCCAGCGGGAACTTATACTTTGACTGTTACTGATAATTGTTCGACTCAAACAAACTCTGTTATTATCGGACAACCAACTGCGGCTTTAGCACTTGCGGCTTCTTCTAAAACTGATGTTACTTGTTTTGGTTTTAGTACAGGATCTGTAACTGCGGGAGTAGTAACTAACTTTGTGGGAACGGTTACGTATTCTTGGAAAAATGCTTCGAATATATCTGTTGGAACGACAGCTTCGGTTTCGAATCTTCCGGCAGGAACTTATACTTTGACTGTTACTGATAATTGTTCGACTCAAACTAATTCAGTTGTTATCGCACAACCTACTGCAGCTTTAGCACTTGCAGCTTCATCTAAAACGGATGTTACTTGTTTTGGGTTTAGTACGGGAACGGTAACTGCGGGTGCCGTAACTAATAATGTTGGAACTGTAAATTATGTTTGGAAAAATGCTTTAAATGTTTCGGTGGGAACTACAGCTTCTGTTTCGAATCTTCCGGCGGGAACTTATACTTTGACTGTTACTGATAATTGTTCTACTCAAACTAATTCAGTTATTATCGGACAACCAAGTGCAGCTTTAGCACTTGCGGCTTCGTCTAAAACGGATGTTACTTGTTTTGGGTTTAGTACAGGATCTGTAACTGCTGGTTTAGTTACTAATTCTGTTGGAAGTGTAAATTATAATTGGAAAAATGCTTTAAACGTTTCGGTGGGAACTACAGCTTCGGTTTCGAATCTTCCGGCGGGAACTTATACTTTGACGGTTACTGATAATTGTTCGACTCAAACTAATTCAGTTATTATCGGACAACCTAGTGCAGCTTTAGCGCTTGCGGTTTCTTCAAAAACAGATGTTACTTGTTTTGGGTTTAGCACTGGATCCGTAACTGCGGGTGCGGTAACTAACTTTGTTGGAACGGTTACTTATAATTGGAAAAATGCCTCGAATGTATCTGTTGGAACTACAGCTTCGGTTTCAAATCTTCCGGCGGGAACTTATACTTTGACTGTTACTGATAACTGTTCTACTCAAACAAACTCTGTTATTATCGGACAACCTAGCGCGGCTTTAGCACTTGCGACTTCTTCTAAAACTGATGTTACTTGTTTTGGGTTTAGTACAGGATCTGTAACTGCTGGTTTAGTTACTAATTCTGTTGGAACTGTAAATTATGTTTGGAAAAATGCTTTGAATGTTTCTGTGGGAACTACGGCTTCTGTTTCGAATCTTCCGGCAGGAACTTATACTTTGACTGTTACTGATAATTGTTCGTCTCAAACTAATTCAATTAGTATCGGACAACCTAGCGCGGCTTTAAGCGCTACAACAAGTCAAATTAATGTTGGTTGTGGTGGCGGTAATAACGGATCTGCGTCTGTGACTGTTTCCGGTGGAACTTTAGGATACACTTATTCTTGGGATACAACTCCTGTTCAAACCTCTGCAACTGCAACTGGACTTATTGCGGGAACTTATACAGTGACTATTAAAGATGCTAATCTTTGTACCATCTCTAAATCAGTAACTATTACTGATGGCGATGCTGTTAAACCAATTATAGATCCGTTGCCTTTGGCTTCTACAATTAATTGTCCTGCTTTACCAGTTTTTGCAACTGCAACTGCCACGGATAATAATGATACTGTTTCTTCATTAACTTATGACGATGTGGTTACTCAAGGTGCTTGTGCGGGTTCATATACCACTACAAGAACATGGACTGCTGTAGATGCTTGTGGAAATATTTCTCTTCCGGTTAGTCAGGTTATTAATGTGCAGGACATTACTGCTCCAACATGGTCTACTGCTGTAGCTTCTTTAAATAAAACTATCGAATGCAGTGATGCGGCGGCTTTAACTTCCGCGCAAGCGTTATTCCCTATAGCTTCGGATTTATGTGATAGCGATGTTTCGGATATTGTAAAAGTAAGCGGTGCGTTTGTAGCTTCGGCGGATTGTTCGAATGCGGGAACATATACCAATACATGGACAATAAAAGACGATTGCGGAAATACCTCTGATACTTTCACGCAAGTGATCACAATTCAGGATACTTCAGCTCCAACATGGTCAACTTCTTTGGCCTCTTTAAATAAAACTATCGAATGCAGTGATGCGGCTGCTTTGACTTCCGCGCAAGCGTTATTCCCAATAGCTTCGGATTTATGTGATAGCGATGTTTCGGATATTGTAAAAGTAAGCGGTGCGTTTGTAGCTTCGGCGGATTGTTCGAATGCTGGAAGTTATACCAATGCCTGGACAGTAAAAGACGATTGCGGAAATACTTCTGACTCTTTCACGCAAGTGATCACTATTCAGGATACTACAAAACCAACATTTATTGGAGAACTTCCAACAGATATTACTGTTTCTTGCGACGCTGTTCCTGAACCTGCAAATGTTGAGGCTACGGATAATTGCAATGGTAATTTACCTATCGTTTTTACTGAAATTAAAAGTGATATTGTAAACGGTTGTTCTACTAATTATACTTTAATCCGTACATGGACTACCAGCGATTGTGGCTTAAACACAGCTAGTTATACTCAAATAATAACAGTTAGAGATACTACTCCGCCTACTGGAACAGCTCCTGTTGATGTTGCAAACCTGGAAACGATTACTGATATTCCTGTTGGAAATCCGGGCGATATAAAAGATGCTCTTGACAATTGCAGTAGTACTGTTGACATTACTGTAAGTGATTCTAATAATGGTGGAAGTGGTTGCGACGGAAATGCTTATATCTTAACCAGAACCTATACTTTGACGGATTGTGCAGGCAATAAAACCGAATTGAAACAAACTTTTACTGTCGAAAATAAAGTTTCGGTTACAGGAGTTGTTTCTAATGTAACATGTTTTGGAGGAAAAGATGGTTTAATCTTGGTTACGAATAGTTCGGGATCGACTGTTGTTATTAGAAATGAAAATAATGAGGTTGTTGGTAATACTAATTTACCGGCAGGAACTTACACACTTACAGCAACATCATCTGTAAATAGCGGTAGCGAAACTTGTTCTACAACTGCAACGGTTGTCATTTCTCAACCAACTTATACGGTTAAAATATCCGGACAAATAATAAACAAAGACACAAATACACCAATTGCAAATGTGCCTGTTACTTTGGTTCCTCAAGGTACTACGGCCGGACCTATTTTATTGCGCATCACAGGTGCCGATGGTTTATATAATTTCTCAGGCATGGTTGCCGGAAGTTATTTGGTTCAGGTTCAGGATGCCAACCTGAATAGTGCACACCAATTATATCCTATAGATTCAAGTTTGTTCTTTACTACTCTTGAAGATTGTAAAATTCAGGAACATAATTTTGAATACGGAAAATCGACACTACCGGTTTTAGGAGATTATGTTTGGTATGACACTAATGGTAACGGAGTTCAGGATGAATGGTATGACGCTAATAATGATGGCATTGTAACTAAAAATATTCCTGATGGAAACGGAGCAATTGATTATAGCCAATGGGAATGGATTGACCTTAACGGTGACGGAAGTTATGCAGGACCATCAAATGTGGGAGAATTAAATGCAGGAGGTTTTGGAAATGCCTTAAGTGCTAATGTGATTATTGATGGCCCTAACGGATATCATCAGGAAGTAATTGTAGGTATTGAAGGATTCTGGAGAGACCGACCTGATAGCGCAAATCCTTACGGAGATTATACTATAAAACTGGTAAAAGATGCTAATCTTGATGCTGTTGCTGCGAATTTGGGAGCAACGGGCTTGGTTAAAGTTCTTCCATCCATTACAGATAAAAAAGCAACTAATAAAACAGGTAAATCGCAATTGCATACGGTTTGTAGCACAACTGGTGGTGCTAGTGGCTACGTTGTAACTGTAACACCTGAAGATTTGGTTCATTTGGATGCTGATTTTGGAGTGAATTGTAAAGTTTTCTCTGACATTGTTGCCAATGATGATTCAGCGGGACCAATTGCGGGAGTGAATCACATTACGAAAAATGTTTTAAATGTATTACCTAATGACACTCTTGAAGGTGTTGTGGTTACAGCATCTGATGTTATTATTACAACAGTAACTCCAAACGAGTTTTTAAAATTAAATGCGGACGGATCTGTAGATGTTTTAGCAAATGCTCCGGTTGGAACTTTGACATTAGTATATCAAATTTGCGAAGCCGACCAAACCACAAATTGCGATACTGCAACCGTTACCGTAACTATAGAAGCTCCGGTAATGACTGTAACTGCTACTCCAATTTGTGTTAATGATGTTCCGTATATTGATTATGTGGTAACTCCTGTAAACTTTACTCCTGTAAATGGTGTAACGATTGCTTGGGCCAACAGTAACAATACTGTTATCACTACAATGAATGATTTACCACTTACAGGTCGCGTATTATGGCCAGGAGCTGTGGTGGATCAAACCGGAAAAGGTATTGACTGGCCGGGTTGGGTTTTTCAGGACAATAAATGGATTGAGGCGCCAGACGGATTTGAGACACTTCGTCCTCTTGCTAAATTGACAATCTCTACTAATCCTAGTGAAACTATAACTGTAGAGTATCCAAAATCTGAGCCTTACTGTACTGCCAGACCAACATTTGCCATTGTAGCAAATGATGATAATGCAGGACCAATAAATGGAACTACAGCATCAATAAACGTAATAAATGTATACAACAATGATACGTTGAATGCTGCTGCAATAAACCCAGCAGATGTTACACTTACAATTGTAACACCTGATCCTAAAGGAGCCTTGACATTAAATCCTGACGGATCTGTAGATGTTGCAGCCGGAACCCCTGGAGGAACTTATACGCTAACCTATCAAATATGTGAGAATGCCGATGCGGGGAACTGTGACACAGCAATCGTAACAGTTATTGTATCTGAACCTGCTGCACCGCCAACTCCGGTTATTGCTAATGATGATGTTTATACTAATATAGGCTGTAACACTTTTGGGTTGGTTGGAAACGTTTTGATCAATGATTTTAAAGGTATCACACGTGCATCATTAGAACTGGTAAACTTTACATTATTGAATTCAAATAATAATGCTAAAACAGATCCAAACATCACTTTTGATGCTATAGGAAATGTAACCGTATCGAGTTTAACTCCGGCAGGAACTTATACTTATAACTATCAAATTTGTGATAAACTAAGTGCCGATAATTGTGATACTGCTACTGTAACTATAACTGTTGTACCAAATGGTATTGTAAACATCTCAAGCCAGGCTTGTAACGATGATTCGACTCTTATTGATTTACTTGCTCTATTACCTGAAAACACACCTTTGACAGGAGTTTGGATCGATCCTAATAATAGTAATACGATACAAGGAAATACTTTTAATGCACTTGGTTTAGCACTTGGCAATTACACATTTGAATATAAAATAACAGATCAAAATTGTCCTAGAAGCATTTTACTGAATATGGAAATTAATGATGATTGTAAAGTATTAGCCTGCGGAAACGTTGTGGTACACAATGCCTTCTCTCCTAATGGTGACGGAATAAACGACGTTTTCAGAATTGATAGTATTGATGATATAACTTGTTATCCTGAAAATAATGTAGAAATCTACAATCGTTGGGGAATATTGGTTTTTGAAACTGATAATTATAATAATACAACGAACGCATTTGATGGAATATCAAGAGGAAGAACCACCGTTAAGCAATCTGACGGATTACCAACCGGAACTTATTTCTACATTATTAATTACAAATCGTTAGATGGAAATAATGTACTTCAAAATAATAAGAAAGATGGGTATTTATACTTATCTAAATAAAATCGATAGTAATAATAATATAATAATATCTACTATGAGAGCAAAATTATATTTCTTCGTCATAATGTTTGCGGGAGTTGCCGGTTATGCACAGCAAGATGCCCAGTTTACACAATATATGTACAATACCATCACTATAAATCCGGCCTATGCAGGATCACGAGGAGCCTTAAGTATTTTCGGACTGTACCGCACCCAATGGGTGGGACTCGACGGAGCTCCCGAAACCAGCAGTTTTTCTGTCAATACTCCCATCAGCAACAGCAATTTAGGAGTTGGAGTTTCATTGGTTAATGATAAAATAGGACCAACGAATGAGAATAATCTTTCAGTTGATCTTTCTTATACCGTTCAGACCTCCGCAGATTTTAAATTGTCTTTTGGGATAAAAGGAACAGCCAATTTGTTCAATCTGGACATCAATAAATTAAATCCGGAGAGTCAGGGAGATCCGCAGTTTCAGGATCTTGATAATAAATTCTCACCCAATGTGGGAGCCGGTGTTTACTGGCATTCTGATAAAGCTTACATCGGGTTATCGGTGCCTAATTTTATCGAAACCAATCGGTATGATGATAATGATATCGCGATTTTCAAGGACAAAATCAATTATTATGTAATGGCAGGTTATGTATTTGATCTCGATAAGCTTGAATACATTAAATTCAAACCCGCCGTTCTGGGTAAAATGGTCGAAGGAGCTCCGCTTCAGGTAGATGTATCGGCCAACTTTATGTTCATGGAAAAATTTGTGGTGGGTGTCGCCTATAGATGGAGCGCCTCACTAAGTGCCATGGTAGGTTTCCAGATCACAGACGGACTTTATTTAGGATACGGTTATGATCGTGAGACCACCAACCTGAACAATTATAATTCAGGATCACATGAAATATTCCTGCGTTATGAGTTCTTTAAAAACAACGGTAAAATGACAACCCCACGTTTCTTCTAAAAATAATCACTATGAAAAATTATATACTTCTCTGCTTAATAATAATCTGTTTTTCTCCCGAGAGTTATGCCCAGGATTCCAAGGTTGCTGCCGGAGATAAAAAATACGACAATTATGCCTATATCGATGCCATAAAAACCTATGAGCGCGTAGCCGAAAAAGGATACAAATCTGAGGATATGTTCAAGAAATTGGGTAATTCCTATTACTTCAATTCTGATTTTGACGGCGCTGCAAAATGGTACGGTGAACTTTTTGCCATGAATACAAGTCCTGAACCGGAGTACTATTACAGGTATGCACAATCCTTAAAATCAACCGGACAAATAGATAAGGCCAATAAAATACTTGGTGAATTTAATGCCAAATTCAAAAACGATAACAGAGGAAAATTGTACAAGGAAGATGTCAATTATCTCGATGAGATCAAGGCCAATTCAGGTCGATACACAATCGAAGATGCCGGGATCAACTCCAAGTATTCTGATTACAGTTCGTTTGTATACGATAACAAAATTTATTTTGCATCAGCCAGAGATACCGGAAACTTTTCGCAACGCAAACACAAATGGACGGGTGAATATTTTACCAATTTGTATTTTGCCGATGTAGATCCGGCAACGGGAAGCAGTGCCAAAGTGAATAAATTCAAAACAGCTATCAATACCAAATTCCATGAATCGTCTCCCGTTTTTACCAAAGATGGAAAAACGGTTTATTTTACCCGAAACAATTATGCAAACGGCAAAAAAGGAAAAGATGAAAATAAAATTACCTTAATTAAAATATACAAAGCCACACTGGACAATAACGGCAAATGGGGAAATATTACCGAACTTCCATTTAACAGCGACAACTATAGTGTGGGACATCCTGCGCTGAGTCCGGATGAGAAAACTTTGTATTTTGCTTCTGATATGCCGGGAACCATCGGACAGTCTGATATTTATAAAGTAAGTATTAACGGAGAAAGTTATGGTCCGCCACAAAACCTTGGTAATACGATTAACACCGAAGGCAAGGAAACCTTTCCGTTTGTGACAAGCGAAAATGAAATTTATTTTGCCTCAGACGGACATCCCGGACTTGGAGGACTCGATGTATTTGTGGGCAATATAGAAGATAACGGAACTATCAGTAATATTCAGAATGTGGGCGCGGATGTCAATTCCCCTAAAGATGATTTTGCGTATAGCATTGATCCGATTTCAAGACGTGGCTATTTCAGTTCTAACAAAGATGGCGGACAGGGATCTGATGATATTTATAAATTTCTGGAAACCCGAAAATTACAATGTGTTCAGACACTCGAAGGCATCATTACCGATCTGAGTACAAATGCCGTTTTACCGGGAACAAAAGTGACTTTATATGAAGGAACAACTATTAAAAACAGCACGGTTTCAGACGCAAACGGGTATTATACTTTTGCCGTTGAATGCGGAAAAACCTATAATGTAAGGGCTGAAAAAGAAGAATACACTACAAGAGAAGTCAGTGTAACCATTGGAAAAATAACAGGAAAAACAAGTCTTCCGATTGCTTTGGAAAAATCAACCTGTAAAGTCACTATTGGTGATGACCTGGGAAAATGTTTTGGTATTAAAATGATTTATTTCGATTTGGATAAATCCAATATCAGAACCGAAGCGGCTTTGGATCTGGAGAAAATCCTGGATGTCCTGAACAACAACCCAACAATGAAACTCGATATCCGTTCTCATACCGACAGTAGGGCTACACATCAGTACAACGCAGCTTTATCCAACCGAAGAGCCAAATCGACTATTGACTGGCTGGTAAAAAACGGTGTTACCAAAAACCGATTAACCGGAAAAGGTTATGGTGAAACACAACTGGTAAACGGTTGTTCTGATGGTGTACAATGTACCGAAGAAGAACATCAAATGAACAGAAGAAGTGAGTTTATTATTATAGGACTATAAAAAATTAAATTCCAATATCTAAAAATTCCAAATTCCAATACATACACTCGTATTGGAATTTGGAATTTTTTATTTGAGATTTTTCCAGTTGTTTATCTTTAAAAAAAGTCGTCGCAAATCAAAGATTTGCAACGACTACTAAAAACCAACCAGTCCAATAATATTTAAATTTTAGCGAAGATATTCGTATAGTATTTTTTTCCTGTTTTCAAATCAGTTGTTACTGACAAACCAAAATGAGTAAAATCTCCTACGATATTTTCTTTATGTCCGGGGCTGTCAAGCCACGCTCTTACTGCTGCTTCAGAAGTTTTGTAATTGTAAGCAACATTCTCACCTACTTTTTTAGCTCCTAAAACGCTAATAATATTGTTCGAACGCGAAGTAAAATCATTATGATCCACAACATTGTTGGCAATCATATAATTATTATGCTCTTCACATTTAAACGAAATATGATTTATTTTTTCTAATGCATTCAAACCAATACTTACCCTGTAATCGTTGATAAGTTTCATGGTTTCGATCTCTGAATCGTTATACGCATAGTTCGTAATCAGAGTTTCGGTTGTAGTACTATTGTCTGTTCCCTCGGCACTATCTGCAGAGCATGAGTTCATTGCAATAGAAATTACAACGAACATCATGGCACACATCATCTTTTTCATAATCAATAGCAGTTAAAATTAAAGTAAATGTTGGGGCAAATTCCTTAAAATATATTTTAAAAATAAATTGTCTCGTTTTTCTTATTCAAACGTATTCAATTTATCGGTAAACTGCAAAAATAATCGATGAAATACACAATTATTTATTTATTAAATATAAAATTCTTACAAACTAAGAAGATAATCGCTCAATCTTCCACGAATAATCAGATTGGCTTTGGTAACGTATTCTGTCATGCAGTCTGTTAGGTCTTCCCTGCCAAAATTCAACCTCTAAAGGAGTTACTAAATATCCGCCCCAATTTTCAGGTCTTGGAATTGATTTTCCTTCAAATTCTACTTCCAGTTTCTTTAGATTTTCTTCTAAAAAAGTTCTCGACGGAATCACCTCACTCTGATGTGAAACAATCGCGCCCAACTTACTTCCTTCAGGACGGGAATCAAAATAACCATCAGATATATTCTCAGAAGTTTTTTGTGCAATTCCTTTTATAATAACCTGACGTTCCATTTCCTGCCAAAAGAAAGACAAACAAACATGAGGATTTGCCTCAATTGCTTTTCCTTTTTCAGATTTATAATTGGTATAAAAAATGAAACCTTCCTCCGTGAATTTCTTTAATAAAACCACTCTCGATTTTGGGAAACCATCTAATCCAATCGTAGAAACTGTCATAGCATTCACTTCTCCGCTTCCGCCGAAATCTTCGACTTCATGAAACCATCTGTTAAAAAGATTAATGGGATCTTCGGGAATATTGGTTTCTAATAATTCACTCTTCTCGTAAGATTTTCTATAATTGCTTAAATCATTCATGGCAATATATTTTAGATTTCTGATTTTAGATTTTAGATTTTAGATTTTAGATTTTAGATTTTAGATTTTAGATTTTAGATTTTTTTGGATGGTCTAAAAACTAAGAATATTTATTTATTATTTTAGATTTCTGTCCAGAAGTCTCGGGATAGATTTTAAATCAAAACTTCAATCAAATTTACTTAGAAACTTAGCAACTTAGCACCTCAGAATCTTAGAATTCAAAAGAAACTCCGTCATCGCCTAAAAGTACGTTCGGGAAAATTTCTGCGGCTTCTTCTTTAAAACGTTCAATGCCATCATATCGTGTAGAATAATGGCCTAAAACCAAATGTTTTGCATTGGCTTTAAGGGCAATTTTCGCTGCTTCTTTGGCTGTTGAATGCAATGTTTTCAGTGCCAAAGGAGCTTCTGATTCTAAAAAAGTAGATTCGTGATACAACACATCAACATCTTTTATAATGGGAATTATTGCTTCATGATAAACCGTATCGGAACAAAAAGCATAACTCATCGCGGGAATAGGATCGAAAGATAGTTTTTCATTTTCTATTACAGTTCCGTCATCGAGTGTCACATCTCCCCCGCCCTTTATTTTTTGATAATATGCGGTATGAATATCATATTGCTGAACAGCCTCAACATTCAGTTTTCTGTCTCCGGGTTTTTCCTGAAACAAAAATCCGTTTGTGTAAACGCGATGTTTCAGCGGGATCGTTTTTACGATAACCTTTGTATCTTCAAAAATAACTTCACTTTCTTTTGACTCTAATTCATGAAAAAACAAACTATAAGTGGTCCAGGATTCTGTCAGTTTCAATTGAAGAAGAATTAATTCTTTAATTCCTTTTGGTCCGTAAATGTGCAGATCAGTTGTTCTCCCCAAAAGCGAAAAAGTCGAAATAGTACCAATTAATCCATAAAGGTGATCCCCATGCAAATGCGAAATAAAAATGTGATTAATCTTCGAAAATTTAATCTTGTTTTTACGCAATTGTACCTGAGTTCCTTCGCCACAATCAATTAAAAACAATTTGTTCTTAATTTCTAAAACCTGCGAAGTCGGGTTGGTAAGTGTTCTGGGAGTTGCGGCATAACAGCCAAGTATGGTTAATTTCATTTTAGATTTTAGATTGTTGATTTTAGACTGATGAACTTAAAAATTTCAGATTCAGCATTAAAAATCTAATAAATAATCCCGCGATTTTGGGAAAAAATCTAAAATCTAAAATCTGAATTCTAAAATCTAAAACCCTAAGTCTCTTTCGATTTCTTCCATTTCGATAATATCGTGTGCTTCTAAAAGAGAAGGCACTACGGTTAGTTTATCTGAAACGGCATTAAAGTCAAGATCAGCGACAACAATTACAAATGATTTTTTAGCTTTTTTTTGCTGTTTAGCAAGTGGTAAAAAAAGCTTCACTTCTTTTTCAGTCAAACCTGAATCTGCTGATAAATCGATTATAATATTTTGTTTTTCAAAGGTTTTAAATTGCTGCGTTACTTTTTCCAGAAAAGCATTAAAATCTCCCTGTGTATTTTTAATCGTAACGGTATGTCCTTTTTGATCTACTTTCATCTTCTTATTTATAGGCGCTATTGTGAGAGCTAAGGTACAAATTTTTTAGTTTTTATTTTTTGTTTCATGTAGAAATGAGATTTTACCGCAAAGTTCGCTAAGATTTTTAACCAATAATGCGTCAGGAAAACACAAAGTTCGCAAAGCTGCTTCAAAAACACTTTGTGGTGAAAATTTTTGTTCCAAGTTTCAAGTTGTCAGGCTGAGCGAAGTCGAAGCCCTTTGCGCCTATCCTTCGACTTCGCTCAGTATGACGATGACATGCGTATTGAAACAAAATTAAACTAAACTAAACCTATTGAATCTTAGACGCCAATAAATAAATCACTGCCATTCTAATCGCAACTCCGTTTTCTACCTGATTCAGAATTACTGAGTGATCTGAGTCGGCAACTTCAGAAGTAATCTCTACTCCTCTGTTGATTGGTCCCGGGTGCATGATCACGATTTCTTTGTTAAGAGAATCTAATAATGGTTTATCAACTCCATACTGTTGTGCGTATTCACGTGTTGACGGGAAAAAGTTCACATCCATACGTTCGTTTTGTACACGAAGCATATTGGCAACGTCACACCATTCTAAGGCTTTACGCAAATTGGGTTCAACTGTAACACCAAGCGATTCTATATATCTTGGGATTAATGTTTTTGGTCCGCAAACTTTTACTTCGGCACCTTGCATTTGCAAAGCATATATGTTGGATAAGGCTACTCTCGAATGCAGAATATCACCTACAATAACTACTTTTTTTCCGGCTACATCTCCTAATTTTTCTCTTATTGAATAACTGTCAAGCAAAGCCTGCGTAGGATGTTCGTGTGCACCGTCTCCGGCGTTTACGATACTGGCTTTGACATTTTTGGATAAAAAATAAGCCGCTCCGGGATTGGAGTGGCGCATTACAACCATGTCTACTTTCATAGAAAGGATATTATTTACAGTATCGATCAGGGTTTCTCCTTTTTTAACCGAAGACTGAGCTGCCGAAAAACTGATAACATCAGCAGATAATCGTTTTTGAGCCAACTCGAACGAAAGTTTTGTTCTGGTACTATTTTCGAAGAAAATATTGGCAATGGTAATATCTCGTAATGAAGGAACTTTTTTAATGGGTCTGTTAATGACTTCTTTAAAATGATCGGCAGTTTCAAAAATCAGGTTAATATCATTCTCGTTGATGTATTTTATTCCTAATAAATGATTTACGCTTAATTCTTTCATTTTTATTTCTTTAATATTTATTTGTCAAATTCATGAATTTCTGAAAATATTCAGTTCTTCAATGTTTATTTAAAGAGCAGCAACTCTATTGAACCATTCTGTCTACTACTTCACTGTAATCCTGGAGATCTCTTGCATCTTCATCAAAAATCTTTTGCCATCTGAAACCCGGAATCTCAATTTTAGTTCTTGCAGAGCCGTCCCATTTTATTTTAAAATCGTTGTTTATTAAAACTTCGGCAACTCTTTTTCCTACTTCTATCGTCGTTGCATCATCAGAATTATCTACTTTCTGAAAAGCGATAAACAAACTTGGATTTTCAACTGCAATTGCTCTGGCTAAATCCTGTTCGTGATAAAAACAATAACCGTCAGACTCTATTTCGTTTTCCTGAAGTTCTCTTTCAACCTCAACCACTTCATATTCACCATCTGTTGTTGTGTAACCTGCATTATGAAGTGCCAGAATATTCTCGTCACACAATTCATCAAACGCATTTATTAGCCTTTCAGTATCTGTTGGACTTTCCCATTGTTTACTTTCTGACAATAACTTTTGGTATTCTTCTCTTATTTTATCGAAAGCCCACTCTTCTGAGATTTCATCTGCAAATTCGTTGTCTTCAATTTCTTCTATAATGTTCTCCTGAATCTCATCTAGAGAAAGAAATCCCATTCTGACCTGATTAAAAATTGATTCATAAATAAACGTTTCATTCTCTGTCATATTTTTTTGTTTAATCGTTTATTTGTTGATTTGTTCATTTGTTTAAGCGTTTATTTGCTATACCGGTAATCGTTTGTTTCCGATTAAACAATTAAACAAAGTACCGATTAAACTTTTAATTCGTTATCAGATAAACGGCGTCTTCACCTTCATTTTCTTTCCAGCTTACTTTTACTTTTTCGTCGTTTATAGCATCAACCTGACGACCGCGATAATCGGGCTGAATAGGTAAATTACGGCTAAAACGTCTGTCGATTAACACTAATAATTCGATTTCTGAAGGTCTCCCAAAAGACTGAATTGCGGTCAAGGCAGAACGAATGCTTCGTCCGGTAAACAATACGTCATCGATAAAAATGACTTTCTTGTTTTCGACTATGAAATTTATTTGTGTTTTATTGGCTTCCAGCGGTTTATCAGTACGACGAAAATCATCTCTAAAAAAAGTGATGTCCAGATAGCCCAAAGAAATCTCCGGTACCTGATATTCGTTTTCTAATATTTGTTTTAAACGTTCAGCTAAAAAAACGCCCCTTGGCTGAATCCCTACTAAAATAGTATCCGAGAAATCAAGGTGTTTTTCGATTAACTGACAAGCCAAACGATGGAGTATGATAGTAACTTCTTTTGAATTAAGTAATACTTTTTGGCTCATAATTAAGTGTAATGTTTGGTTGGGCAAATATACGAAATCAGAATTTATTTGTTGGGGTGTTGGGTGGGGAAATATTTTTTTATTGGTTTTGGCACATAATTTATGCTTGAATGATGTTTTTTAACTTAACACAAATATTTGACTTTAAATTCTTTGGGAGTGACGCATAATATTAATAAACGTTATTATTATATTGAAATTCCATATCTGTAAACTGGATTAAAATCCAGCCCTACAATATTAATCGAGCCGATGGCTCTTTTTTACCTGATCGGAAATTTACTTGTTTTTCTTATATTTGATAAATGCAAAAACCAAACATCATGAGAAAAATAATCGTCATAACTATGATTACAATCGATGGCGTAATGCAGGCACCTGGTGGTCCTGAAGAAGATACTTCGGGCGGTTTTGAATATGGAGGCTGGGTGGCGCCTTTTGGAGATGAAGAATATGGCAATGTCATGCAGGAACAAATGAAACCTGCCGATATTCTTTTGGGCAGAAAAACATTTGATATTTTTGAAGACTATTGGCCCAAACATGCAGAAGGCTGGCCGGGAATTAATGAAGTAACCAAGTATGTTTTGTCTTCCACCAGAAAAACCTCAGACTGGCAAAATACTGAATTTATTTCCACTGTAGAAAATATCCAAAAACTCAAAAATTCAGAAGGCGGAGACATTAAAGTTTGGGGAAGCGCAACACTTGTTCAGCTTTTGCTTCAACATGATTTAGTTGATGAACTTGGGCTTTTAATTTATCCTATAATCTTAGGTAAAGGAAAAAAATTATTTGATGATATTTCAACTCCTGCAGGATTCACATTAATAGAAAGTACGGTTACACCAAGCGGTGTGATTGCTGTAAGTTACAAACGAGCCGGAGAAGTTAAGACTGGAACTATTGGAGAATAAAAAGTCTTCCATTTTAATGATAAATAGAATTAAACAACTAAAAATCACCGGAGGAATTATTTGGCTTTTAGAACTTATTCACGGAAAAGATTATTTAACAACTAAATTAAGTCATTTAAGAACTTTACAACTTGGAACTGTGGGACGTGAAGTTGCAGAAATGCTTGATAGTAAAAAATATCGATTAATTCCAAAATTTGAAAATCATGATCTAAAGCACATCGTTTTAGAATATGAAATGACAATGAAAGATGAAATCAGAATGCAAGCCTATTTAATTGGAAATGGTAATTTTACTTTTCCATGTTTAATATTCTTTTCTTTAGGTATATTTTATCCAACAATTTGGAAAGATTTGCTAAACGAATATCAAACAGGAAAATCTTCAAAATCAATTCATTTTCTAACTTTAGATAATTGTATGGAATTGCAATTGAAAGATATAAAAAGTGAATATGGAAGAAAACATTCAATTTTAAAAATATAAAATCATGAAAGTAAAAGTCATAGGAATCCCAGTTCAAGACCAGGAAAAAGCATTACAATTTTATACTCTAAAATTGGGTTTTATTAAAAAACATGATGTGCCTTTAGGCGAAGGCAACAGATGGTTAACGGTAGTTTCTAAAGATGAACCAGATGGCGTTGAAGTTTTATTAGAACCATCACCCAATCATTTTGAACCAGCAAAAACATATCAAAAAGCATTATTTGAAGCCGGAATTCCGTATACGCAATTTAATGTAGATGATCTTCAGGAAAAATATGATCGTCTTGTACATCTTGGTGTTGCATTTGCCATGAAACCAACTGAAATGGGAAATGTGAAAATTGCCATTTTGGATGATACTTGTGGTAATAAAATTCAGTTGATTGAAATGTTATCTTAATATTCCGTTACCCCATTTACATTAAAAATGCCAGTCCCAGAGGGACGTTATATTTATAGCAATTTCTATAGCGTTTCATAAGAACCCGCCGCGGCGGGTGGCATATATGGCTCTGCTGGAGCTTTTTTTTATTGCACAAACTGGATTAAAATCCAGCCCTACAATATTTACCGAGCCGATGGCTCTCTACTTAGATTGAAATATTTTACTAGTAGTTTTTTTTGCTATTTAATTTATTCCCGTACAGATTGATTATTAAAAAAGGCATTGAACATCTTAAACTCACCTAAGTAAGAATCCTGAAATGAAATATCTTCAAGAACAACATTAAATAATTCTTTTGGAAATTTCTGATATGATAATGTGTTTTCTACAATTTTTTCAACTTCTAAAACCAACTCGTCAATTTTCCTAGTTTCGGAACTATTTTTTTCTAACTCATCAATTTTTGACTGAGAAATCATCATTTGTTTTTTATGACTGATCGTTTGGATCACATAATAAGGAATTAAAATACTCACACACAAAGTAATCGATTTTAATTCTCTGTTCTCAACGATAAGCCAAAAAAAAGTAAGACATCTATCCTCTACATAATCAAGCCTTGAACGATCTTCAAAATGTTTTAAGGTTGCGTCTTTTTCAAATTCATCGGTAAGTACTTTACGTTCTATTATGGATTCCTCTGTATCAAAAGAATCAATGAGAGAGCGTAATTTTTTATATTCTTCAGATGCAATGAGTTTTTCTCCTTCTGTCCACGAACAAATATTTTTAGGATAATACATATAAGCTATATTTTCCAGAACTTTTTTAATCATAAAATTAATCGTTTAAATATTGTCTAAGGTAGTAGAAATCTCCAAATCATAGAACTTTCCGGCAAAATTATATAACACGTTTTTTTGTTGTTTGAAGTAATTTTAATCTAACGATAATTAGAATACAAAATTCTTTTTAAAACACTAAAAACAGCAAAATCATGCAAAAGAACATTACACGTTTGTTAATGGTATTCGTAATACTATTTTCATTTACAAGTTGCGAAGTTATTGGAGACATTTTTAAAGCCGGAATGGGATTCGGGATTTTTATCGTCATCTTTATTGTTGCGATAATCATCTTTATATTCGCTAAACTTTTTGGTGGTAAGAAATAAACATAAAAAAATCCCGATCATTTTACTGATCGGGATTTCTTTTTTATATAAAACTATGTTTTATTTCGCGTACATTTTTGTTCTTAATTCCTGAACTTTTTCGTCGTCAAGATATTCATCAAATGTCATATAACGATCGATTGCTCCGTTTGGCGTAAGCTCCACTACTCTATTACCAACCGTTTGTGCAAACTCGTGGTCATGTGTGGTAAAAATTACAGATCCTTTGAAGTTTTTTAATGAGTTATTGAAAGCTGTAATCGACTCCAAATCTAAGTGATTCGTTGGCTCATCAAGCATTAGGATATTCGCTCTTTCCATCATCATTCTCGAAAGCATACAACGTACTTTTTCTCCTCCTGATAATACACGGCTTGTTTTTAAAGCTTCTTCTCCAGAGAAAATCATTTTCCCTAAGAATCCTCTAATAAATACCTCATCGCGCTCTTCTTCTGTTTTTGCGTATTGACGTAACCAATCTACCAATGTCAAATCGTTTTCAAAGAATGAATGATTTTCTGCCGGTAAATAAGCCTGATTGGTTGTAATTCCCCAATCGAAAGTTCCTGCATCTGCTTTTTGTTGGTTGTTTAAGATTTCGTAGAAAGCTGTTGTAGCACGTGAATCTTTAGAGAACAGCACGATTTTATCGCCTTTTGCCATATTCAAATCTACACCTTTAAACAAAAGATCTCCATCTACAGAAGCTTCTAAATTTTCTACATTCAAAATCTGATCTCCTGCTTCACGATCCTGATCAAAAATAATTGCTGGATAACGACGGCTTGAAGGTTTGATATCTGAAATATTCAGTTTAGAAATCATTTTTTTACGAGAAGTTGCTTGTTTCGATTTGGCAACGTTTGCACTAAAACGACGAATAAATTCTTCTAATTCCTGTTTCTTTTCTTCGGCTTTTTTGTTTTGCTGTGCACGTTGTTTTGCCGCTAATTGGCTAGACTCGTACCAGAAAGTATAGTTTCCTGAATAATGATTGATTTTTCCAAAATCGATATCAGAAATATGTGTACAAACTGAATCTAAAAAGTGACGGTCGTGAGATACTACGATTACTGTATTTTCATAATTGGCTAAGAAATTTTCTAACCAAGAGATGGTTTCAAAATCCAAATCGTTGGTAGGCTCATCCATAATAAGCAAATCAGGGTTTCCAAAAAGTGCCTGCGCCAAAAGCACACGAACTTTAATTTTTCCCTCAAGATCTCCCATTAATGTATAATGATGCTCTTCGTTGATTCCTAAGTTAGACAACATCGATGCGGCATCAGAATCTGCATTCCATCCGTTCATTTCTTCGAACTGAACCTGAAGTTCTCCAATTCTGTCTGCGTTTTTATCGTTGTAGTCTAAATAAAGTTCATCCATTTCTTTTTTAACAGCGTACAAAACTTTATTTCCCATCAAAACAGTTTCCAAAACCGTATGCTCGTCGAACATGTTGTGATTTTGGTTTAAAACCGACATACGTTTTCCCGGTTCTAAATGAATGTGGCCAGAAGTTGGGTCGATATCGCCCGAAATGATTTTTAGAAAAGTAGATTTTCCAGCACCATTGGCTCCAATAACTCCATAAATATTTCCGTGTGTGAATGTGGTATTTACTTCGTCAAACAAAATTCGTTTGCCAAATTGAACTGATAAATTATTGACTGTTAACATGAATGTCTTTTTAATTAATTTGGTGCAAAAGTACGAAAAAAGGTTCTAAGTTGCAAAGGTGCTAAGGTTCTAAGTTTTCACCATGCGAAGAAAATTTCTCGCAAAGACGCAAAGGCGCAAAGAAAACATACTTTGTGTTGGAAATTTTTACCATATAAGTAACATAAGTTCATTTAAACTAAACTTAAAAAAGAAAAACTTTGCGCTTTTGCGTCTTTGAGATTAATTTAATCATAAGCTTTATATCAAAACCAAACTTA
Organism: Flavobacterium sp. C3NV; assembly: GCF_046825355.2. Taxonomy (NCBI): domain Bacteria; kingdom Pseudomonadati; phylum Bacteroidota; class Flavobacteriia; order Flavobacteriales; family Flavobacteriaceae; genus Flavobacterium; species Flavobacterium sp. C3NV. Next base: position 170,215 of record NZ_JBKQBJ020000014.1, on the reverse strand, counting down.
TAATTTCTTATATCACTTATATGGTTTAAAATTACAATTTTGCTTATCTTCACTTTTTATTCAAAATTATGCAGGCTCCTATTTTATTATATCAAACTTCTCAATCTAATATAGAAGTTGAAGTAACTTATCTTGATGAGAGTTTTTGGCTTTCACAAAAGGCAATGGCTCAGTTGTTTGGAATTGAATCCCACACAATAACCTATCATTTAAAAGAGATTTATAAAAGCTTAGAATTAGATTCGATTTCAACTACTCGAAAAATTCGAGCAGTTCAAACTGAGGGAAAAAGAGAAGTAAGCAGAGAAATCGACTTTTATAATCTCGATGCAATTATTGCAGTTGGTTACAGAGTAAATTCTAGCCAAGCTACACAATTTAGAATTTGGGCAACTAAAACACTAAAGGAATTCATCATCAAAGGATTTGTTCTAAATGATGAAATGCTTAAAAATGGAAAAGCTTTTGGTAAAGATTATTTTGAAGGATTACTGGAGCGTATTAGAGAAATTCGTTCCTCTGAAAGACGATTTTATCAAAAAATAACTGACATATATTCTCTTTCAGCAAATTATGAAAAAGAAAGTGCAGAAACTAAAACATTTTTTGCAACGGTACAAAATAAACTACATTGGGCTATAACCGGAAAAACTGCTGCTGAAATTATTTATACAGAAGCTGACGCTACTAAAATTTACATGGGACTTTCGACATGGAAAGATGCTCCCGACGGAAAAATTCAGAAAAGTGATGTAAGTGTTGCTAAAAATTATTTAAACGACGCACATCTTCAAGAGCTTAACCGAATTGTTTCTGCTTATTTAGATTTGGCTGAGAATTATGCAACAAGACAAATAATTATGCAAATGGAAGACTGGAGTGTTTTCCTGAACAACTTTCTACAACTTTCAAGTTATCCAATTCTAAATGATAAGGGCAAAATTTCTCACTTAGAAGCTAAAATCAAAGCTGAAATGGAGTTTAATAAATATAGAATTATTCAGGACCGCGAATATCTTTCCGATTTTGATAAGGAAGTAATGAAATTGAATAAAAATACTTAGTTAACTCTTATCAACATATAACGAATATAAGTTCATTTAAACTAAACTTAAAAAAGAAAAACTTTGCTACTTCGCTCCCGATAGTTATCGGGATTGCGAGATTAATTTAACAGCTACATAAGTTCATATAGGCAAACGTATAATTTCTTATATCACTTATATGGTTTAAAAAAATTACAATTTACTTTCTTTCTCTAAAGCGACTTCAAGACTCTCGAAATTAGGCAACACTTTTACAATCATTCCTTCTTTGTTTAAAATGAAATGTGTTGGGAATGAATTGAGTTGCAGGGCTTCGTTCATATACACTTTCATGTTTGGAACAACTGAATATCTTAAAGGTCGTTTAGCTAGAAATGTTTTTAATTTTTCCGGAGCATCTTCGGCGAGACTTATAAAAAGAATGTCTTTTCGGTCTTTGTATTCGTCTGCTAATTTGTTTACCTGTGGAAATTCTTTGATGCATGGCGTGCAGTGAATGTACCAACATTTGATAACGATGATTTTTCCTTTCATGGATTCGTTTGAAACTAGGTTTCCGTTTAGATCTTTGAAAGAGAATTTTGGAAATTGGGTTCCTTCCATTTCGAAATTTTTGTGGGCATCGAAACCAATTTGATTGATGGTGGCTTTTATGCTGGTATCTGAATTGGGCTGAATTTCGAATAGCTTATAATAATATTTTGAATCTTCTGATTTTAGTCGGATTGGGATGTAGTTTTCGTTTGCCAATTGATTTAGAAAGGATTCTTTTGAAATTTCTTTTGAATTTGAATCTAATGCTATAAAATCTCTCGAAAGCATGATATTTTTGCTTTGGTACGCAGACCAATCTGTATATACTTTTTGAATTTGAATTGGGTCTACTTCTGGATTTCCGAATTTGCTTTGAGCAAAAGAAACATTGAAAATCAGAAATAAAAGAATAAGGTTAATTGATTTTTGCATGGAATTTTTAAGATACAATTGGGTTTCAAAAGTAAAAAATTAATCTTAAACATTTTTGATTAGATTTGCCTATATTCGCTAAAAATTCTGACTAAAAATGACATTCCCCTTTCAATTTGAAATCTTTGAAAAAACATTTTACTGGCATTTTATATTTGAAACTTTGGCTTTTTTTGTTGGTATCAGAATCTATTATTTTCTAAAAAAAAGAATTCAGGATCCTATATCAGACACGAATCGTTTGATCATTATGATTGGTGCCATGATTGGAGCCTTAATAGGATCAAGAGTAATTGCTTTACTCGAAAATCCGTCGCAAATTGCTCATCAGACTTTTTTAAGTTTATATCAAAATAAAACTGTTGCCGGAGGGTTTTTAGGAGGATTATTGGGTGTTGAATTAATTAAAAAATGTATTGGTGTAAAAATTGCTTCGGGAGATTTATATGTAATCCCAATTATCGTGGCATTATTTATTGGCCGAATTGGCTGTTTTTCAATGGGAATTGCTGAACCTACATTTGGTAACGAAACGACATTTTTTACGGGAATGAATTTAGGCGACGAATTAAAAAGACATCCGATTGCTTTATACGAAATGGTATTTATGATTTTGCTTTTTATCCTTTTTGAAAAGATAAAAACTAAAAACCTGATTAATGGTGATCGATTTAAGCTTTTTATGGTTTTATATTTCCTCTTTCGATTTTTGGTCGAATTCATAAAACCTTACGAACCTTTATTTCTTAATCTAAGCAGTATTCAATGGAGTTCTATATTTATTTTTGGATATTACTGGAAGTTTCTTTGCCGAATATTTGCCTTTAAAAACAATTAAAATTTTAATTTACCATATAAAATTAATTTGATGAAAACGCGCGATTATATATTTTACGATTATACCAAAAGTTTGTGTCACCATTGTCTGGCTCTTGTAGATACTAAAATTGTATTTCAGGATGACAAAGTCTGGATGCTGAAACATTGTAAAACACACGGCGAAATGAAATCTATGATTGCTGATGATGTCAACTATTATAAGCAGTTGCGTAATTACAACAAGCAGTCTGAAATGCCATTAAAATTCAATACTAAAGTGCATTACGGATGTCCTTATGATTGTGGTTTGTGTACCGATCATGAACAACATTCTTGTTTAACAATTGTAGAAGTTACAGATCGATGCAATCTCGCCTGCCCTACTTGTTACGCAAGTTCGGCTCCTAATTATGGCAGGCATCGAACTTTAGAAGAAATCGAAAAAATGTTTGATACGGTTGTGGCAAACGAAGGAGAACCGGATGTGGTTCAGATTTCGGGAGGAGAACCAACTGTGCATCCGGAATTTTTTAAAATTTTAGATATTGCCAAAAGCAAACCTATCAAACATTTAATGCTAAATACAAATGGTATTCGTATTGCAAAAGACATCAAATTTGTAGAAAAGCTGGCTACTTATATGCCTGATTTTGAAATCTATCTTCAGTTTGACAGTTTTAAACCTGAAGTTTTGGAAAAATTAAGAGGGGAAGATTTAACAGAAGTCCGCAAAAAGGCAATCGAACATTTGAATCAATTTAATATTTCGACTACATTAGTAATCACGCTTCAAAAAGGAGAAAACGATGATGAAATTGGTCAGATCATCGAGTATGCATTGCAACAAAAATGTGTACGCGGCGTTACTTTTCAGCCTACACAAGTTGCAGGAAGAAATGACAATTATGATGATATTTCAGGAAGAATAACATTGACCGAGGTGCGTAGAAAAATCTACGAACAATATCCTGTTTTTACTCCACAAGATTTAATTCCGGTTCCTTGCAATCCAGATGCTTTGTGCATGGCGTATGCGCTAAAAATTGATGGAGAAGTATTTCCTATGACGCATTTGATCAATCCTGAAGATTTGCTGAATAACTCAAAAAATACTATAGTTTTTGAGCACGACGAAAAACTAAAAACACATATGCTCAATTTATTTAGTACCGGTATTTCTGTTGATTGTGCCGAAGATGAATTTAGTGAACTTATGTGCTGTTTACCCAGAGTACAATCTGACACACTGAATTACAATAATTTATTCCGTATTCTTATTATGAATTTTATGGATGCTCATGATTTTGATGTTAGGGCAGTTAAAAAATCTTGTGTGCATATTGTAAGTGATAAAATGAAAATTATTCCGTTTGAAACTATGAATTTATTTTACAGGGATAATAAAATTGAAAAAATAAGAGAAAAATTAAATGTTTAATACAACTTTTTAAAATATGGAAGGTTTAATGTTTTTTGGTTTCATTCTGGTAATGATGTTTTTAATTGGCTTTTTTGGTTTAATTTTCGCCAAAGACAATAAAAAACTTTACTTAAGACTATTGTTAATTCCAATAATTATTGCTGTGATAGGTTTTGGAACCTGCGTGGTAATCGTGAGCAATCTTTAACTTTTTTGAGTTAAAAAATAAAAATCAGTGGGGTTACTTTGCTTTATAATGGCACGCGGATGACACGGATTCGCTATGCGAAAACGCGGATTATGCGGATTTTTTATTCTCATTTTTGTCATCCTGACGCAGGAAGGATCACACTAGTTGATCGACAAAGATTGGCGAATTTCTATGCGGAGTTTCTGGTGTGATCCTTCCTTCGTCAGGATGACAATATTGGGGTTACTTTGCTTTTAATGGCTCGCAGATGGCACGGATTCGCTATGCGAAAACGCTGATTATGCGGATTTTTTATTCTCATTTTTGTCATCCTGACGCAGGAAGGATCACACTAGTTGATCGACAAAGATTGGCGAATTTCTATGCGGAGTTTCTGGTGTCATCCTTCCTGCGTCAGGATGACAATACTCGGGTTACTTTGTGTTAAAAATGATACTCTAATACATAATTTGAAAATATAATTTCTTATTAAAACGAGTGCCCTAGCCCTGATAGAAGCGGTATCCTTTTATTTTTTTCCTTTAAAAAAATAAAAGATACAAGTGAATAGCAGGAAATAGCTCCTAAAAAAATCACTATTAATTGTACTTCACTTTAAAACAAAAAAAACCTGACAATATAATTGCCAGGTTCATAATGCTCGCCTCCGGGTGAAAACCAAATAACAAATCACCTAAATTTGATGCATTTATTCGAAATAAAAACTAGATTAAAAAATAAATAACCAAACTCAATTTTAACCGTCCTAATTTTTTTATTTCTAAATTTTCATTCATTAATTAATTTAAAAAGTTCATTACTTTCAGTGATTTTTTGTGTCCTGCTCTGTCTGTTATGATCACTACAAATATTTGTTTTGTTGAGAAACTGTAATTTTGAAGCAGTACTTCTTTGTTATTCTGAATGTTTTTATGACTCACCAATAATTGCCCGATAGTATTGAAAACCTCTACCTGAGCGATATCCTGGTTGTCATTTGTAACTGATAATGCATCGTTTTTGAAATAAGCCACAGTTGTGTTATTTGCTTCAATGGTATCTACTGACAGTTTTTTTGCTGTTGACTGCGAAGCAAAATACGCAGCATAGGCTTTAGATAATTCAGATGAATTACCACAAGAAGATGCATCCCAGTTTACAGACCAGGTCATTAAACCTCTTAAAGAAGGATAAGGTCCGCCTGGCTGCATAGTGTATGTTCTTCCTGAAAACGTGGTTCCGTTTCTTAAATAATCCATAGCACTAATTCCTTCTGCCGGAGTTAAATAACCGCTGCCTGCTGCACTTGGACAAGCTGGTAATGCAATAAGAACTTTTGAGGCTGGTAAACCATCAAAACGCATTCCTGTTGTACCAATGTTATACCCTTTTATCACCATATCGGTTAGGGCTGTTACCATGTTTGCTTTCTTAGCTGAACCATAGTATTGACCATCTAATCCGTTTTCTCCTCCTGTATTATACAATTGTACCGCTAACAAATCTAATTCATTACGTAAGTTTTGAATGATTGGCAGGAAGGAACCAAAAGTATCTGTATAGGTAGAATATCCTCCTTGTACGTATTGGGTTTCCGGAGCTGCAGTTAATAAAAATCCAGGACCATAGTACGCTTTTAATTCTTTGAAAGCATCTACTACGTTTTTTAATCTTGGATAAGCAGAAATACCCGCATAAGAAATATCTCTTAAACCTCCTGCATTAAAATTCATTGATCCGCCTTCAAAATCAATATCAACTCCATCAAATTGATACTCATCGATAATGGCTTTTAGACCATTAACAAAAATATTCTTTTGAGTTACATTGTCTAAAACAACATGACCATTTTGACCTCCAATAGAGACAATAACAGGAACGCCGCTATCTCTTAAGGATTTTATATCATTTTTCAACAATTGCTTATTGAAAACACCATTGGTCAGATATCGGGTATCATTTGTAGTTAATACTGGTGTATAACCATCGCGATTAACGGTTTCTACGAAAGAATAATCTACTACATTAAATTTACTTCCCACCATTTGAGAGAAGTATAAAAACGGAGCACCAGCATTTTCCCAGGAATGTGCGTATCCTAAAATAATTTTGGATGGAAGCGGGATAAATCTATTCGTGCTCACCGGAGCAATTTTAATTGTATTGTTTAATGTAGTTACTGCAGCTTTATTATCTGTTGCTTTGATTACAACTGGATAATCCTGATAAGCAGATGGTGTAAAATTATACGTATAGGTATTATTTGTACCTGCTGTCATGTTGAATGTCCCTCCATTTATTGTAATAGTAACACCTGAAACTGATCCGTCACTATCTACAGCTGTAACTGAAATTGGCACAACCTGAAAAGAACTCTGGTTTACAGTACCCGATGGTGAATTCCAAGTAATTACAGGCAATGAATTAGGACAAGTTGTTCCTGAACATTGTAAAGAGAATGCTTTAGTGTTTTCGGCTGTTGTACCACTTGAAGAGGTTACTGTTGCTTTCAACGTATAATTTTTGTTGAAATCTGCTGCAACCGGTGTCCAGTTTGCTACATATTCTGTTCCTGAAAGTGTTGCTGTAATATTTTGTCCGTTGATATTGAATACTACTGACGAAATAGTTAAAGTTGCATCTACACTTGCAGTTGCTTTAAGCTGAATTGCAGTTCCCGGAGCAATGGCTACCGTTGCCAATGATGGACTTGTAATAGTTACCTGAGGTGGTGTAATTGTAACAGTATTAGTGTTGAAGTTGTAAACCTGAGGCGTTGTTGGCATCGCAAAATTTACCAGATTATTGGGGAAATATGCGGTATTATTATTCTCCCAACCATTCAGTTTTAAACTTAAAACTTGTGTATAACCTGCTGTAACTGTATTATCAAAAGTATAATTTCCTGAAGCATCTGTTGTTGCAAGGACACTTTTCCAGTTATGCGTATTATCTGTCCAGGGCACTACTAATTCTACTTTAGCTCCTGCAACCGGAGTTGTCCCATTTTTGACAGTTCCGCTAATTAAGTTAGTACTTGCCAGTGCTGCTCTTGCAGTAGAACCTGTACTGAAGTTGTAAACTGTTGGGTTTACAGGAACAGCAAAATTGGCCAGATTATTAGGTAGATAAACTACTTCTCCGTTTTCCCAAGTGTTTAATTTTAAACTTGTAATTGTGGTATATCCTGCTACAACTGCATTGTCAAAACTATATTTACCTTGCGCATCTGTGGTGGCGATAACACTTTTCCAGGGGTGTGAGTTATCTGTCCATGGTAAAACTATTTCTACTTTGGCACCAGAAACAAAATTTGCTCCGTTTTTAACTGTTCCGCTAATTTTACCTGAAGGAGTTACAATAACATCCTGAGCAAAGTTTAGTGTTTTGTTGGCCACTAAATTGGTATAAACTGTTGAAGCGGGTGTAAAAGTTTGTCCTGTTAAAGCCGCTGTTACGGTATAATTTCCTCCAGAAGGCAAACTAAGCGAATAAGCACCGCTTGCGTTTGTAACTGCTGTGAAATTTCCGGTTGTAGAAGTGGCTGTAACTGTTACGCCCGAAACCGGAGTGGTATTGTTTACAACAGTTCCGCTTACGGTATAATTAACAATTGGTGCGCCTTGAATAAAATTCAAAGTTTTATTAGCATCAATTGCATTATAAACTGTAGAAGCTGGTGTGTATGAGAATCCTGATTTTGCAGCTGTAACTGTAAAATTAAGTCCCGCTGTTAAACCTGCAACGCTGTAAACTCCGCTTGCATTAGAAACTGCAGTTAAAACTGTTGTTCCTGATGTAGCCGAAACTGTTACGCCCGAAACCGGAGTTGTTCCGTTAAGAACTGTTCCGCTAACGGTATAAGTCGGTTGTGTTCCGTTGATTACTACAGCGGTTTGATTTACTATAACATTGTTTAAAGTAACCGGAACAAATGTATAAGACGCTTTTAAAGCTGTTAGTGTAAAATTTTGTCCTGAAGTTAAGTTATTGAATGTGAAATTGCCTCCAGTAGAAACTACCGTTTGCAATACTACATTGCTTGCATTACGTAATTCTACGGTAACATCCGGAACTAAAGCCGATCCGTTTTTTACAGAACCTGCAATACTTACTGTTCCCGGAACTACGCTTCCAAAAGAGGTATCAACCTGAGTTAATAATGAGTTTGGAATTGAGCCTCTTGTATCCTGAGACAATTCCCAAACCATACCTCCGGCAAGATTTTTCGATTTAATGTACTGCACTTTTAAATCCATTGATTGTTTATCTTCATACGAGATAAACTGTTTTAAAGTAGCATTGTATAAATAAGGAACTTTTGTTGTATTATCGAAATAACGTACCCATCCTGCTGAAGCTGCACTTGGAGTAACCAACATGGTATTTGGATCTAAATAAGCATGTGAATTCGTAACCGGATTTCCTACCAGATCACAAATTTCGATGCTTCCTGAACGTTCGCATGCTGCTGCGCCATCCCAGGTTCCGATAGGATTTTGCGGATTCGTGCAACCAGGAACTATATCTCTTGGTGCTGAAACGAATAACCCCGGTAAATTAGGATTGGTTCCGTTATTGGCCACATGATCAAATTTCTTTCCGTAGAAAGGCAATCCCATGATTAATTTATTGGCAGGAAAACCAACTACATTCAAATATTGATTGGTTAATTCATCCAAAGATTCTGATTGCGCTGCACCATATAGCGGATCGTTTGCGTTTCCACTTCCATATAAAGGAGCATTGTAGCAGGTTTTATCGTACCAGTTTCCTCCAAAATCATATCCAAAATAGGTGATGTAGTCACAATAAGTCGAGATGTCTTCTGTCATTCCGTATTGCGATCTGTTGTTTGGCCCTAAGTATTGTTTGGATACATTTCGAACATTGTTTCCGGCAGCAATTGTAACTAATTTATTTGGCATTGCCTGACGCATTGCCTTCAATAAATACACTAAGTTTTTGTTGTCGTCCGGGCTGTACTTTTGCGGAGGAATTGGTGCTCCGTTGATTACTTCAGTACCATCTGTTCCGCCGGAAAGAGGATATTCCCAGTCGATGTCGAAGCCATCAATAAAAGGATAAGTGGTAATGAATTTTGCCATGTCTGCTGCCAAAGCTGCTCTTGCAACAGGACTTGCTGCAATTGGGGAAAGATCCTGGCCTTTTGTCCATCCTCCTACAGAGATTAAAACTTTTAAGTGCGGATACTTTTCCTTTAACTTTTTCAAGTCATAAAAGTTTCCTTTTACCGGAGCATCCCAAGGGATTCCGCCTTCCATATGCTCAAAATCGGCATAGCTGTCCAAACATAATAATTTGGTGTTCTCAGGATGGGCCGGATCATAAGTTGTCCCATAAAAAGAATAATTCAAATGCGTCAATTTACTTCCGTCGATCTTGGGGATATTAAAATCCCGGGCATAGATAGACCATTGCGCATAATACCCCACTACCTTTTTGCCGTGAGCTGGTTGGGCTAACGCGAGTAAGGGAAACAGTAACAAAAAAAGCAATCTGTAATAATGTTTCATAGTTAAATTAATATTGGTTAATAGAAAAAAATAAATATTCCAATTACAATAAATTGTGCGCCAAAACACGGCACATAAAAAACAATAACTGGGTTTCAATAAATTGCAAATAGAAAACATTGCAACTCACAGGAAATTAATTCATATTACTTCTAAAAATAAATACTACTATTACTGATTTTCCATAATCATTAGTGAATAGCACTGATTGATATTTATTTAATTTAAAAAATTAGGTTAGTCAATGATAAATTTGGGGTTTATCAATTTCAATACTTGTTTGTCATGTTTATGCTTTATTCTGTTTTATTTGGTTTTAAATGTTAATACTTCTTATTTGGTTACTATATTTTTTATTTGATTTAATGATTTTAATCTAGTTGCTTTTACCATATTCACCTCTACCAGAAACTTCTGGTAGAGATAAATAAATTACTAATAATCATGGTAACAAAACTTACTAAATACTAACTCAAACCAAACTCTTTAAATTAATTTTTTAAGACTTGCATATACTGATAGCTCAACATCTGCATGATCTTTTGTATTACATTGCTCAATTAAGCTTTTTAGATCATCTGTTTTTAATGTTGATTTGTTCTCTAAAACAAGCAACAATTCCTGTGATGCATCTGTCAGCTTTTTCGACAAAGGCAAAATTGGCTGTACTAATGGCGCATTGGCACTCAAGGCAACTAATTCTTTATTTAAGGCAATCCATCTATTAAAATAAGCGGCTACTTTTGCTTTATTTTCCGGTGTTTTATTGGCCAGATATTGCGTTACAGCATCATCAAAAGCTAAAGAATCTTTGGCATCCGGTCCGCAAGCATCGGCAAAAAGTGTAAATGGCGAATACATTTGATATTCTGTTCCGCCTTTATTACGTGTATATCCTTTTAATGGCTCGCAAACATTCGAGAACTCATTTAGAGAGGCAATATTTTGATTGTTTGTGATGTTTCTTAAAATCACATCTTTGTTACGAATGTGTGTTAATCCTATTTCTTCTAATCTAAAAGAAACTACTTCAAGACGTTTGCGCATATTGGCTACATCTGTAATATCTTCTGCTGACCAAAGTCTTTCTGCAATTGCAGCTGTTCTTGGCCAAAGTCTTGAATCTATAGTTGTTGGCGTCACCAATTCTGTCCACATTGTGGCTTCCCCACCCAATATTCTTGCTTTTTCTTCGGCAGTTAAATTGGCCCCTTTTGGCATCGGATCATTCAAATAATGACTTGCAATTGGGTACATCAAATCGATATAATATCCGTTTGATAAAACTGTTTTATATCCTTTTTTTACTGCATCAACCAATGACTGACCTGCAATAACTCCTTCGTTTGGGCCTCTCCAGGAATGAATAATGGCATCTTTTGACATATTTTTTGTCAAAATTTCTTCCCATCCCATTAATTGTTTACCATGTTTTTTAAGCATTGGCACTAATTGCATGGTAAAATAGGTTTGCAATTCATGATTGTTTGCCAACTTGTTTTTCTTCATGAATTCCTGAATTTTTGGGTTTGCATCCCAGTCTTTACCTTCGTTTTCATCTCCCCCGATATGAAAATAAGCGCCTGGGAATAATGGACAAACCTCATCAAAAATTTCACTTAATAATTGATATGTTTTAGGATTTGAAGGATCTAATGTTGGCGAAAAAATACCTGCATTTCTTTCAATTCCATAGGTAGTAATTGCTGTACCCTGAATATTTTTTTCAGAAGTTCCTCCTGTCAATGTAATCACTTTGCTTCCTATTTCCGGGTAAGCGGTAAGTATTGCAGATCCATGACCAGGAACATCTATTTCCGGAACCACCAAAATACCGCGCTCATCAGCATATTTTACGATATTTTTGATTTCTTCCTGTGTGTAATACATTCCATCTGAAGCTACATCAATCAGTTTGCGATGTTTTTTCATTTCGATTCTCCAACCCTGATCGTCTACCAAATGCCAGTGAAAAACATTCATTTTCATAGCGGCCAATCCATCGATATTTCTTTTGATCACATCAATTGGCTGAAAATGTCTTGAAACATCAATCATTAAACCTCTCCAGGTAAACCTTGGAAAATCTGAAACTTTTGAGTTTGGAAAATAAAATGAGTTATTGTTATTCTGCAACATTTGCAATAACGTTTCAAGGCCATGAAGTGCTCCTAAATCGCTGGTTGCATTGATTATAATCTGATTTTGTTTGATATCTAAATGATAGCTTTCATCTTCATACAAACCAATTTTTCCCGCTTTGGTACAATTGATCTGAAGTGAAGCTGTTGGAACTTCATTTAATTTAGTAATAAAACCTTGTTCGAAAAAAATACCGGTTCTACCATCTAAGCGACGTAAAAAACGAGTTACTCCACCAAAAATTCGAGGATTAGGATTTCCGGTAATGTTTACTTTAAAGTTTTTGTTTAAAGCAAAATTTCCGTCGTTTACAACAACACTCTGAGGCCAGGGCATAAGATTTAGCTGCTCTTTTTTAATTTGAGCACTAGAAGTTACACCTGCTAATAGTAGGACTAATAAATATTTCATTTTTTACTGTTTTTGAAAAAGATGTTATCCGGAGATAACAGTATTAAATAAATGAGAAACAAAACTCAGAATGATCTCTATTGAATCCTCACTTTCCTTATGAAATCAATCTGAATTTTGTAATGTGATTCGCTCTCACCCGAATCTTATATTTTAATTTTAGTAATCAAAACGCTTAAAGGCTTCGATTGCTTCGTATTCTGCCAATCCTAAATCATCATATAAAATAGCAGTGTTTTTGTTACGGTCTTCGGCTCTCACCCAGAATTCTCTCGAGTCATTTCCTTGAAACATCACCCTGTCTTTTTGAGACTGGTGGTATAAAATCGCATGACGTTTTAATAATACTTCTGATGGAGAAAGCGGAACGGCCATATCGATTTCATGAATGTCCCATTCGTGCCAAGCGCCTCTGTACAACCATAACCAGCAATCATCCATGTATTTCTCTGGTTTTAATTGTTTCATGGCGGCAAAAATCGCGTTCAGACAAACTTCATGCGTTCCGTGTGGGTCTGCCAAATCTCCTGCTGCAAATACCTGATGCGGTTTTATTTTAGCAATTATATCTTTTACAATGGCAATATCTTCTGCTCCTAACGGATTCTTTTTTACTTGTCCTGTTTCGTAAAACGGAAGATCTAAAAAGTGTGTATTCTCGTCTTTTAAACCAATGTATCTTGTCGCTGCGTAAGATTCTCTTCTTCGGATTAATCCTTTTAATTTTCGAACTTCAAGAGAATCGATCTCGTTTTCTGATTTGCTGTTTAAAAATTCAATTATAGATTTGAAGTTGATTCCGCTGCCGGCTTCGCCAATAAAATCTTTGGCAACCTCAGCAAATTTCAATGCTTCGTCATCTGTAACAGCTATATTTCCAGAGGTTTGATATACAACATGTACATCGTGACCTTGTTTTATCAATTTTGAAAAAGTTCCTCCCATAGAAATCACATCATCATCAGGATGTGGGCTAAAAAGAATTACTCGTTTTTTTGCAGGATTTGCTCTTTCCGGACGATGAGAATCATCGGTATTGGGTTTTCCACCCGGCCATCCTGTGATGGTATGCTGCAATACGTTGAACATATTGATGTTCAAATCGTAAGCAGAACCTTCCTGCGCCAAAAGATCAGACATTCCGTTGTTGTTGTAATCACGGTCTGTTAATTTTAATATCGATTGTTTTGTTTTTTGGCACAACCAAACAATCGCCTTGCTTTTTAATTCTTGTGTCCAGATGCATTCTCCAACGAGCCAAGGTGTTTTGAAACGCGTTAATTCAGATGCTGCTGATTGATCTAATACAAATGTTGCATTAGCATGATTTTGTAAAAATGTAGCTGGAACTTCTGAAGATATATCGCCCTGAATAGTTCTCTTGATGATATCGGCTTTGTTTTGTCCCCAAGCCATAAGTACGATTCTTTTTGATCTCATGATCGTAGAAACTCCCATAGTAATCGCTCTTTTAGGAACATTGTCGATACCATTAAAATCTGATGAAGCGTCTACTCTTGTAATATGATCCAGCGTAATAATTCTGGTTCCTGAATTGATGTGCGATCCCGGTTCGTTGAAACCTACGTGACCTGTACGCCCAATTCCTAATAATTGAAAATCAAGACCTCCGGCGTTTTTAATATTCATTTCATAATCGATGCAGTATTGGTTTAATTCATCAATATGTACCGTTCCGTCAGGAATATTAACATTCTCTGGTTTGATATCAATATGATTAAAAAGATGCTGATGCATGAAATAATGATAGCTCTGATTGTTCTCTTTGGTCATTGGATAATATTCATCCAGATTAAAAGTGATCACGTTGCTAAAGCTCAAGCCTTCTTCTTTGTGCATTCTCACTAATTCTTCGTATACTTTTATAGGAGAAGAACCTGTTGCTAAACCTAATACACAAGATTTTCCTTTTTCTTGTTTAGATCTAATTAATTGCGCAATTTCCTGCGCTACAATTATAGAAGCTTCTGCTGAATTTTTGAAGATTTCGTTATGGATTTTCTCAAATCTGGTTTCTTCAAATTTTCCCGCACTTTTATAGCTGATATCAGGTTTTATTTCTAAAGCACTTTTCATTTCTTTTTCTTTTTTTGCTATTTACAATTTTGGTTTTTGAAATGGTATAAGCAACTCGCATTGCTTATACCATTTACTAACCAAACTTAAATTCTTATAGTTCTTTGATATTTTATTCTAGAAATTTGGAGCATTCACATCCCACCAGGTTCTTGTTCCTCCATTATCAGGACCTCCAAGTTTTGCAACACCAGTTGCTACACCTCCAGGGTTTCCATCTTTTTCAGTAGAAACAAAAGGTATTCTTCTTACACCAAATTCAGTAGTAATTAAACCACCACTTTGATTGTTAAGAATTGGCAATAATTTAGGGTAACCTGTTCTACGGTGATCAGACCAAGCTTCGAAACCATCAGGAAAATTAGCAATCCATTTTTGAGTAATGATTTTTTGCAATTTTACTTCGTTACTTGCTGTTGCATCCCAGGCAACAGTTACTTTATTGACAGCTACACCATTATTGAATGGAGCAACCGGGTCTATATAATCTTTAGCCGTTTTTACATTATCAGCAATATAATCAGCAGCACCTCCTGTAGAAAGCTGATCAAAAGAGGCAGTAATACCCTCTTTATATAATGTTGCAGCATCGCCACCCATATTCCAGCCTCTTAACGCTCCTTCAGCTCTTAAGAAATAAATTTCGGCAGCATTCAGCCAAACTATTTGTTTGTCTTTGTCTATAATCTTACCAAAGTTTGAAAATTTCATGTGTAACGTTTTATCTCCCATTATTCCTCCAGTACGAATTCCTTTGTATTCGCCAGGAAATTGTTCAGAGGTAGCAAAATAAACTTTCATTCTAGGATCATCATAACCTCCCATGATCGATTCCATATCTGCAGACATACGACTGTCATTATACTCGAATGCAGTTACTCTAAGAGAATGTTGTGAAACATCTTTAACTAAAATAAAACTATCTGAAGCCGCTTTCATTACTCCAAATTTTTGATTAATTGCTTTTTCAGCTTCTTCTTTAGCTAATGCCGGACTAACTTTTACAATACGCATTGCTAATCTTAAACGTAATGAGTTAGCATATATAACCCATTTTTTATAATCTCCTCCGTAGGTTGAACGATCAATATTTGTAAAAGAACTTTTCTCTCCGGCATCGATTCTTTTTGTTAATTCTGTTACTGCAAAATCTAAGTCTTTAAACATAAGCCCGTAAACCTCTTCCTGAGAATCATATGCAATTGTTGCATCAGTAGTACCAAACTTTGAGTACACTATTGGTCCCCAGGCATCTGCCATTTTATGCAAAGTTTGTACTTTAACGATTGTAGCAAGAGCATAAAGCTCATCATATTTCCCTTTAGATTCTCTTTCTACTTTATAAAAATTTGACATTACTTGTGCATAAGCAGCTTCCCAACACCAAATATTCCAGTTATCAGAAAGTGCGTATGAAAGGTTATTAGCACCGTCGAAACCTGGTGCAGCTGTGTATCCTCCCCAGTTATTTGCAGATAAATCATTAGCAACCTGATACTTCCAACCCGGAGTATTTACCATTACATTATCAAACATGGTTTTAAAAGGACCATTAATATGATTAAAATCCTGTGTCGTTTCCTCTTGTGTAAAACCATCAGGATTACTATTAATCTCGTCGAAATTATCTGTACAACCAACTAAGGCTAAAAGACCAAAACAGATTAATGATTTTTTTATATTATTTGTTTTCATGAGATTTTAAATTAGAAAGTTACATTTAAATTAAGTCCAATACTTCTTGTTGATGGTAAACCATAAATATCAACACCTTGTAAACCTTGACCTGTACTTAAAGCAATGTTTGGATCGAAAGGAGCATCTTTATAGATAAAGAATAAGTTTCTTGCGATTAACGATAAAGTTGCTGTATTAACAAATGGAAGTACTTTTTTATTGAAAGTATAACCAAGAGAAACCTCTCTTAAACTTACGTTTGTAGCATCATATACATATTCAGCTGTAGCTCCATTAACCCCTGCAACTGTAGTATAATATTGCTCAGCAGGCATAGAAGTCACTTTTGTACCGTCAGGTTTCACTGCATTTACAGCAACACCACCTGCATTTCTAGCATCTCCACTTCTTTTTGATACTCCGTAAAAATCATTCATAGATTCTGTAATACTCATTACATCACCACCAAAACGTCCGTCGATTAAGAAGTTTGCCGTAAAAGCACCAAATTTAAATGTGTTTGACCATCCTAACATAAAATCAGGATTTGCATTCCCTACTTCGCGCAATCCAGCTTCTAACGCTACATTACCTTTATCATCTAAAACAATTTCTCCCTGATCGTTTTTAACAATATGTTTTCCTTCAATAACTCCAAATGGTTTTCCTTCAGTTAAAACATATCTGTAATTGATATTGTTTACAGGAGTCAATGGAATTGTACCTCCTAATTCTTCAGGAATTTCTTTTACTTTATTTCTGTTTTGAGAATAGTTGATTGTTGTATCCCATGAAAATTTATCTCCGGCAATGATTTTCCCGGTAAGAACAACCTCAAAACCTTTGTTTTCGATACTTCCTGCATTAATTCCGTAATTCGTATAACCGTAAGGATTTGTTGCAGGTGCAGGAATCTGGATGTATTGATTTTTAGTTTCTGAATTATAGTAAGAAATTTCAAAACCTAATCTGTTATTAAACATTCTCCACTCAGTACCAAATTCAAATTCTGATTTTAGTTCTGGTTTTAATCCATCACCTGGTCTTGGTCCTACCGAAGGAGGAATAATATTACCTCCCTGAATAGTTGATTTTGGAGATGTTACGAAAGCAGAAACGTCATTACCAACTTGTGCATAAGTTCCTCTAACTTTACCAAAATTAATCCAGTCTGGCATAGTAGTCATTTCGCTTAAAAGAGCTGTAACCCCTACAGATGGATAAAAATAAGAACCTGTATCTGTATTTACTAAAGTAGAAGACCAGTCGTTACGTCCTGTAACGTCTAAATATAACATGTTTTTATAACCAAAAGTTGCAGATGCAAAGATCGACTGAACTTCTCTGGAAGAACCTGTAGCCTGAAGACTTAAGTTATCTAATCCTGTTGCAGGTCCAAAATTACCCAAAGTAAATAAGTTAGCATTTACAAGTCCGCCAACAATACCAGAATCTAAAGTAGTAGATCGATTTGCTAATGTGTTATTGATACTTGCTCCTACGATAGCATTAAAGCTAAAATTTTCGTTGAAATTTGTATTAATCTTAGCAATTAAATCTCCGTAACGTTGTGTGCTTAATGTAGCAACATTTATATATCTACCGTTTATGTTAGATAAAGAAGTATTGGTTGTAGCATAAATCTTTTTATCATAATCGTTTTCAACTCTATTGTAGCTATATCTTGCTCCAATACTTAACCAATTGTTTGCTTTATAGTCCAGCGCTATATTTCCGTTAAAGAAATTATCCTTATCAATAGATTTGTTTCTATTAATTAACCAATAAGGGTTTTGAACATAGATATCAGCATTTGGTGCGCTGTAAAAGTTTTGACCGTATAGATTTCTGGAAGGAATAAATGCTTCAAAATTATCTTTATAATAATTGAAATCATTTGCTCTTTGGAACAAATATACTCCTGTTAATGGGTTTGAGTAAAGTCCGTTTACAGGTCTGTTATCAATTGTCTGGCTAGTATACTTAGCATCAGCAGAAACAGTTAATTTATTATCGAAAAATTTACCTGTCTGGCGGATTCCAAAGTTATTTTTCTTTAAGCCGTTCCCTTCAATAACTCCTGAAGCAGATGTATTAGCGTAAGATAAACTTGTTGAAGAAACATCAGATCCAGTTGTAAAGGCAGCAGAAGTAATTTGTGTAACTCCTGTATTAAAGAAGTCTTTTACAAAATCATTTGATGATACTTTTCCTCCCCAAGATTTTTGTGCATTTGCTGTTCCATATTCATACTGAAATTCTGGTAATGAATGAACAGATTCGAAAGTAGTAACAGAAGAAACTGCTAAATTTGATGCGTTCTCTTTGTTCTTTTTAGAAGAAAGCAAGATAACACCATTTGCTCCCTGAGATCCGTATAATACAGAAGCTGCCGCACCTTTAAGTACAGTCATTCCTTCGTAGTCGTCTGGATTAATCAAAGAAACAACATCTCCCCCATCACGGTTACCTCCGGCAGTACTACCAAATGAATCGTTTGAAGCATTATAATTTCCCTGCTGATTTGAAGAACCATTATATAAAGGAATACCATCAATAACATAAAGTGGCTGGCTATTCATGATTGACGAGTTACCACGGATAAGTACTTTAGTAGATCCTCCAGTACCTCCAGAACTTTTTGTTACGGCAACACCGGCAATTTTACCAGCAATTGTATTGATAACGTTGGCATCTTTTACACGAGTTAACTCTTCTCCTTTAAGTTCTTGAGCTGAATAAGTTAATGATTTTCTAGTTTTCTTAAGACCTAAGGAAGTTACAACAACCTCAGTAAGTGCGTTAGACGCTGCAGTAACCATTTTAACATTAATCGTAGCAGCATCACCTACAACTATTTTTTGAGTTTCAAGACCTACATAAGTAAAAACTAAAGTCTGTCCTTTTTGTACTTCAACTGTGTACAAACCATCAAAATCGGTAGTAGCACCTTTTTGACCTCCTTGTACTGCAACGGACGCCCCTGGCAACGGCAATCCATCAGAATCTGTAATCACACCTTTGACATTCTTTACTTGTGCAAGCGAAACCTGCGCCGTAAAAACAATCATAAAGATTAAGAAAATTTTTTTCATGTTTATTTATTTTGTTAGTTATGGTGTAAATTTATTCTTAAGGGATTGTTAAAAAAAATAATTTATACAAACAGCTTTAAATTTTAAACCAACGACATAAATCAATCAATAATCCGTTTCACGAAAACGTTTTCAAATTAATATATGTGTTATGTTTAACCCATTTACTAATGTTTTATGCAGGTATTTTACTTATTTACTAAAAAATCATCATTTGCAATAAAAACCTAATAATGTGAGTTTTACGACAAAAAACACTTTAAAAAAGGATAATTATTCAATAAAATAAATTTTAGAATAGTTAAAATCTTAATAATTTAAAGAACGTAAGTATTTATCTTTTTTTGAATTTAGTTGCCACACAATGTGGTAGTTTTCACTTTTAAACTTGTATATTTTTTATGAATTACATCTAATAAAGAATATTCGCCAAAAGAATCCTGAACTATTTCCCAGATCATTATTCCTCCGGTGTTTTGAGAAGCAAATTCTACTTTTTTAGCAATCGTAGATTTTCCGTTGTAATATATTTTACCCAGTTCGTCCTGATCTGCAAATTGAGTTCCTGTTAGTATAATGTCATTATAAGTTGAACTTGTAACATCAGGATAGGTAAAATTGTAGCCGTAAAAAGGCACACCAAGCGTTAATTTATCACTGGGTACATTTTGAAGTTTATGCCAAAAATCAATTCCTTCTTTGGCAAACTCAAAAGAACTGTGCTGCCCTGGCTTATCGGGAGACCACGGCCCTGTACTATCGTAAGCCATTATATTAATAAAATCGAATGCATTTAATGCTTCCTGAGTTATATTTTCGAAACGGGAATTATTAGGCAAAGCAGCCGTTAATATTTTTTTACGCTCATTAAGGCTCTTTTTTAATTCAATTACAAAACCACTATATCCTGAGGTTACAGCGTTCCATTCGAGATCGACATCTACTCCATCCAACTGATGCAATTCGACAAAGCTGACAATGTTCTGAATTAAAGCTGGCCTGTTTTCTGGTTTATCGATTAAAAAAGACCAATTTGAAGCCTGTTCTTCTGATATGACTCCACCGGCGAGTGAAATACTAATTATAATTTTAGGATTAACTGATTTTACATATTTAACCAAACCATCAAGATCTCCGTTAAATAATAAATTTCCATTTTTATCCGGATTTGCAAACGCTACATTAAGATGCGTCAATTGACAAAACTGAATAGAAGTCATTTTATTGAAATTATCCGAAGATAAATACCCTACAACTCTTGCTGTTTTTGTTTTTGAATTTTCAGGATCAGATTGTTTTTCTGTCGAACAGCTGTATGCTGAAAAAAGAGAACTTATAAAAAAAAGAATGCCTAATAAGGCTTTATTTTTTATCATAATTTTTAATTTAAACTTGTTGTTTTTAATTTTAATTAGAATGAAAATAACACCTTATTAGGCATAACTTTATATTTGAGATTTATTTTTTAGTTTACATCCCACCAAACTTTCCCCAGCCAATCATTCTTTCCTCCTAATCTTGCTACAGCATCCTGATAGTTTTTTTCATTTTTCTGCATCTCATCATTTGGATAGTACAAACGTGTTGGCACAACACCACCTGTTCCGGAATCTGAATTTGTTATTGGTATTAAATGAGGATATCCGGTTCTTCTCCAGTTTGAATATCCTTCAATACTATTAAACAAATAGGTAATCCAAATTTGTGTTCCTATTTGTTCTTTTTCTGTCCCGGCTACCAGAGGCTTAGCATTTACATAAGCATCAATACTTGCCTGACTTGCAGGAGCTGCACCGTAAATCTCTAATTGTTTAATTCCTGCCTCAACACCTTTTTTGTAATAATCTGCAGCAGAACCTGAAACCCATCCTCTAAAAGCAGCTTCTGCTAATAACAATTGACTTTCTGAATAACTGACATGCAAAAACGGAGTTGTTCTTAATTTTAAATAAGACTGTATACCAGAAGCTGAATTTGATCCTCCAGGAAGCTCCCATCTAAACACTCCAGGTTTAACCCCTTCATATAATGTTTCGCCCGGCTGTAATACTGCTCCCGGAACTACACTACTACTTGTTTTAGGAGTAGCTATCATAGTCAATCTTGGATCTCCGTTATTTTTTAGATAATCTATTAGTAATGAACTAAAATGATCTCCCTGCTCATTTCCTATAAAACCATACGATAATCCGTTTCCTCTATAATCCAGTCTGGCAGGATCATCACTAAAAGGAAAATCTAAATGCTGCATAATACAGTTATCAGCATTGCTTTCAAAAACTCCATTTTGAAACGCCGCTTTTGCTTGTTTTTCTGCTTCGGCAGGATTTACTTCAGAAATTCTCATTGCCGCGCGCAAACGCATGGTGTTGGCCAATTTTTTCCATTTTGAAACATCTCCTTTATAAAACAAATCTCCTTTTATTAGATCTTTTCCAACATTCAGTTGATTAAAAGCTTCGTCTAATTCTTTAAAAAATGAAGCATAGATATCTTGTTGTTTATCATATTTAGGCGTTACAATTCCTTTAGAAAAAGCTAAACCTGCTTCTGAATAAGGCACATCTCCATAAATATCCGTTAATCGCTGTGCGATCATTACTCTCATAATTTTAGCAACAGCATTCATGTTTACTGCCGAAGCATCTTTACCGGTTACATCCAGAATATCAACAACACTTTTCATTTCATGAGCATATGCGTTTCTCCATAAAGCTACTGCATATTCCTCTGAATTATTAAATTTACCACCGTAGTTGGTTACTGCCCACGAACCAGAGTAATGCTGCACAAAACCTCCGGCATATATTAAATTGGTTCTATGCTGATAGTATCCGTCTCCGGACATACACAATTGAGTAAATGTAAGCTGACCTGCCGGATTTGCGGATAATGCCACAGGATCTTTTTCCAGTTCGTCAAAATTTTCTGTACAGCCAACTACCGTAAACACTGCAAGCATGGCTATTATATATTTGATTTTCATAATTTACTTTTTTAGAATGTAATTTTAATATTAAAACCATACGATTGTCTTGATGGCAATGATCCATACTCAAAACCTTGTCCGTTTCCTGAAGTATACATCGACTCCGGATCAACGTTTGGTAAATCTTTATTGAATGTCAGTAGATTTCTTCCAAATACAGAAACATAGATTGAATTTATTTTCGCTCCGCCAAAAACACTTTTAGGAATAGTATAGCCTAAACTTACCTCTCTTAATTTTACGTACGAAGCATCATAGACGAATGGTGCAGGAGTATTTTCTGTAACATCTCTCCAATATTCCTGAGGATCTACAGGTTTTGTGTTTTTTACATAAACAGGATTCTCGGCTGTTCCTGTATTTACCACTGCATTTGCTATATAACCACCAGTAGGAACCCAGGTATTTATATCGAAATTAGGATCACTTGCAGCAGCTTGTGTTCTTGCAGCAATATAAGCATCCCTTCCTTCTGTAGTAACATCTAATAATCCTCTTGTTGCAGCAACTGAGTTTGTCATAGAATACACATCCATACCAAATTTCATATCTAATAAAAACTGAAGCGTGATTCCTTTATAAGAAAATCTGTTGGTTAAACCAGCAGCCCAATCCGGAACTCCTTTTCCTAAAGCCACTTTAGTATCTGTGTATATAGGCATACCATTTGCACCCACAATCATTTCTCCCGATGGTGTTCTTTCAAAATCTTTTCCGATGATAGTTCCGTATTTTCCACCAACCTGAGCTACAATTGCTGCATTAGCCCAACGAGCTTCAGAAATTGTGTACGTATTAATTTCTGGATGTAAAGAAAGAATTGAGTTTTTATTCTTAGAAAAATTCAAATCAATTCCCCATTCAAAATCCTTAGTTTTTATTGGAGAACCAGATAAAAAGATCTCAATACCTTCGTTACGCAATTCTCCGGCATTTACCGAAAGAAATTCATATCCTGATGTTGATGAAGATGCTAAATCAAGCGTTTGATCAGCTGTATCTTCACGATATACAGTAATATCTGCTTTTAATCTGTTTTTAAAGAAAGCCGTTTCTAAACCAAATTCGATTCCTGTTTTTGATTGAAAGGTAAGGTTGGCATTTGGTGCGGATGTATTCTTAACATTTACAACACTTTGTCCGTCGTAAGAAGAATACGTAGTATAGTTTAATGCATTTTTATAAGCTCCCGGCGCATTAGAAACTTTTGCCCATGAAGCTCTTAATTTTCCATAAGAAAAAGTATCACTCTTAATATTAAATGCATCTGAGAATACAAAACCTAAAGAAGCCCCAGGATAAAAAGCATCTTTATTGATCACGCTAAACCAGTCGTTTCTTCCCGTAAACTCGGCATATAAATAACCTTTATAATCAAACTTTGCGGAACCGTAAACAGAATTTGTTCTTGTTCTTGTTTCTATTGGTGCATTTATGGTCTGAGTCGAAAAATTACTGATAAATTCTGTTCCTGGTTGAATAATATTGGTTCCCTCACTAGAATTTTCTGACCTTCTAAAATCTCTTCTGTTTGCTCCTAAAATTCCTGAGAAAGTCAAATCAGTAGCTAATTTTATTTCGCTAAAAGTAGCAATAACATCCGTATTCATTTCAGAAACGGTAATATCCCCCACTCTAAGATAACCAGTATCTCTTCCTGGCCATGTACTTCCTGGCACCATGAAATCTTTAGAATCAAAAACATAAGTATCTAAACCAGTTCTAAAAGTCAATCCAACCCATTTTTCAAGCTGGTATGTTCCGGCAACATTCCCTGTAAAACGATTTTTCGTAGTAGAGTTGTGATTGGCGTTTACTGTTAAATAAGGATTTAATTGATAAATATTGTTATTCCATTTATAAACTTCTCCGGTCTCCGGATTTCCATAATTTTGTAACCATGCCTGATCAATATTAGGTGCCAGACCACTTAAAGAGTAGCCCACATTGTTTGGTGAATCACCTAATCCTGGTCTATTATTTGTAGTTTCGACTACATAATTTACATTAGCATCCAAAGTAAATTTATCTGATTTTAAAGTACCATTTAAAGTCGCATTGTTTCTTTCTAATCCGGAATTAGGAACAACATCGTCATTTTTCATATTATTAAATCCAAAACGAAGAAATGCATTTTCACTTCCGCCAGAAAGAGCAATTCCGTTTGTAGTTGTAACTCCGGTCTTAAAAAAATCCTGAATATTATTTTCCACTCTTGCATAAGGTCGCATAGAACCATCAAATATTTTTACCTGCGTTCCTATATTATTAGAAAATTTAGGTCCCCATGCACTGGTTGTATATCCGTAAATTTCAGTTGGTGCTTTTGTAGGATCTGGCAAAATTCCGCGATTTCCTGTACCGTATTCAGTCTGAAAATCATCGTATTTCGCATTTACACGATCAAAACTAACCCCACTTGTTAGTTCTACTTG
Organism: Flavobacterium sp. C3NV; assembly: GCF_046825355.2. Classification (NCBI taxonomy): domain Bacteria; kingdom Pseudomonadati; phylum Bacteroidota; class Flavobacteriia; order Flavobacteriales; family Flavobacteriaceae; genus Flavobacterium; species Flavobacterium sp. C3NV. The sequence continues at coordinate 145,391 of NZ_JBKQBJ020000014.1, read as the reverse complement.
CAATTTTCCTTTACTTCCTTTTTTAGTTGTAATTAAGATTACACCGTTTAACGCTCTTGAACCATATAAAGCTGATGCCGCTGCACCTTTTAATACAGTAAGACTCTCAATATCATTTGGATTAATACTAGAAATTCCATCTCCGTTATCTCTTCCGTCAAACCATTTACTGGCTGCGGCAGTGTCATTATTCAATCCTGAGTTATCAATAGGAACTCCGTCTACAATATAAAGTGGCTGGTTACTCTCACCTATACTCGAAATTCCTCTAATGATTACTCTGGCACTTCCTCCGGCTCCTGTGGCAGGCATAGAAATATCAACACCGGCAATTTTGCCTGAAAGTCCTGATGCAACATTTGTGGTAATCACTTTATTAAGCTGATCACCTTTAATGTCCTGAACTGCATAACCCAATTCTTTCTTCTGTCTCTTGATACCCAATGCGGTAACGACAACTTCATTTAGGTTTTGTGCATCTTCTGTAAGCACAACATTTACTGTAGATGATTCTGCTACAGTTGCTGTCTTAGTTTTAATTCCGATATACGAAAAAACAAGAACATCTCCTGTCGATGCCTGTATCGTATATTTTCCGTCATAATCAGATTGGGTTGCGGTTTTCGTACCCTGAATAATAATACTTACTCCCGGCAGCGGCAATCCGTTTTGATCGCTTACTAAACCTTTGATTGTTTTTACTTGTGCAAGTGAAACCTGCGCCGTAAAAACAAACATAAAGATTAACATAATTTGTTTCATTTTATCATGGTTTTGTTGGTTAAGCGATAAATTTATTGTTAAAATTAACATAAATAAAACATTTTAAACATACGACACAAAACCGTAAACGAACGACACAAAACAATCAACAATATGTTTTACGAAAACGATATCCCACATAAATAATATAAAATATGTCTTTTTTTATAAAATTTTATTCAAAAGAATTGTGTTTTACCCAGTAATTGTTTAAAGTTGCACAATATTTCCCACCAAGAAATTATACAACCCTAAATCACCAAATTAAAGTTGACCGAAATCCAAAAATTAAAATTTGATATTAAGCTCAAAAATCATGTTTGGTTTTGGGGCAGCTACTTCACTCTTAACTTTTTGCGATGGGGAGCTTACTTTAATGATTATCCTTATTCGTTCAAATCGAACTTAATTGAGTTCTCCCTGCACATTCCGTTAGTGTATTTTAACCTTTTTGTTTTGGTGCCAAAATATGTATTGAAACAAAAATATATTCCCTATACTCTCGCATTAATAGCAAGCCTTTTTGGTATCTATCTGCTAAAAACAGTTTTAACCTATTATATTATATCCGAAAACATCTGGCCGGAAGCCAATAGAGAATATCATCCTTTTGATATCAATCATATTCTGGCAGTTTGTATAGGAGAGTTGTATGTGCTGGCTATGGCTTCATCTGTTTACCTCACTTTAACATGGCTTCGCGAAAGAGAACGAAACAGGTCTTTAAGAGAAAACCAGTTTAAAATCAAATTGAAATATCTTGAAAATCAAATTCAGCCGCATTTCTTTTTCAATACACTAAATAATCTTTACGCTTTATCATTAGAATCATCAGATAAGGTTCCGGATGTTATTATAAAACTATCAAATTTGATGGAATATGTTTTATATGATGTAAAAGGTACCAAATTTGTTCCATTAATTAAAGAAATTGATTATATTCAGAATTATATCGAAATCGAGAAGTTACGCTTTGAGAATGTAGAAGTTACGGTCAATCTCGAATCGAATATAGAAGATATTGTTGTACCTCCTTTGATATTCATTTCATTGGTCGAAAACGCCTTTAAACACGGAGGAATCAACAACAATAATCTAAAAATTAAGATTAATTGTAAAGTCATTGACAATAAAATGTTAGATTTTGAAATCCTAAATAATTTTGTAAATTCACAAAATCTTAATACCAAAGGCGGAATTGGTTTAGTAAATACCAAGAAAAGATTAAAATTAATTTACAAAAACGATTTCAGTTTAAAGCATACAACAAAACTAAACTACTATATAATTCGTTTGCAAATACCTATTGATAATGAAAATTAAATGCGTGTTGATTGACGATGAGCCATTGGCGATCAAAGTCCTGCAAAATTATTTTACAAATTTTACAGATTTTGAAGTAATTGGTACATTCAATAATTCTCTGGAAGCGCTTGATTTTATAAACAGTACTACTGTCGATGCCGTATTTCTGGACATCAATATGCCTATGATGACCGGTTTTGAACTTATTAGTTTAATCGAAAATAAAACCAAAGTTATCATTACTACCGCTTTTAGGGAATTTGCTGCAGAAAGCTACGATCTTGATGTTCTGGATTATTTAGTAAAACCTATCCCGCTGCCGCGATTTATAAAATGCATTAATAAAATTACTACCGAGTACAATTTAAAAAACAATATTAAGGTCGAAACCACAAAGGGCGATTCTCATATTTTTATCAAGGTCGATAAAAAGATGATGAAAATTAATATCGAAGAAATTTTATTTGTCGAAGGAATGAAAGAATACATCAAAGTAGTTACTCCGGATAAAACCTATATTACCCATAAATCACTCACATCTTTGTCAGAAGAATTACCCGCAGATCGCTTTTTGCGCATCCATAAATCTTACGTAATTGCGCTAAATAAGGTAAAATCTATCGAAGGAAACCGTATTCAGATACAATCTTACACCATTCCAATAGGCAGAAATTACAGCAAAGAGGTCAAAAACAAAATTTTAGAATAAACTTTAACTTTTAAATTCATTTTCTAAGTCGGTAAAAATTAACACATTGTTGAAAAAATGACGCCGTTGGTTTAAATTTAACATTATTTGTGCCTTTTTATTTTTTTTTGATATACTTAACAAATATATTTACGGTCTTCAAAAAACAATAAAATAAAAAATTAACCTCTTAAATTATGAGTTCAGAAAATGTTCAAACCAAATGGGGACAGTTTATCTCGTTGATAATTGTTTTCTTCTTTTGGGGTTTTGTTGGTTCTGCCAATGATATCCTGATTCCCGTCTTCAAAAAAGTATTTACTTTATCTCAGGTTCAATCACAATTAGTAGCCTGGGCATTTTATGCGGCATACTTTGTAGGATCTATGATTTTCTTTTTAGTATCCTTAAAATTAGATGTTTTACAAAAATTCGGATATAAAAAAACCTTATCTGCCGGTTTACTTCTTTCAGCAGTTGGATCATTTTTATTCATTCCTGCTGCAACAATGGAAAGTTTCCCTTTCTTCCTAACCGCTTTATTTACTGTAGGTTTAGGATTTTCGATACAGCAAATTGTAGCCAATCCGTTGGCCATTAAAATGGGAAGCCCTGCAACAGGAGCGCACCGTTTGACATTAGCCGGAGGAATCAACTCTTTCGGAACAACAATTGGAGCTATTCTTTTAGGAATCGCTTTGTTTGGAATGGGTGACAACAAAAACACTTCACTTTCATTAGAAGATATCAAACTACCTTTCGTTATTCTTGGGCTTGCTTTTATTGCAGTAGCCATTTTCATGAACTTCTCTAAAATCGAAGATCCTGCAAAAGAAGAGGAAGAAGTAGTTAAAGTAGCACACGAAAAATTCAACATCTCAGATTATCCACAATTATATTTGGGAATGTTAGGTATCTTTATCTATGTTGGTACTGAGGTAACTATCATCAGTAATTTACCCGCTTTATTACACACAGCAGAATTTGGTAACGTTCTCGAAGATGCCATCGCACCATTTATCGCCCTTTATTGGGGAAGTTTAATGATTGGTCGCTGGAATGGTGGTGTAAACGTTTTCAACACTTCAAACTTAGTAAATACAGCACTAAAATTCATTGTACCGGCTATAGCTTTTGGAGTAATTATTGGAGCTAATATTTTTGCTGCGCACGATGTTTCTGCATTCTACATTTACCCAATCTGGATCTTATTGTTTATTGCCGTAAGTTTCGTAGGAGGTAAAAATGCCGGAAAAACTTTAATGCTTTTCGGAATATCAGGATTATTAATGATGCTTGCCGGATTAGCATGGCCAGACCCATCAATTGCTAAATTCTTCTTTATCTCCGGAGGTTTATTCTTATCTATCATGTGGCCATCAATCTTCGATTTAGCGATCGCAGGATTAGGGAAAAACACAGGAAAAGCATCTTCATTCTTAATTATGATGATTTTAGGAGGAGGAGTTATTCCTTTGGTTCAGGGAGCAATCTGTGATATCGATCATACAAGTCCAGGCGGAATATTAGGTATTACCTGGACACATTTCTCTTACATTGTTCCACTTCTTGGTTTTGCTTATTTAGCATTTTACGGTTTCTATTGCCCTAAAATATTAAAAAAACAAGGAATCAACCATATTGAAGGCGGTGGCGGAGGTCACTAAAAAATTATAAAAGCATAAAAAATCCCAAATTCCAATCCACAAAATTGGAATTTGGGATTTTTTTTATTCTTAAAAGAAAAACCTCAGAACCTCAGAACCTTAGAATCTTAGCATCTTAGAACCTCTATTTAGCACTGAACAATCCAATTCAAAAGTAGCGACATCACCAGCATCATTAACCGATTTTATTATTTTGGCCGCTTGTGCATTTACACCGAAACTCACAATAAAAAATGCAATAATCAGAACAACTTTTTTCATATGTATTTCTTTTTGAGACACATAAAAGTAAAAAAAAATCGTCACCCTTTTTACAAGGATGACGATTTTTAAATTATAAAGATCTGATTCTTACTTATTTCCTTTTTCGAAATCAGCAACAAATTGAGCCAATCCAATATCAGTCAATGGGTGTTTCAACAATCCGTAAATTGCAGAAAGAGGTCCTGTCATAACATCTGCACCAATTTTAGCACAGTTTACAATATGCATTGTGTGACGTACAGAAGCTGCCAAAATTTGAGTTTCGTAACCGTAGTTATCATAAATTTCTCTAATTTCCTGAATTAAATTCAAACCGTCTGTAGAAACATCATCCAAACGACCAATAAAAGGAGAAACATAAGTAGCTCCAGCTTTTGCAGCCAATAAAGCCTGACCTGCAGAAAACACAAGTGTTACGTTAGTTTTAATTCCTTTGTCAGAAAAATATTTCGCAGCCATTACACCTTCCTTAGTCATAGGTAATTTAACTACGATCTGGTCATGCAATTCAGCTAACTCTTCACCTTCTTTGATCATTCCATCATAATCCAGTGCATTAACTTCAGCACTTACATCACCTTCAACAAGGTTGCAAATATCTACATAATGCTTCAAAATGTTGTTTTTTCCGGTAATTCCTTCTTTTGCCATCAAAGACGGGTTAGTGGTTACACCATCTAAAACACCTAAAGCCTGTGCTTCTTTAATCTGAGCTAAATTAGCTGTGTCAATAAAAAATTTCATAATTATATCTATTTAATTGTGTTCTGTTTTTGGGCGTTCCCTACGGTCGGGCTATCCTCTATATCTTTTATTTTTCTAAAGAAAAAAAATAAAAGGATATCGTTCCTATCCCTAACGCAAATTCGGTGCAAAATTACAATTTATATTTCCATAAAATAAAAAAGTAAAAAATAATTCTAAACTCCAAAATGATAAGAAAATACCTTTAGTATTAAACTAGTTTTATTTTTGTACTTTTAAAGAATTAAAAACATCTCCCTTAAAAGTGCTAGAAGATAATTTCAAACAAGATATAATCAATATCGAGAACATTTCAATTGTTCCCAATTTACTCAACGTTATTTGCCAGACTACCGGAATGGGTTTTGCAGCAATAGCAAGAGTTACCGAGGATCGATGGATTACCTGCAGCGTTCAGGACAATGTACTTTTTGGCTTAAAACCCGGAGACGAATTAAAAATAAAAACCACAATTTGCGACGAAATCAGGCAAAACCCAAAACCTGTTATAATTGATAATGTAAGCGAAGACAAAGACTATCATGACCACCATACTCCTGCTATGTACAAATTACAAAGCTATATTTCGGTGCCCATTATACGTCAGGACGGGAGTTTCTTTGGTACATTATGCGCCATCGACCCAAAACCAAACAGCCTTAAAGAGTTTAAAGTCCGCGAAATGTTCAATCTATTTGCTGAACTTATCTCGTTTCATCTTTCGGCAATAGAGCAAACAGTGGCAAGCAAAAAAGTTCTCGAAGAAAAAACACATTTGCTTGAAAAAACTCAAGTCGAAAAAAATGAAGCTGAAAGATTAAACTCAGATTTCAAGAAAAAACTGATCGAAAAAAATCTTTCGCTCGAAAAAATGAACAGCGAACTAGAGGCTTTCAATTACATTTCAAGTCATGATCTTCAGGAACCTTTACGTAAAATTCAGCTTTTTACCGACACCATTGAGCGCGAAGAAGTTGATAATTTATCCGAAAAAGGCAAAACTGCATTTCATAAAATAAAAACATCAGCCTATCGAATGCAAAACCTGATCAACGATCTTTTGATTTATTCTAAAACAAAATTTGATGACAGAAAATTCGAAGTAAAAGACTTAAACAATATAGCCAGAGATGTTATCGAAGATCTTTCAGATGAGTTCGAAAACAAAAATGTAGTTTTTGACATACAAGAATTAGGCAAACTCTCTGTAATCGAATTTCAATTCAGGCAATTACTTTATAACCTGATCAGCAATTCATTGAAATTTGCCAGTCCTGACCGAAACTTAATCATTACAGTATCTGCAGAAATTACAAATGGTCAGCTAGACAAGCTTTCGCCGCTTACTAAATATTACAAAATAACGATTTCTGACAATGGTATTGGATTTGATCAATTGTACAACGAAAGAATATTCGGGCTCTTTCAGGCATTGCATACAAAACCTTTAAAAAGTACCGGAATTGGCTTAACAATCGTAAAACGAATCGTAGAAAATCACAACGGATTTATTAAAGCAGAAGGAGTTTTAAATCAGGGAGCAAAATTTGACATTTTTATTCCTGTAGAATAACTTCAAATTTTGCTCCTGATTCATTTTATTATATTTTATAATGGTTCATCAGCATTTTTTCATACACTTTGTCCGGAAGCGCGCGTTTTAAAACGATCGAAAACTTTTGCATAAAAGCGCCCACTTTATAATGTACGTTTGGCTTTTTTTGCTGCATAATTTTATAAACTGCCTCAGCCATTTCATTAGGATTACTTCCGGCATCAACATGTTCGTTCATCGTTGCAAGATTGTCTCCATAAACTTTCGCGTAAGCCGAACCTTCTATAACCGGTGCATGATAACGACCCGAAGCAATATTAGTAGCAAAATCGCCTGGTGCAATACTGGTAATTTCTATTCCAAATGACTTTACTTCCATACGCAAAGCCTCAGTAATTAATTCTAACGCTCCTTTCGATGCCGAATAAACACTTCTGTACGGCAATCCCATATAACCGGCGATCGAGGTAATATTAATAATTAAACCCGATTTTTGTTCACGCATTTGTGGCAAAACCGCTTTCATTACTTCAATTGGTCCAAAAAAGTTGGTTTCAAAATTATTCCTGATTTCTTCAGTCGGTATTTCTTCTAAAGGACCAGTAATTCCAACACCAGCATTATTAATCACCACATCTAACCGACCTGAATTGGCAATAATTTTAGCCACCGCTGACTTTATAGATTCAGCATTACGAACATCTAAAGCCACCAACGGGAAAACTGAATTCAGTACTTTCTCCGGATTTCTGCTTGTTCCGTAGACCACAAAACCTTTTTTTTGCAAAAATTCTCCAATTGATTTTCCAATCCCTGAGGATCCTCCGGTAATTAAAACGACTTTACTCATTTGTAGGTTAGATGTTATAGGTTATAGGTTATAAGAGAGATCACTAATATTACATAGAAAAACATACTCATTAATTATTTTTTACCGCAGAGAACACAAAGGTTTTTCGCAGAGTTGACTAAGATTTAAGTTGTATTAACACAATCTAAGCACACAAAGCTTTGCGAACTTTGTCTTTTCACAAAACTTAGCATATTCAAAAAAAACTTAGCGTCCTTTGCGGTTAAATTTATTTATCCCTCCACAGGTTCTAAAATCAATCCAACTTTCCCAAGGTCCAAAAATAAAAAAATCCTCCATAAGGAAGACTAGATTTGAATTAATTATAAAAAAAAATCCCGAAACATCGGGAATAAAAAAAATGGCAAGCGACCTACATCGCACCGCTCAACCACGTACCCTTGCTATGTTCCCATCCTGGGGGAGTCTGCAGGAGCTGGTCGTGTAGGACTTGCCGGTGCAAATATACAATCTTTTTATATTTTTGCAAGACCTTTGTTGCTATAAAAATATCGTTGTATATTGGCTTATTCAAATTTTAAACTATGAAAAATTATAACTTCCTAGCTTTCATTTTATTAGGAATCACATTAATTGGATGTGGAGATAAAAATAAAGGTGAAAATTCTTTATTTAATATTGATGATTCTGCTTTTCCGGCACATTTTACCCAAAAAGAAGCACTTTCTGTTGGAATTTCGAACCCAAATTCGAAAGAAATCGACAGCATTGTTTACTTTGTTAATGATAAAAAAGTGGGAAGTACAAAAGGAGCTTCAAAATTTAATTTCCCATTAAAAGATCAAAAGCTAGGATACCAGTACTTAAAAGCAACCGTTTATTTTGGATCAAGCTCGTCTGATGCAACCAAACGAATCGAATTAGTATCTGATGTCGAACCAAAAGCTTTAAAATATAAGATCGTAAATACATATGCTCACGATACCTTATCTTTTACGGAAGGTTTAGAGTTTTACAAGGATACTTTATACGAAAGTACTGGTCAGGAAGGTGCATCATATTTAAGAAAATACGATTATAAAACAGGAAAGATCTACAAACAAATTGATCTTGATAAACAATATTTTGGCGAAGGTATTACCTTTATCAATGGCAAGTTGTTTCAATTGACCTGGCAAAATAAGAAAGGTTTTATCTATGACGCTAATACTTTAAAACTGGAAAAAACCTTTGCTTACGAAAAAGACATTGAAGGATGGGGAATGACAAATGACGGAAAATACATTTACCAAACAGATAAAACAGAAAAAATCTGGAAAATGGATCCGGCAACTCAAAAAATGGTAGATTATATTAATGTATACTCAGGAACTTCAAAAATTAAAGCAATCAATGAGTTAGAATGGATTAACGGAAAAATCTATACCAATGTATGGTTTAAAGATGCTATTGCAGTGGTAAACCCTACATCAGGAGCTGTTGAGGGAATCTTAGACATGTCTGGCTTGAGAAAATTTATGGATGCCAAAATAACCAAAGAAGATGTTTTAAACGGAATTGCCTACAATCCTAAAACTAAAACTATTTTCGTAACAGGTAAAAACTGGAGCAAAATGTTCGAAATAACGGTTTCAGAATAAACTAAAAATAAATTCAATATTAAACACGAATTTCACAGGTTTCACGGATTAGTTCGTGATAATTTGTGAAATTTGTGTTTTAAAACAATATCAATAATGACTACATTAATTACCAACATACAAGAACTGCTTCAGGTTCGTGAAACTTCAATAGCTAAAGTTTCAGGTGCTGAAATGGCTATTCTTCCTACCATCAAAAATGCTTTCTTAGTTATAAAAGATAATCTTATTGCTGATTTTGGTGCAATGGAAAATCTTCCTGAAATTAAAGCTGATAAAATTATTGATGCTGCAGGCCGAGTTGTACTTCCTACCTGGTGCGACAGCCATACCCATATTGTTTATGCGGGAAATCGCGAACAGGAATTTGTAGATCGCATAAACGGATTTACTTATGAAGAAATCGCCAATCGTGGCGGCGGGATTCTAAATTCGGCTAAAAAACTCAACGAAACTTCAGAGGAAGAAATCTACGAGCAGTCAAAAATTCGATTAGAAGAAGTCATGCATTTAGGAACCGGAGCGGTAGAAATAAAATCCGGATATGGCTTAACGATCGAAGGCGAACTCAAAATGCTTCGTGTCATAAAAAAACTGGCCGAGAATTATCCTATCGAAATAAAAGCTACTTTTCTTGGCGCACATGCCTTTCCTGTACATTATAAAGACAATAAAGCAGGTTATATCGATGAAATCATCAATAAAATGCTGCCCGAAATTGCTCAAAACAAACTAGCCGATTATGTTGATGTTTTCTGCGAAACAGGTTATTTTTCTGTCGAAGAAACAGAGCAAATTATGCAGGCGGGAATAAATTTCGGCTTAAAGCCAAAAATTCACGTCAATCAATTTAATTCTATTGGCGGAATACAGGCCGGAATTAAATTTAAAGCCCTTTCAGTCGATCATCTTGAAATTATGAACCCCGAAGACATCGACGCTTTAAAAAACACAGAAACAATGCCTGTAGCATTACCATCGTGCTCTTATTTTTTAAGTATTCCTTATACACCGGCTCGCGAAATGATAAAAGCGGGACTTCCATTAGCCTTAGCAACCGATTTTAATCCTGGTTCTACTCCATCCGGAAACATGAATTTTGTCGTAGCAACAGCTTGTATCAAAATGAAAATGACTCCTGAGGAAGCTATTAATGCAGCAACTATAAACGGAGCTTACGCAATGGGTGTTTCAGAAACCCACGGAAGTATCACCAGAGGTAAAAAAGCCAATGTGATCCTGACAAAACCTATTTCATCTTACTACCAGATTCCATACGCTTTTGGCAGTAATCTAATAGAAAGCGTTTTTATTGAAGGTGAAATTTTAGTCTAAAAATTAAGCTTTTATTCTTGAACCATTAAGAGATTAAGTTTCTTTAAGCTCTAAAAACTTTATTTTTCTTAATCTCTTAATGGTAAAAAAAAAGTTCTTTTAGAATCTATTCTTCTTTTTATACCAAAACACCCCCACTTTATCCCATAAAAAAAGGTCTGTGAAACTTCACAGACCTTTAATATTTTAGTGGTATTGTAACCTTAAGCGACTACTAGTATTATCTTAAGTTAAAACTAGTTTTAGAAACTAATTCATCGTTATCAAAAACATTGATAAAATAAGCTCCTTTAGCAAAATCTTTACCTGGTAAATCTTCACTTACGTTAACTGTTTTGTTTTCGTACTTAACAGTAGTTTTAAAACTATAAGTTAAAGTATTATCACCAAAACTTTCTGTTTTCTTATCTCCTAAAACATTGTTTTTAGAATCGATAACCTGTACATAATACGTTTTATCACCAGATTTAGCGATTTGGTTTTCAGCAACAGTAAAACTAATTTTTAAAACATCAGCACGGCTTGCTTTGTCAGTTTCAATTTGTTTTCCAGAACTTCTTAATTTATAAGCAGAAGTTTTAGTGTTCAAGATTGATAATTTAGCCCCTTTTTCAACAGTTTTAGCCAATTCTTCGTTTTGACCTACAAGTACTTCATTATATTTTTTAGATTCACCTAAAACTACAATTGTACTGTCTCTTTGAGTTGTTAAAACACCATTTTGCTTTTTTAGTTCATCGTTTTCAGCAACTAAAGTTTTCATTTTACCTTGCATTGCCTGAACCTGAGATCTAAATTTAGATACATCACCTTTTGATTTATTCAAATCATCCATCAAAGCTACTACTTTGTCTCTTTCCTGAATTAATTCATCAGACATCGAAGTATTTTCAGCGATTGCAGCATCATAAGTTGTTTTTAACTCCTGCAAATCTTTCATAACAGATTCTTTCTCTGTTAGAGTTGTTGTAAGTTCAGTTTTTGTTACATCTGAATCTGACGACAATTTAAAAATATACACTAAGCTACCAATTAGTAGGACTGCTAAAACTGCGATTACCGCCTTTAGACTTGAATTGTTGTTCTTTGGGTTTTCCATATTTAAAAAATTTTCTTTAAAACAAATTTAAGAATTAATATAAGGTTATAACGTAAGTTACTACAATTATATTATTTTTGGAAAATAAATTTTTTTCATGGAGAAATTAGTACCGTTTACTATTAATGATTTAGCAAAAGTCACAAATCATCGTAGTGGTGAAATAAAGTTTGGAGAAAAGATGATTATCATCCCTAAAGGAGTTGATAAAGTTACTTTTCTAAAAGAAAGCGAAGCTAAATATGTATTACTCGGAATTCCGGAAGATATTGGTGTGCGAGCCAATTACGGTAGGCCCGGAGCAGCATCGGCATGGGAAAGCGCTATAAAAAGTATCGCCAATATACAACACAATCGTTTTTCTAAAGGCAGCCAGATTATTGTTTTAGGACATATAAATGTTGCTGAAGAAATGCGTGAGGTCGAAAACCTCGATTTTAATGATATCGACGACCGATCAAAATTAAGTCAGCTTGTTGAAAAAGTAGACAAAGAAGTTTCTCATATTATTTTTACCATTATAAAAGCAGGAAAAACCCCCATTATAATTGGCGGAGGTCATAATAATGCTTACGGAAATATAAAAGGTTCGGCTTTAGCCAAAGGAAAACCGATAAACGCCATTAATTTTGATGCCCATTCTGATTTCAGGATTCTGGAAGGCCGTCATAGCGGAAATGGATTCTCGTATGCTTACGAAGAAGGTTTCTTAAAAAAATATTTCATTTTTGGTTTACACGAAAACTATACTTCAAAAAGTGTTTTAGACATTATCAAAAAATTAGAAGACCGCGTGCGTTACAATACGTACGACAGCGTAAATATCCGTAAAGAAAAAGATTTTGACAGAGAGATGGCTTTGGCTTTAGAATTTATTAAAACAGATTCTTTTGGTATCGAGATTGATCTGGACGCGATTCCTAACATTGCCAGCAGTGCGATGACAATCAGCGGATTTTCTGTAGAAGAATTACGCCAGTTTATTTCCTTTTTCGGACAGCACAGAAACGCCACTTATTTGCATATTTGCGAAGGAGCCCCGGATCTGGCCGATTCTCCAAACAATAATTTAATTGGAAAATTAATTGGTTATTTAGTCACTGATTTTATCAAAGCGAATAACGAAAAAGAGTAATTTATTGAAAGATGACTGACTGAAAACGAGTTCATTTGCCAAATAAAACAAGAATCAAATAAACGATTGATCGAATAAACCTATCTTTGCACAGAATTTTAGTACTTAAAACTAAATTCTTAATACCTAAGATATGTTATTCGAAGATTTATCACTTTCAAAAAGTATACAAAAAGCCGTATTTGAAGAAGGCTACCTAAACCCTACTCCTATTCAGGAACAATCTATTCCGATTGTTTTGGCAGGAAGGGATTTAATTGGTTGTGCCCAAACCGGTACAGGAAAAACTGCGGCATTTGCAATCCCAATCATACATCAATTACACCGAATTGTAGGCTCAACAAAAAAAGCCAAGGTAATTCGTGCTCTAATAGTTACTCCAACTCGTGAATTAGCAGTTCAAATTGGTCAAAGTTTTGACACTTATGCCAAATATACCAACCTGACTCAATTGACGATTTTTGGAGGAGTTTCGCAAAACCCTCAGGTTGACGCGCTGAAAAACGGAGTTGACATTCTAGTCGCTACACCAGGAAGATTACTGGATTTACAAAAACAAGGTTTCCTTGATTTAGATCATTTACACACTTTAGTTCTCGACGAAGCAGATCAAATGCTGGATATGGGCTTTATCAATGATGTAAAAAAGATCGTAAAACTGACTCCTAAAAACCGTCAGACTTTATTGTTTTCTGCAACAATGCCTATTGCGATTCGTGAATTGGCCGAAATGTTTTTGCAGGATCCTGCAAAAGTTGAAGTTTCTCCGGTTTCATCTACAGCAGAAAACGTAGAACAACGTGTTTATTTTGTTGAAAAAACAGAGAAAAGAAATTTACTATACCATCTTATAAAAAACGAAGATTTATCAAACGTACTGGTTTTTTCGAGAACCAAACACGGCGCTGATAATGTTGTAAAAGCATTGCGTAAAAAAGATATCCCTGCAGAAGCTATTCACGGTGATAAATCGCAAAATGCAAGACAACGTGTTTTAGATGCTTTTAAAAACAAAGAAGTTGGTGTTCTTGTTGCCACAGATATTGCGGCAAGAGGAATTGATATTGACCAATTGCCATTCGTTATCAACTTTGATTTACCTAACATTCCTGAAACTTACGTACATAGAATTGGACGTACAGGTCGTGCCGGAAACGGTGGAGTTGCGATTTCGTTTTGCAGCAAAGACGAACATGGTTACTGGAAAGACATTCAGAAATTGATAAAAGTAGATGTAAAAACAATTACAGATCATCCGTATCAATGGCACGCGGGAAGCCCTGAAGCAGCTGCAGAAGAGAAACCTAAAAACTCAAACCGAAGCGGTGGTGCTCACAAATCAAGAAAATCAAACGCTTCTAAGCAAAATAAAAAACGCTGGTATTAATACCACTAGCAATTGAACACTAATTTCACCAATTGACACTAATTTAAATCTGTGTTAATTAGTGAAATTAGTGTTTAATATCTATTCTTATACAACTTAGTGAGTGAGGCTTTTTGCTTCATGTATCAAGTAGCTTATAATCTTAAAAAGCTTAACAGGTTCAAAAGGTTTGATGATAATATCATTCATACCTGACGAAATTGCTTCATCTGTTATTTCATCTTTATCAAAAGCAGTCAGTGCTACAATAGGCGTTTTTATGCCTTTTAAGCGAATTCTTTTAGTCGTTTCAAAACCATTCATCAAAGGCATATTAATATCCATTAAAATAAGGTCAAAATCTTCTTTGTTTAATATTTCCAAAGCTCCGAAACCATCGTCTACTACTTTACAGATATAATTATTCTTTTCGATAATTTTCTTTGTAACGAGTTGGTTGATCAGATTATCTTCGACTATCAAAATTTTATACACTTCACTTGAAGTCAAATCTACCTCAATTTCATCTATAATATTTTTGGTCTTTTGCGGATCATACTCAAAAGGAATTACAAATGTAAATGAAGTTCCTTCGCCAATAGTACTCTTTAAACTAATCGTGCTTCCAAAAAGTCCTAACAATCGTTTTACAATACTCAGGCCTAATCCCGTTCCCTGGTAATCTTCATCTTTCCGGCCAACCTGAACAAATTTTTCAAAGATTTTACCCTGATCTACGATCGCAATTCCAACACCATTATCTTTAATTAAAAAATCAAGAAAATACATTTTTCCTTGTATATAATTGAGTTTTACGATAATTTCAACTTCTCCGTCTTTAGTAAATTTTAATGCATTACTTACTAAATTCATCAAGATCTGGGCGAGTCTTAATTTATCTCCAATTAAATATTCCGGAATATTGGGATCTATAGTTACAGAAATCTCATTATTATTTTTTTGAGACAAAAAAGAAAGAGAATTTTTGATCATTGTAATTTCATCTGAAATATTGAATGTCAAATTCTCTAATACCACTTTATTTTCTTCGATTTTATTAATTTGAAGAATATCGTTGACCAATGACAATAAATATCGGGCTGAAAATTTCAGGGAACTCAAATGCTGGCTTCTGGATAATTCTTTATGTTCTTCAAGCAGCATATTGGTAATTCCTACTACACCATACAATGGAGTACGCAATTCGTGGCTTATAGTCGAAATAAATTGCGTTTTGAGCAAAGAGGCCTCCTCTGCAATTTCTTTTGCTTTTAAAAGCTCTAAATTGTGTTTTTTCTTAAACCTGATATTCTTGATCAGCGTAATAATCAGAAAAAAAAGTATGAGGGAAATCAGGACAAACAAAATGACAATAATCCTTGATTTTTTCAGACTCTGGTATTGTGAATCTTTTTCATTCTCGATTTTATCAATTTGTCTTTTATATTCATCTAACTCAAGATTAAAACCGGCAATAGACGCTCGTTTGAGTTTCTCTTTATTCGTCATTTCATCTCTGATCATACTGTAAGCCAGCATGTTTTTGTAAGCATCCTCAAATTTGCGAATCTTATTCAAAAACTTCGAATACTCTAAATAAGCGTATAACAAATCTGTTTTTTCGTTTATAGACTCTCCGTAAGAAATAGCTTTTAAAAAATAGTTATTGGCCTTAGCATTATCATTTTTATCTGACCAGTACATTCCGTTCAAAAAATTCAACGCAACATCGTTTGATTTTCCTTTTAAATCCTTCTGATTTTTATTAATGTAATTTAGATAAGGTAACCCTTCGGCATAGTTACCTATTTTAAAATACGACCAAACAATATTAAGGTTTGTTATGGCAACTTCTTCAGCATATTTTGCATGGTCACCAAATTTTAGTGATTCTTTATAATAAGCAATTCCGTCACTATACATTTTTTTCTCAAAAAAACATAAGTTTCCTAAATTACTGGTGATCATCATTCGTAAGCTTACAATATTAGATCTCTTAGCATAGGACAAAGCTTTTTTGTAAAAAAAATTTGCTTTATCCACTTCACCCAACTCGTGAAAATTAATGGCTATTATATTGTAATTCCTGGAAATTAAAGTGTCATTTTTTATATTAAAAGCATGTTTTAAGGCAATACCGGATTTCTCTAAAGACTTTTCGTAATTGGTATTATCTAAATAGTCACAGGCTTGTTGCGTTAAATCTTTAACTTTTTCATTTGATGTAATATTAGTCTGCGCAAATAGCTCAGAACAAAATAAATTCAGAAAAACAAAAAATACAAAATAAAACCTGTAATAAGACATAATTGGGGAAATGTTTATTCAAATATACATTATTATAACTTCAAAATAACAGTATGTTTTTCATAATGAAAGTAATACTAATCAATATTTTTATCTCTATTATTTTGATTCTTACCAATTACAAATAGCACCAAATAAAAAACCGTAATGAAAGTTATCATTACGGTTTTTTATTATTTGAAAAGTATAAAACTATTTTTCTAACCTAAACTTCTTCAAGTCCTTCTATGTTTTCTCCTTTATCATCTTCCCATTGCCCGACAACCGACGTTGCCAAAGCATTTCCTAAAACATTGGTAGCACTTCTAAACATATCACAAAAGTGGTCAATTGGCAAAATCAAAGCGATTCCTTCCACCGGAATTTTAAACATTCCGCAAGTTGCTGCCACAATAACCAAACTCGCCCTTGGAACTCCGGCAATACCTTTACTGGTTAACATTAAAACCAAAAGCATAGCCATTTGTGTTCCTAAATCTAAATGAACCCCGTAAAACTGAGCGATAAAGATACTGGCAAAAGTCATATACATCATACTTCCGTCAAGGTTAAACGAATATCCTAGCGGTAACATAAAGGCAACGATTTTATCCTTTACTCCAAATTCTTCCAGTTCTTCTGTTAATTTAGGAAAAACAGCTTCGCTACTAGTTGTTCCAAAAGCAATTGCCAGTGGCCCAACAATACGTCTTAGCAATTCGGTCATTCTTCCTTTAAGGAAAATATAACCTACAGCAATCAGGACTACCCACAATGTACTGATTCCGACTAAAAATGATCCGAAAAATTTAAAGTAAGTAATAACTAATTCTTCTGCATCTCTAATAGCAAAAACTCCTGCAATGGCTCCAAATACTCCAATTGGAGCAAAGTTCATTACATAATTTACCATTTTTAAAACGATGTGAGACGCTTTATCAAAAGCGTTTATAATTGGTTTTACCGTATTTCCAAGTGAAGCAGCTGCCAGACCAAAAAAGATAGAAAATACCACGATTTGCAAAATCTCATTGGTTGCCAATGCTTCAAAAAGACTTTTAGGAACAATGTGTTCTACAAAATTCTCAACAGATAATATTTTTGTTTTTGCTGTAACCTCAGAAGCTGCAGCCATATCTACGTGATCTAATTTTAAACCTACTCCAGGCTCTAAAAGATTGACGTAAAATAATCCAATCAATAAGGATATAAAAGATGCTGTAAAAAACCATCCAAGAGCTTTTCCTCCTACTCTTCCAACCGTTTTTATATCACCCAATTTAGCAATTCCTACTACTAAGGTTGTAAAAACCAAAGGAGCGATAATCATTTGCACTAATCTGATGAAGATCGTAGCAAGCATTTTTATTTTATTACTAAAAGACAGTGCAGCTTCCTGCGAAATCGAATTATGGATCACAATTCCTAAAGTTGCTCCAAGCACCATTGCAATTATTATTTGCCCTGTTAATCCTTTAAGAAATGATTTTTTTTTAGTTTCTGTTACTTGCATTAATTTGTTTTATTTAGAATTAAAATATTAAGACCCTCACTGCCTTAATTTTTATTAATATGTTTTGTTGATTAAATAAAAATCAGCCAAAACAATTGCTGCCATTGCCTCTACAATAGGCACAGCGCGTGGTACAACACACGGATCGTGACGACCTTTGCCCGTCATTGGTGTTATATTTCCTTTATTATCTAATGAATCCTGGGTTTGCATGATCGTTGCAACAGGTTTAAAAGCTACTCTAAAGTAGATATCCATTCCGTTGCTGATTCCACCCTGAATTCCTCCTGAAAGATTTGTTTTTGTCGTTCCGTCAGGATTGTATAAATCGTTGTGTTCGCTTCCTTTCATTTCAGAACCTGAAAATCCGCTTCCGTATTCAAAACCTTTTACAGCATTGATAGAAAGCATTGCTTTTCCAAGTTCGGCGTGTAATTTATCAAAAACAGGTTCGCCTAAACCAACCGGAACGTTTTTAATCACACACGAAACTACTCCACCTACAGTATCTCCCTGTTTGCGGATATCGCGAATGTATTCTTCCATAATCGCTGCCGATTTTTCATCCGGACAACGAACAGGGTTACTTTCTATTTTAGAAAAATCTAAATCCTGATAAGGCGTATCTAAATGAATTGGCCCTACAGACGAAACATAAGCGTTAATTTTAATTTCAGGTAACATTTGCTTTGCAATTGCCCCTGCCACTACTCTGCTTGCTGTTTCACGAGCAGAACTTCTTCCGCCACCGCGATAATCACGAAAACCATATTTCTGGTCGTATACATAATCAGCGTGGCTTGGTCTGTAATTGTCTTTTATATGAGAGTAATCATCAGATTTTTGATTGGTATTCGGGATAATAAAACCAATTGGAGTTCCCGTAGTTTTACCTTCAAAAATACCAGATAAAAACTGCACTGCATCCGGTTCTTTACGTTGTGTTACAATTGCTGACTGTCCCGGTTTTCTTCTGGACATTTCAAGTTCAATTGCTTCTAAATCAAGTTCAATTCCTGATGGACAACCATCAATAATTCCGCCTAAAGCTTCACCATGAGATTCTCCAAATGTTGTAACTTTATAAAGGGTGCCGTAGCTATTTCCTGCCATTGTAATTAGTTTTGAGCAAATGTAAGTTTTATGAATTAAATTAAAAAATTTAAAATTAGTATTATTAACTAAAGGTTAAGTAGTTTAAAAATCACAATTTATTAAAATTGTGGCCAAATTGATAACCTTTTGATAAAATATCTCCGCTCAGAGTTTCTTTTATTTGTTAAACTTCAAAAAAAGAAAAATTGAAAAAACGAAATGTTGAATTGGTCATTCTTTCAGATGTCCATTTGGGAACTTACGGAAGTCACGCTAAAGAACTAAACAACTACTTATCAAGCATTAAACCCAAAACATTAGTCTTAAACGGCGATATAATTGATGCCTGGCAGTTTCGAAAATCATACTTCCCTAAAGCACATTTAAGAGTCATTCAACGTATCATCGGGATGGCATCTAAGGGCACAAAAGTGTATTATATTACTGGAAATCACGATGAAATTCTTCGAAAATTCAGTGATATGAATATGGGAAATTTTTCTCTGGTGGATAAACTGGTTTTAGAATTAGACGATAAAAAAGCCTGGATTTTTCACGGAGATGTTTTTGACGCATCTGTCCAGCACTCAAAATGGATCGCAAAACTAGGCGGATTAGGTTACGATTATCTTATTTTGAGTAATCGATTTGCTAATTGGTGTTTGGCAAAATTAGGCCGCGAACCGTATTCTTTTTCTAAAAAAATAAAAGCAAGCGTAAAAAAGGCGGTTAAATTCATTTCAGACTTCGAAACCACCGCTACAGATCTGGCAATAGAAAAGAAATACGATTACGTAATTTGCGGACATATACACGAACCAAAAATCATTACTAAAGAAAACAAACACGGATCTACCTTATATTTAAATTCCGGAGACTGGGTCGAAAATCTTACTGCATTAGAATACCACAAAAAACGTTGGAAATTATATTCGTATACCGAAAGTAATTTTACCGAAGAAGAAAACCTTTTTGAGATGGAAGATATTCTAAGTTCACAATTAATCTCCTCCATAATTCTGAAGAAATAACCTAAGAAAAAGATTTCAAAAAAAACGCCTAATCCCGCATTATAACTGAAACATAAGGCTTTAACAAAATTTGATTAGAACGCGAAAATGTGAATTATATAACAATTTTCAAAAATATTATACGTTTGTACATTACACGTAACTGTACATTTGAAAAAAATTAAATAACCATTTTTATGAAAAAAATCATTTTATCTGCCTTCATGCTATTAGGATTAGCATTTACAGCTCAATCACAAGAAATTTCAAAACATGCTTTAGGAGTACGTTTAGGAGATAACAACGGATTTGGTGGCGAGGTATCATATCAATTAGGCTTAAGCCAAAAAAACAGACTTGAATTTGATTTAGGTTTTAGAAATAGCAGTAACGTAGACGCCATTAAAGGTGTTGCTCTTTACCAATGGGTTTGGAACATCGACGGAGGTTTTAACTGGTATGCTGGTGTTGGTGGTGGTATTGCTGCATGGGATCACGATTACTACAACAACAATTTCAAGTATAACGACAGTGGAACTTACGTATTTGCAGCTGGAGATATCGGTATAGAATACAGATTTAGCGAAGCACCTATTACACTTTCATTAGATGCAAGACCAGAAATTGGTTCTGGATACTATGACGATGACAATTTTGGATTTGACGTAGGTTTAGGAGTTAAATTTAGATTCTAAATTAAAACTAAAAAATAATTGTAAAAAGAAATCCTGTCGTTGAAAAGCGACAGGATTTTTTTATTCTAAATATTATGTAACCACAATCCCGATAGCAAATTTTTTTATATAATGTATACTCAGAAAACGCAAAGTTCGCAAAGCTTTCTATTGTTAGCTTTGCGAACTTTTGCGTTTATTTTACAAAACCCAATGTATAAAAACCTTGCGTGCTTCGCGGTTAAACTCAAAGCTCAGCCTGACAAAAAGCTTATTTAATGATAATCTCTTTTTTCGAATGCACTTTTACCACCGTATAAGGATAAGTAATCACCTGCATTACCATGGCATCCGGAGCAGGACTAACTTCTTTTATTGTAATGATAATATTCTTATCGGTTTCTTCTACTTTTTCAACCCCAATAGAGTATCCGCCGGTGTTTTTCTCCCCCATATTCAAGATAACATAATTCGAATTACTAATATCATCCTGTTTCATTTTATCTTTTAAAAGCGGGTCGTTTTCCAACATTTTGATTTCATTAGGTTCTGTCAAAATTTCAAAAAACTTAATATTTCCACCGCCGTCAGATTGTTCCGTTAAAACTTCATACAAAACTTTCGAACCTGAATCTGCTGTTTTTTTTGCTCCGCAAGAAATCAAAACAAAAATTACTAAAACCGAAATTACTTTTTTCATTTACGAGTATTTTAAAATTATGTTTTATTCTTTATAATCGTCTATTGCTTTTTGATACAAAGCTTCATACTTAGGCAATATATTTTTGATATCAAATTTCTTTGCTACTTCCAAGGCATTTGCTTTAAATTCATTCAGCGTTTTATCGTCTTTAAGAATCTTGATTGCATTTGCCGCCATTTCTTCTACATTCCCAACATTACTCAAATATCCCGAAATACCATCAAAATTAACCTCAGGCAAACCTCCCGAATTACTCGAAATTACCGGAACACCGCAAGCCATAGCCTCTAAAGCTGCCAAACCAAAACTTTCTGTTTCTGACGGAAGTAAAAACAAATCCGTCAGACATAAAATCTTATCGATTTCATTACTGTTTCCAAAGAAAATTACCTTATCGTAAATTCCAAGTTCCATACATAAAACTTCCGCTTTTTCTTTTTCAGGACCATCACCTACCATCATCAGTTTAGCAGGCATTTCCTTCTGGATATTATAGAAAATCTTAATAATATCCGGAATACGTTTTACCTTTCTAAAGTTACTAATATGGGTAATGATGCGCTCATTTTCCTTCGCCATTACAGATCGGTGACAAGGTGCAAGCGGATCTTTTTTCATCTTATCCAACTCAATAAAATTCGGAATCACTTTAATTTTATTCTTGATTTTAAACAACTTCAAAGTATCATCTTTCAAACTCTGCGAAACAGAAGTTACATAATCAGATTTATTGATACTAAACGTCACTGCCGGCTTATAAAAAGGGTGATTTCCAACCAGTGTAATATCAGTTCCGTGAAGCGTCGTAATCATCGGCAGATTAATTCCTTCATTCTTCAGCATTTGCTTCGCCATATAACCCGCATAAGCGTGAGGAATAGCATAATGCACGTGCAAAACTTCAATCTTATATAATTTCACCATATCAACCAATTTGCTTGACAAAGCCAACTCATAAGGCTGATAATGAAAAAGAGGATATTCAGGAACGTTTACTTCGTGATAATGAACATTAGGATTCAAAAGTGCCAACCTAACCGGCTGACTATAAGTAATAAAATGGATTTCGTGTCCGCGTCTGGCTAATTCAAGACCTAATTCTGTAGCAACTACGCCACTACCGCCAAATGTCGGATAACAAACTATAGCTATTTTCATGTATTAAATTTAATACTACGAAAGTACTCAAAAATAGCATTTAATCGAAGATTTAGATTGTTAGATTTTTGTGAAGATTAGATCTGTCAGAGTATTAGAACATTAGATATTCAAAACAATTATTCTACTAGTATCACCTTCAGCCTTAGAGTAGTCGAAGTACTTTACATTCATAATTTAAATTAGAAGCAGAAGATGCATTTTCCAAAAGACCACTCGTCCCGCTGTCCGTTATATCTTTTATGTCCGCCGCGGCGGACATAAAAGGATATCACTTCCATCGGGGCTAGATTAGAGGTTTTTGTTTTTATAAGAACTTTTTTGTTTTGCGTTTAGTAAACCCGTTAGATTTGTCGCGATCATCTTTGTCAAAGTTTTCAACTTTGACAAAGATTTCTAGCCGCAACAGAACGTAAAAAAACCTAACAGGTTTTAAAACTCTGTTAGGTTTGCAGCAAAAAAGACACAAAAATAAATTTCATGCTTCTTCTATATTTTTTTATGTTTTAAAATTAAATTCTCCTTTCAAGGCCTTAGGTATTTCTTCCTTGTTTTTAATTTTATTATAAACTTTCAAACCTTTTTTCTTTCCATCTTCATCATTGTTTTGTTCTGCTATCTTTATCAGACTCAAAGAATAATGAATATTAAAATTATCATCATTTTTAAACTTAGACGCACATTCTTCAAAATGAAGTACAGCTTCTGTGTAATTTTTATTCAATGTTAAAAGTATTCCGTATAATAATTCCGTCTGATTTTTAATTTCAGAATCTCGTTTACCATACTTTTCAATCGAGATTTTAATATTTTCCAAACCTTTATCAACATCTCCAATCATTGGTGCGGTTAAAGCAAAACCATAATAACCTTCGGGATTATCAGGAAAAAAAGTTATCATCTCACTGTATTTTTTTCTAGCCAAATCCACCTTTCCAAGCATCAAACTAGTCATTGCCAAATTTTGTTTAAATTCTATTGACTTATTGTTCGCAAGACTATCTGCCATATAATAGCATCCTATAGCAAGATCATATTTATTTTGCAATCTTAAAGTATATCCAGCCCAAAAATAGGCATCGCATTGTGTTGAATCTTTTTTAACAATATCTAAAAAAATCCTTGTTGATACATTCTGATATTTTTTGTATTGTAAAGTTCTAAATCCTAAATCATAAAGTTCTAATATCTTAGCATCATTAGTTTCACAATATCTCTTTTGTCCCGCCATGTAATTCTGCGAAAAAATAAAATTACAGGTTAAAAATGTTAGTAATAAAAATACTTCTTTCTTCATGTGTTTTTAGCTTCTAATTTTCTATAAAACTAATTATTTTATCCAAAATATTTTTCTTTTTTTTTAAACCACAAAAAAAGGCACAAAATCTAAATTTCATGCCTTTCAAATATATTATAAATCTATCTTAGAAAAATCTGCTGTGCCAGCTATCGGCAGCAGGAACTTCCCAGGATTCGTTGTATTCTTCGATATTATTTACAAGATTATTAAAAACAATCGTATTCTCAGAAACCGATTTATCTTTCACCATTTTCTTGAAATCAATTAATGGCTTGTGAGCTATGTGTTCACCAAGTTTAAAAGTCACGTTCATTTTATCCAGTAAATCAACGTTGTATTTTTTCTCCAAACTCTGGATAAATTCTACCGAACTATCTATAGAACATCCTGTAGCTGCCTGCACATCCTGATTTACAGCCAAAATAATGAATCGGTTGTATTTTAGTTGGTACGAAGCTTCTAAACTTGTTCCGTGTGCTGCCCAGCCTTCAACGAAAGCTTTCAGGTCAGTTTCTATTTCAGAAAATTCTTCCTCAGAAAATTTTCTGTTCGATTGGTAAATCCAGATTTTGGATTCGCCAGGTAAATCTTCAAAAGGTATATACATTTTAATTTTAGATTTTAGATTGTTGATTTTAGATTCACAAGTAGTTTCAGGTTTAAGGTTTCAAGTTAAAAAACTGAGAACCTCAGTAACTTAGCAACTCAGAAACTTAGTTAAAGATCCTGTGCATTAGCTATTAACTCCGCGATATCCATTACTTTAACCTGTCCTTCCTTCTCCTGATGTTTAATACCATCAGTTAACATTGTATTGCAAAACGGACAACCTGCTGCAATAATATCCGGTTTTACTTCCAGAGCATCTTCTGTACGTAATACGTTTACTTCTTTGTTTCCGGGTTCAGCATCTTTAAACATTTGTGCTCCACCCGCTCCACAGCATAAACCATTTGCCTTAGAACGTTTCATTTCGACCAATTCCACATCAAGTTTTTCGATTAAATCCCTTGGTGCTTCATAAACTTTATTGGCTCTTCCTAAATAACAAGGATCGTGAAAAGTGATTTTTTTCCCCTTAAACTGACCTCCTTCAACAGTTAATCTTCCGTCATCCATTAACGACTTTAAAAACTCAGTATGATGTACTACTTCATATTGACCACCTAATTCAGGATATTCATTTTTTAAAGTATTAAAACAATGCGGACAAGCCGTAACAATTTTTTTAGCCTCATAAGCATTTAGAACCTCGATATTCATCATGGCCTGCATCTGAAACAAAAATTCATTTCCGGCACGTTTTGCAGGATCTCCGGTACAACTCTCTTCAGTACCCAGAACCGCAAAAGAAACATTCGTACGATTTAAGATTCGCACAAATGCCTTTGTAATTTTTTTTGCTCTATCATCAAAACTTCCCGCACAACCTACCCAAAACAAAACTTCTGGTTGTTTTCCTTCGGCCAGCATTTCTGCCATTGTTGGTACTACTAAACTTTCTGACATCTTCTTTTTTGTTTAATCGGCTAATCGTTAATTTGGTTAATCGTTGTAAAACGAATCTTCAAACTTCACTAAAACCGAAAAATTATTTTATTCTATCAATTAAACGAATTAACGATTAACCGATTAAACTACAATTTTAATTTTCGTTTTTCCAATTCAATCTGTCTTGTTGATTGTATTGCCAAGGTGCACCATTGTTTTCAATATTTGTCATCATCGCATTCAATGACATTGGCGCAGCACTTTGCTCCATCACCAAATAACGACGCATATCCATAATAATAGACAACGGACTAATATTTACAGGACATTCCTCTACGCAAGCATTACATGAGGTACAAGCCCACAATTCTTCGGGAGTAATATAATCGTTTAATAATGTTTTATTATCCGGAACAAAAACACCTTTATTGGCATCAATATTTTTTCCTACTTCCTGTAAACGGTCTCTTGTGTCCATCATAATTTTACGAGGAGACAATTTTTTACCTGTTTGATTCGCCGGACAAGCTGATGTACAACGACCACATTCCGTACAAGTATATGCGTTTAATAACTGAACCCAGTTTAAATCCTGAACATCACTTGCTCCAAATTTAGTTGGCGCAGCGTTTTCATCTACCGGAGCAGCCGCAAACGGATCTGCGTTTGGATCCATCATTAATTTTACTTCTTTAGTAACCGATGCCAAATTATCAAACTGACCTTGTGGTTCCAGGTTTGCAAAATAAGTGTTTGGAAAAGCCAAAAGAATATGTAAATGTTTTGAGAAGTATAGATAGTTCATAAAAACCAAAATACCCGCGATATGCAACCACCAAAAAACTTCAAACAGTAGTGCAACCAGTTCGTTTGAAACTCCGTTAAACATTGGCGCAATAAACTGACTTATTGGAAAGCTCCCTGCTTTATGAAAAGGAGAGAATCCTCCCGGAACATTTTGTAAATGCAAATCAGAAGCATTCATTAGTAAAAACAAAATCATCAAAACAGTCTCGAAATACAAGATGTAATTGGCATCACTTTTTGGAAAACCATTTAAATCCGGATTTATAAAACGTTTTAATTTAATTATATTTCTTCTGATCCAGAATACAATAACTGCAACCAGAACCAAAAATGCCAATATCTCAAACGCAGCAATAAGAACATCATAAACCACACCTAAATAAGGTGCAAAAATTCTATGTGTCCCAAATAAACCATCAATGATGATTTCGAGCAACTCGATATTAATAATAACGAAACCTACATAAACAACAATATGCAATACTCCGGCAACAGGTCGTTTCACCATTTTTGACTGCCCTAAAGCAATCATCGCCATATTTGCCCAACGTGCCTTTGGATTATCTTTACGATCTACATCAACTCCTAAGTTAATGTTTCGGATAATCTTTTTTACACTTGAAGCAAAAAAGCCAAAACCAGCTATTAAAAGTATAGCAAATAAAATATTGTCTAAATATCCCATTCCTTATTATTTTTTATCGGTTGAATTTGCATCTTCTGCAGGAGCTACGTAAGGTTTATTTTTCTTTCCAAAAAGAGAAACATTTACATAACGGGTTGGGTATAAACGAACATCCTGCAATAACAATTCTAACTCTTTTGAAGTCTTAGCCAAATTGTTATACAAAGCATCATCATTCAATAATTTACCAGCAGTACCTTTTCCTGAGTTTAAGTTACTCATAATACCGTCTACTTTAGCCAAAGTCTGGTTTAGGTTTCTAACTGTTTTTCCTAAATCGGCTTTGTTTAAAGAATCAGATATCTTATTGAAGTTGTTTGACATTTTGTTAAAATTTGTCACTACTCCATTAATCTGACCTTTGTTAGTATCTAAGATAGTATTCAAAGTTCCTGAGGCTCTATGAAATTGCTCCATAGTCTGGCTTAATTCTGCCAATGATTTTTTTAGATCTTCCTGCCCTTTTTTATCCAATACATTATTTAGTCCGGAAACCAGAGTATTAATATTAAGAAGCATTAAATCTAATTTTTGCTGAATTGGTTCGATTTTACCTCCCAGAGATTCTGTTAATCCCAGTTCTACTGTAGATGAAAGCGTTTGCCCTTCTTCAGCAGGATCTTTATCTGCAAGATTAGGTAAAATCTTAATTTGTTTTCCGCCAATTAAACTTGGAGAATACAAAGCAGCTTTACTTGTTTTTGAGATTGGGAAATCTGTTTTTAACTGAAGTTCAACTAGTAATTTACCAGTTACTTCGTTTATTGTAATTTTACTTACTTTACCAATTGAAAGTCCATTTATGGTAACGGGTGCTGATGGTGACAAATCCTCAACATTATTATATTCTACATATAATGTCTTGTAATTTGTAAAAAGGTCTTTACCTTTTAAAAAGCTGTAGCCCCAGATAAATAATAAAATTGACGCGATGACTAAAATAGCCGTTTTAATTTCTCTTGTTAGTTTCAAAATTCTTAGTGTTTGTACAAAATTAATATAAATATTCGAACTAAAGGCTATTATTTAATAGCGTCTTGAATACTGATCTTTTCTCCGTCTTTAGTTGCAACTAAAAAAGAAGCTCCATATCCTTTATCCTTAGCTTCTTCTAAATATTTTTTTGCAGCTGTATAATCTGAAGTTTCCTGGTAAAAATATTTATAAATATTATTTTCGTATATCATTGTTACATTTTTTAGTCCTTTAAAATTTTTAGGTTCTAAAGGTGTTTTTTTAATGCTGGCAATAAGCTGTACTTTAAAGAATGTTCCTTTTGGAGTATTCTTAGCAACGGCAGGAGCTTCAACCACCTTTGCTTTTACCGGAGTAGTATCTCTTACTGGTCGCGCATCGTTTGATTCATTAGACCCGGAACCAAAATATTCTCTTTTATAACTCAAAATTGCTTCGGCAATAGCTTTTGCAATGTCGTTTTGCCCTTCTTCAGAATTTAAAATATTTCCTTCAGTAGGATTAGAGATAAATCCTGTTTCTACTAAAACCCTTGGCATATAAGCTTTATGAAGTACCATAAATGGTGCCTGCTTTACTCCTCCCTGTCTTAGTTTTTTTCCCAGTTTTTCAAAATTATCTTCAATTTTGCTGGCCAGCGAAATACTATTGTCCTGATATTCTTCCTGCATTAAAGTCAATCCAATCATAGATTCCGGAGAATTGGGATCATAACCTTCGTATTTACGTTTATAATCTTTCTCTAAGGTAATAACCGAGTTCTCTTTTTTCGCAGCCTCAAGATTCGATGCCAGTTTACTTAAACCCATTACATATGTTTCTGTTCCGTCGGCAGCCGTATTTTTATTGGCATTACAGTGAATTGACACAAAAATATTCGAATTTGCTCTGTTTGCAATATTGGCTCTTTCGACCAAATCGATAAAAACATCTGTTTTACGAGTATAAATCACATTAACATTGGGCGTACTTTCTAAAATTTTACCAACTTTTAAAACAATAGCCAAAGCAATATTTTTTTCAATCCGTCCGCTATAAACAGCTCCAAAGTCATGATCTCCATGTCCAGCATCAAGTGTTACCTTAAAAACATTTGACTGGCTGTATGCACAAAAAGACAATATCGTTAGAAAAAAAGTAAATATTACTTTAATTTTGTTAAATCTGTTCATAAATCTAAAAGTTAATTTTAATAAAACGTAACTGCTATAATTTTTACAATTGATTATTTTTGACAAAAAATTATATGTAAGTTTGACATGTCAAAAAACAAGCCATAATTTTACAAAAATAGCATTTAAACCTTTGCATACAAACTTATTTAATATCGTTTTATTATCATTTTTCCTAACATTAGGATGTGGTAATTTATATTCGCAAGAGATAAAAAACAAAAAAAAGCCGTTACCAACTGTAAAACAAACAGATAAACCCAAAACTGTTGTTCCAGATCTAACACCGGCTCCTATTGCTGATACCATAAAGTTAGATACTGTTAAAACTAAAAAGAGCGCTTTAGATGCTGTTACGAAGTACAAAGCTAAGGATTACGCCAAGTACGACAGGAAAAATAAAACGCTTACTTTATATAATGAAGCCGAATTATATTATAAAGATGTCGAACTAAAGTCGGGTATTATTGTTTTAAACCTCGAAAAAGATGAAGTTTATGCTGGTCGTATAAGAGATTCTGCTGGTGTTTTGATACAATATCCAAATTTTAAACAAGGTCCAAGCGAAGTTCAGCCTGATTCTATCCGATTTAATTTTAAAACCAAAAAGGCTTTAATTTATAATTCAAGGACAGAACAGGGAGAATTTAAAATCAAAGCGGCCATCACCAAAAAAGAAAACGATTCGGTTTACTTTTTAAAAGGCGCGCGTTTCACCACTGCAAAAGACATTGACGATCCTGAATACTATTTCAGAACCAACAAAGTAAAATTCGTTCCTAATAAAAAGGTTGTTGTAGGTACCACTCAAATGGTAATTGCAGACGTACCAACTCCGCTAGTATTGCCTTTCGCTTTTTTCCCAATGACTAAGGAGAGAAGTGTTTCCGGTATTATCGTACCAAGTTATAATGACTCAAATACAAGAGGTTTTTCATTGCAAAACATGGGTTATTATTTTGCTTTAAGCGATAATTATGATTTAACGGTATTAGCAGATTATTATACCAACGGTAGTTACGCCATGCGTTTTGAGTCGGCGTACGCCACCAGATACAAATATCGAGGAAACCTTAATGTTCGTTTTGAGAACCTGATCAACAGCGAGCGAGGTTATCCTGACTACAGTAAAGAAAACATTTACAACATTCAGTGGTCTCATTCAAAAGATTCAAAATCGAATCCAAATTCAAGTTTTTCTGCTTCCGTAAATATGGGTAGTAGTAAATACTTTAAGCGATCGATTAACCAGGCCAACGTAGGTTCGAATTTAAACAATACTTTAAATTCATCTATTTCATACAACAGAACCTTTAATACCATACCGCAAGCTCGTTTTTCATTAACAGCAACACATTCGCAAAATACACAAACAGAGCAAATTCAAATGACATTACCGACTTTGCAAGCCAGTGTCGATCGTGTATATCCGTTTGTTGGAAAAGACGGGGTTAAAAAAGGTTTTATCAAAAACATTAACTTACAATATAATCTAAGCGGTAAAAACAATATTACCACTACAGATTCATTGTTCTTTAAACCACAAATGTTTAGGGATGCTCAAATAGGAATGCAGCACAGTATCCCTATTAGTACCAATTTTAAAGTATTTAAATATTTTAGTGCAGGAGCTTCTACCAACTATCAGGAAACCTGGGTTACCAAAACTATTGATAAAAATTATGATCCGGATAAAGGTCAGGTCGTAAATACAACTGTTAATGGTTTTGACGCTTTTAGAACCTATAATTTCAGTACGAATTTAGGAACTACGATTTACGGTACGTTTAATTTTGGAAGCGACAAAAGAATCCAATCCATTCGTCACGTAATGCGTCCGACTGTTACTTATTCGTACACTCCAAGTTTTGATCAATATTATAATAATTATACGGTTGATGCTACCGGAAGAATTTCGAATTACTCAAGATTTGATGGCGGTATTTTTGGAGCTCCGGGTAAAAGCAATTCTAATATTGTATCCTTTGCATTAAGCAATACTTTTGAAGCTAAAGTAAGAGACAGGGACAGCACAAAAACAGAACCTAAAAAGATCATGCTGTTAAACAATTTAAACTTCAGCACGAGTTATAATTTTAATGCTGACGGAAAAGAAAGTTTAGCATGGCAACCGGTTCTTGTAAGTGGTGGAACACAACTTTTTGATAATAAAATGAATGTGAATTTTGGTGCTACATTAGATCCGTACGCGATCGATAATGGCGGGGCCAGAATTAATACTTATAATATTGATAATGGCGGGAGTTTATTTAGAATGACCAGCGCTAACGTTACTTTAAACTATTCGTTTTCTAATAAAGGAAACGGAAAAGAAGAGGAAAACAAGCAAAGTGAACGGAACGGAGGTCGTAAAGATGATTTATTTGGAACAAATACTGATTTGAATGACAGCCGAAACAGTCAGTTTGCCAATCAAAAAGATGACGAAGATGACGTTATAACCGAATTCTTTAAAGCAAAAATACCTTGGGATATGACAATGGCTTATTCATTGACCTATTCGAATGTAAATCGCGAAAACAAAATTACAGGAAACTCTATCATGATATCTGCTAATATGGATATTACCCCAAAATGGAAAGGCGGAGTTTCTACCGGTTACGATTTTGTACAAAAAGGGGTTACTTTTACGCAATTCCGTTTTGAAAGGGATTTATTAAGCTGGAGAATGGCGTTTAACTGGAGTCCGCTGGGTGTAAACTCAAACTGGAACTTCTTTATCGGAATCAAATCCGGAATGCTTAGCGACATTAAATGGAACAAACGAAGCACTTCTAACCGATAAGCAATCATTAACTTAAACCTTAAAATATTTTTAGTGATTATGAAACTGGATTTTCAAAAATTTAAATCTTAATTTCATGATCTCTAATTACATTATAATTCTTCTATTTAGTATTTAAAACTATTATCATGAAAAAAATCATCTTTACTGACAAAGCTCCGGCTCCAATTGGCCCTTACAATCAGGCTGTATTATCCGGAAATACACTTTATGCCTCTGGCCAGATTGCCATAAATCCAGCTTCGGGAGATCTTGTTACCGAAAATATAAATGATGAAACAACGCAGGTAATGCAAAATATTGCTGCCATTCTTGAGGCTGCAGACATGACTTTTGAAAACGTAGTAAAAGCAACAATCTTTATCATGGATATGAATAACTTTGCCGCTATAAACGCTATTTATGGGTCTTATTTTGATGAAAAAACGGCGCCTGCCCGTGAAACCGTTCAGGTAGCTTGTTTACCAAAAAATGTAAACGTAGAGATTTCTATAATCGCTGTACAATAGCATTTAAAAATAATTGTGCCGTTGCCTCATTTGTAGCCAGCGGCACATTATGCACATCGCAGATCCTGACCAGCATCTTAATATCTACTTCATGAGCATTGGTCACTAAAGGATCCGTAAACATAAAGACGACATTAATTTTACCCGCAGCTACTTTAGATGCGATTTGAGCATCGCCTCCCATTAAACACGGAAGCATCTTTTTTACTTTAAATCCTGATTTCTCAGCATTTCTTCCTAATATTCCTGTTGCAATAAGTTTTACTTTATCATGCTGAAGCGCAATTCCGTTTTTAATCAAAAACTGAATCATATCTGCTTTTTTATTATCATGAGCAATAATTGCAATTGAAGTTTGTTTTTTCATGATTTAGTAATAAATATAAATCAAATTTACATTAAAAACATGAGTAAAATTATTACAAATCAATGAATATCAAATATTTAAGAATACAGCAAAAAACAGTGTCAATTATATTAATATCATGAATTTTTCAGGCAACAAAAAACCGTTTCAGTAATGAAACGGTTTCGAGAATATATTTTATGATGTGAAATTCTATAATTGCAATGCGATAGCATTTAGTAACAACTGGGCAGAAGCTTCATTTGTTGCCAAAGGTACATTGTGTACATCACAAACACGAATAAGCATATTAATATCGACTTCATGAGCATGGCTCGCTAAAGGATCTTTAAAAAAGAAAACCATTTGCGTTTTACCTTCGGCTACACGCGCAGCAATTTGCGCATCGCCTCCCATTGGTCCTGAAAGCATTCTTTTTACCTTAAAACCGGCATTTACAGCCTTGCTTCCGGTAGTTCCTGTTGCAATCAGTTTAATATTTTCCTGAAGAAGAAGTGTTTTGTTTTTGTTTAAAAACTGAACCATATCTGCCTTCTTACCATCGTGAGCTATTATAGCAATTTCCATACTTACTTTTTAATTATTGATTAGCAACATGATAAGCAATCAATCCGTCAATAGGTCTTCTTAAAACATTACCTAACTGAAGTTCGTACTTATCAAATGTTTCCTGTAATTCGTCTTTTAGATAAAAAGCAATAGAACCTACAAAATGAACCGGAACTTCTTTACAGTTATCAAACTGTTTGATGTAGTTCTTTACAAAAGATTTCATCCCTTTAAAGATAATTTTTCTGCAAAACTCAGTGTCTTTGTGCTTGATTAAAAACTTAGCAAAAGTTGCTAAATAAGCATTTGGATTTGGTTCTTTGTATAATTTATTTTTGATAAAATCAGGATCTAAATCATATTCTTTTTCAAATTCTACTGCCAGTTCTTTAGGCATTTTATTGAAATAATATTTTCTGATTAATTCTTTTCCAAAAACATTTCCGCTACAATCATCCATAGCAATATAGCCTAATGATTGTACTTTTTGATGCAATACTTTTCCATCAAAATAACTGCAGTTAGAACCTGTTCCTAAGATACTCACAATTGCTTCTTCTCCTTTTGGAGTAGTTGCATAAACTGCCGCGTAGGTATCTTCATGAACTTCTACAATAGCATTTACAAAATATTCCTGGAATATTTGCGAAAGCTCTGTTTTCATTCTGTCAGTTCCACAACCTGCTCCGTAAAAGAACAAATGTGTAGCATTTTTTTTATTTTGTAAAATATCAAAACGGTCATTTAATCTTTCGATAATTTCAGGACCTTCAAGAATTTCAGGATTTAATCCTAATGTTTGTGTGGTGAATAATACTTTTCCATTATCATCAATTGCAATCCAATCGGCTTTAGTAGATCCACTATCAACTATTAATTTCATTTTATTTAGTTTTTGGATTAGTTTTTCTTTAACTAAATAAAAAGTGTATTTTTTACATTAATTAAAGACCTAACAAAATACGAAAATCCCGTTATTTTTAGGTAACGGGATTTTGAGTATAAATATAGTATTATTTTAAACCTGCGATATGCACAGATAAATCGATCAATTTAGAAGAGTATCCGTACTCATTATCGTACCAAGATACTAATTTGAAGAAAGTTGAATTTAAACCAATTCCTGCAGTAGCATCAACGATTGAAGTTCTTTTGTCAGAAATAAAATCCTGAGAAACAACTGCATCTTCAGTATATCCTAAAATACCTTTTAATTCATTTTCTGAAGCTTTCTTTAAAACAGCCATAATTTCTTCGTAAGAAGTTTCTTTAGCTACTTTTACAGTTAAATCTACTACAGAAACGTCAGCAGTAGGAACACGGAAAGACATTCCAGTTAATTTTCCATTCAAAGCAGGAATTACTTTTCCAACTGCTTTTGCAGCTCCTGTAGAAGATGGGATGATGTTGATGCTTGCAGCACGTCCACCTCTCCAGTCTTTTCTTGAAGGACCATCAGCAGTCATTTGAGTTGAAGTTGTTGCGTGAACAGTTGTCATTAAACCTTCAACAATTTCGAAATTATCGTGAATTACTTTAGCTAAAGGAGCTAAACAGTTTGTAGTACAAGAAGCGTTAGAAACTACTAAATCAGTAGCTTTTGCACTTTCGTGGTTTACTCCCATTACAAACATTGGAGCATCTGCAGAAGGAGCAGAAATAATTACTTTTTTAGCACCACCTTTAATGTGCTCATTTGCAGTTTCGATAGTAGTGAAGATACCAGTACATTCAGCAACTACGTCAACATCAACTTCGTTCCATTTTAAGTCAGCTGGATTTCTTTCAGCAGTAATACGGATATTTCTTCCGTTTACGTAAAGTTTTCCTTCTTTTACTTCTACAGTTCCGTTGAAACGACCGTGAACTGAATCATATTTTAATAAATAAGCTAAGTGATCAACATCTAATAAATCGTTGATTGCTACAACTTCTACATTATCTCTATTGAAAGTTTCTCTAAAAACGATTCTTCCGATACGTCCGAATCCGTTTATTCCTAATTTTACTTTTGACATTTTACTTAATTTTTGCTTTTGTTTTTATTACACTAATTTAAAGTCTAATTTCCTCACAATAAACTTCTTTCCTTTTTAAACTTTTATTTTATGTTGACATGATATCAGATACTCTCAACAATTCTCTATCAATTTCAGATTTACCTTTAATTGCTTGTTCAAGAGGTGTCAGGGCAACTTTATCTGCCTGAAGACCTACCATGTAATTTGATTTACCTTCGATTAAAGATTCTACTGCTTTTACACCTAAACGGCTTGCCAGAACACGGTCGAAACAAGATGGAGAACCACCACGCTGCATATGTCCTAAAACAGATACCCTTACATCATACTCAGGTAAATTAGCTTCGACGTAATCTTTTAATTCGAATACGTTTTTACCAATTTTATCTCCTTCAGCAATAACAACTATACTTGATGATTTTCCTGAAGCTTTACTTTTTTGAAGAGAGTCTAATAATCTGTCTAAACCTAAATCTTCTTCAGGAATAAGAATTTCTTCGGCACCAGCGCCAATTCCTGCATTAAGAGCAATGTGACCTGCATCTCTACCCATAACTTCTACAAAAAACAGACGGTTATGAGAACTTGCTGTATCTCTAATTTTATCAATACAATCTACAACAGTATTTAAGGCAGTATCATAACCTAAGGTATGACTTGTACCAAAAATATCATTATCAATTGTACCCGGAATTCCCATTACAGGAAAACCATATTCTGAATTGAAAATTAATCCTCCGGTAAAACTTCCGTCTCCTCCTATTACAACAAGAGCATCAACTCCTGCTTTCAATAGATTTTCGTGGGCTTTTTTTCTACCTTCCGGTGTTCTAAACTCAACTGAACGAGCTGATTTCAGGATCGTTCCGCCTTTGTTTACAATATTATTTACGCTACGAGGTCCCATTTCTTTGAAATCTCCTTCGATCATTCCCTGATACCCTCTATAAATTCCTATGCATTCTATATTATGATAAGCACATGTTCGAACAACTGATCGTATTGCAGCATTCATTCCTGGCGAGTCTCCTCCCGAAGTAAGAACACCAACTTTTTTTATTGTTTTTGGCATTATTTAAGTATTAAAGTGTAAAATTAACAAACATTCAGCACTTTTCAGGTGATGTTTATCATTAATTAATAAAATTTGTTAAATTCAAACGTTTTCGTTAATAAGTTTTTCGATAGTAAAAATTTCATTTAAAATAATAAAACGTGCTTATTTTAATTAAATCTTTAAAATTAACAATACATAAATGAAGTGTTATAAAAATTCGACATCATTTTATATTTGTAAGAAAATAAATCAGCGCCTAATTTACCATAAAAAAACCATTCGCGACGACGAATGGTTTCTTTTAAGATTATTTTTAACAATTAATTAAAAATCGTTGTCAGGAATCAGTCCTTCACTGTTATTTTTAGGCTGTGGCTGTTTCTCTTCTTCTTTTTTATCAGATTTCTTTTTATCCTTTTCGGCATCTTTTTTATTAGAGAATTTCACAAAATCGGGGTTCAGATACGAATCCTGCAAATCATCTGATGAGCTTTTGATCGCTCTTTCTAATTTATGATTCTTAAATAATTTATTGACCAGCTCGCTAAAAGTATCAAAATCGACTTCATACGAGATACCAACTCCTTGCGTATATCCAATTCCTTGTCCTATATAATTGATATCATTTTCTTTATTGAATAAACGAAGATTCATCGATCCGTCTTCATTTACACGGTATAATATTTCGATATCACCCACAATAGCCGATTCGTTTACACCGCCTATAGGAACTCCTAATTTTCCGTTTATGGTTATTCTTTCGTTTACCTGAGACGTTATATTGGCCACAAACTGACCATCGGCTTCCTGACCTATTCGTTTATCTGCCGATATAAAATTCAAATCGATATTGATTTTATCATTGTCTGATTTAATAATTCCGCCTAATAAACTTGCAGCGGTTTCTGCAAAGGTTCCGGATAAATCACTTTGATTAAATCCGTCCGGACTCATAAATGATCCTGTCGAAAGTAAATACAAAGCCTGGGTCTGGCGAACGTCTTTATCATCTAACTTATACTGTATCTCTGATTTCAAAACATTACTTACCGATGGAAACTGAATATCAAAATTAGGTTCAGGACTTGTCAAATCTCCTCTTAAACCAATGACAACTTCTACCGGTACTTTTTTATTGAAAGATGAGTTATCTAATAATACAGCCGGATTCGCAGATGTTTTATAAACTGCTTCAAGATTCAGCTGGGCTTTCATAGGGTTTCCTTCCCAAATAATAGAACCCCCTTTTTTAACCGCGAATTTTTTATCGATTAAACCTCCGTATTTAAAATTATAAGTTCCTTCGTATGCCTGGAAATCTCCCCACATATTAAATTTCCCCAGTGTATTGATCTTAAATAATAAAGATCCATATCCTTTTCCTTTCATACCGTGCCCGGAATTTCTGTCCAGGATTACTTCGACCTCGGCGTCGGGCGTAATATCAAAATCAAATTCTAACTCAAGACCATTGTAGTTTCTTGTTTTTTCGACAATACCATTGGCTAGGTTGTATTTTTCTTTTGGTGTTACAAAATGTATCCAGCTGCTTTCCCCAACACTTTGTGCGTTGTTAATTGGGATCTTCACTTCGGTTCCTTTTTCGGACTTAGCATCTACTTTTATAAAGAGATTTTCTGTTGGACCTTTGATACTTGCTGTACCATTTATAAAAGCTGTACCAAAATAAGCGGCATCTTCACTATCTTTTGTATCCAGTGCCAATAATCGTTTTGATGTTATGGTCAGATCCAGTTTCCAGTCGCCAAAATTATGATGTTCGATACTTCCGTTCAGCAATCCTTTGGTGCCGTACTTCGTATCTGTTAACTGATTGTTTCTGAACAAGAATTTTTCATCTGTTAAATCGATAACTGTTCGGTCGCTCAATTCGTAATCGGTATTAAGATACGGAACTGTCATTCCGGCTTTTTCTACGTAAAGCCTTCCGTTGATCTCGGGTTTTTTAAGATTTCCAACAACTGCCGCATTTCCGGAAACAGATCCTCTTACATTCGATAAAACATCTCCTCCTACCGTACCTAAAGTAGCCAGATTAAATCCTTCGAGTTTTAAATTAAGATCCAGGAAAGTCTCTTTGTTTTCGATTGCAAAAGTTCCGTTGGCCCTAAACGATTCTGTAAATCCATTTTGGATAGATGAATTTATGGTAAATTTCTTGAAACTTTCGTCTCCTGAAATATCGAATTTTAAAGTCCCCAGATCTACTTTATTCAAATTAAGATGATCTATAGAAATGGCCGCTGTGGGCTGATACACATTCTTATTCTGCTTATAATTAATGTTACCATTCAAATTACCATTAAATACAAATTTGGATGTTAATGGCGTAATTTTATTAATATCAACATCTTCAAAATTCAGGACGAGATCTTTATAGTCGTTTCCTTTGATAACTCCGTTTAAATCAATTTTCTGATTTTCGTGCGATAAAATGATATTATCAATGGTAAAGTTTTTAAAAAACTGATCAAATACAATCTGATTATCCTCGCCGTCGTTTTCGTTTAAATACCATAAATAGTCTTTAAACTTCATTTCGGATTTCTTAATACCTACTATATTATTTTTGTTTTTATCGATAGTATGATACAAATCCAGATTAAAATAATCTTCTCCTTTTGATCCTCCTTTAAACTCAGATCGAACAAACAGGGTGTCTTTTGCCGTAACATTAATTAAACTAAAATCACGTACTTTATAATAAGGCGTTTTGATACTGTCTAACTCTACGTAAGCATTGTAAAGCGCATTTTTATTATCAATATTAATACGAATATTATCGAAGGTGTTTTTTGCA
The DNA here is from genome assembly GCF_046825355.2 of Flavobacterium sp. C3NV. NCBI lineage: Bacteria > Pseudomonadati > Bacteroidota > Flavobacteriia > Flavobacteriales > Flavobacteriaceae > Flavobacterium > Flavobacterium sp. C3NV. The sequence goes on along the minus strand of NZ_JBKQBJ020000014.1, from coordinate 106,021 downwards.
GCAGTAATTTTTTGTGACTTAAACCTAAATTTAAATTCCTGTAAATCAGAATCTATTTTCCCACGCACCACAGTACTTGAATCTATATTAATTTCCGGATACAGCATTTCGACCACTTTATCATATACATGAAAGTTGAAACGTAAAAACTGGCCTTTTTTTACTTTGTAAGGTTTGTAATTGGTATATAAACTACCTACCGAATTCATCACCAGTTTATCTAATTGCCCAAACTGAAATTTACCTACGATCTCCCCTTTCACCACATCATCTGAAGTAATGGTAATGGTACGCAATTTATCAGCGTCGAAATTTGAGCTTACCGTTACTTCATCAAAAGTATAAGTTGCCTTAGGATTTTGATAAACAGCATCTCTAATCGAAACGGTTCCCTGAAGATTTTCTATCGAATTTCCGGTTACTTCAACTACGGCATCTCCGCGGAAATTGGAAATAGAGTCATTTAGGAATTTTAGTTTTCGAAGATCAGCATTTTCTACATTAATATGAAAATCATATTTGCTTTCGCGCTTGCTTAAATCTACCAATCCATCAAACGTTAAACTCAAATTAGGATCATTTACAGATAATTCTCCTTTATAATATGGCAATTTGAAATTACCATTTACAACGATATTATTATAGGTATATTTATTATAATCTAATTTGGATATATCTCCTTTTACAATAGTGTTCAGGTATTTTTCTGTAAAACCAACTCCGTCAACGTCCAGATTTAAAGTCGTTTTACCAATGTCTTTTCTATTCAGTAAAGCACCAACATTAAAATTATCCAAAATAATATTTCCGGAATAAGATGCTTTATCAATAAAATCGATATTATTCATATGCAAATCTGCCTGACCATTACCCAGATCTGTAACCATTTTAAAGTTGGCTTCTAATGCCGTTGTAGAAACTTTGGCTTTACCAACGATATTAAATTTCCCCAATCTTTTAAGCTCTTTAGGAAGTTTTTTACCCAAAATACCCGGCAATATCACCACTAAATTATCATAACTGGAAACCAGTTTATCGAATTTACCATCCATGGCAAACTTTTGAGCTTTGGTACCCAAAAGGTTTTTAAAATTAATGGTTCCGTTAATCTTTGAACCATTGGTATCACTTAGATTAAGATGTCTTAAATTAAGATCATTTAAGGTTCCTTTGATCTTGGTTTTTATTTTAAAATGCTGATTTTTACCCAATCCATCAAAAAAGTAACGAATATCGTTTGAAGCAATCGAAGCCGAATCTAATGCAACATCAAATTTTACTTTATCTGTAAACTGAAGAAAATCTCCTACGTTATAATTTAAGATCGCTTGTCCGTAAATCGAAGTTCTTTTGGTTTTTATAGCCAGATTTTCAACTTTAATCTGCTTTTTTGTATAACTGAATTTACCTGCAAAGTTGGACACATATAATCCACGGTGATCTAAAAAAGAAAAACGATGAATATTAGTATTTACATCTGGACCGTATAATTTAAAATCGCTTATATAAGCGTTTAGCTTTTTAAAATCAAGAAATACGGGCGTCGTTTTATTTTCGTCAATAACAGAAAAAGCACCTTTTGAGATGTATGCATTTCTGGCTGTCAGCAAAAAGTGTTTACTCGATTTGGCTCTTTCAGGACTTGTTTCAAACAATTTAATAAACTTATTTATATTGTTTTCGTCCTCGTTTTTATAGGTTTTCAGATTAAAAATCAATCCTGTTAAGCGCAGATCGCCAAAAATCAAATCGCCATCTAACAATCTTTTGATACTTAAAATATCAGTTGTAATGATATCTGAATAGATTAAAGTTTTCTTGTGATGATCACGAATCAAGACGTTCTTGAGTTTTACTCCTCCAAAAATATTGATCGCAACTCTGTCTACCGTAATATCGGTTTTAAAATCGCTGTTTAAAGATTCTGTGACATATTTGGCAATTTTTGTCTGAACGATAGGTAAAGCCAAGGTGATTGCGAGTACTAACAAAAGTAAAATTAACCCAATTAGGGTTCGTGATATTATTTTCTTTACTTTTTTGATAGCTGCTTTTATTTTAGTTTTCTTTTAAATTTATTTTGAACAGACAAAGAACGGCTGTTTTTGATAAAAATTCTTTAATTTTGGCTTCTCCTTATAATAAAAGAAAATCAAATATTTGATTTGTCAAATATAATTCAAAATTCGTGCCTTTATATGCAAAATTCAGAGGTTTTTATTCTTGCCATCGAAAGTTCATGCGATGATACTGCTGCCGCGGTTTTACATAACGACAAAGTACTCTCAAATGTTGTGGCCAATCAGTTAATTCACAACCAATATGGTGGTGTTGTTCCCGAATTGGCTTCGAGAGCACATCAGCAAAATATTGTTCCGGTAATTGATGCAGCACTTCGCAAAGCAAATGTACAAAAAGATCAACTAACTGCCATTGCCTTTACACAAGGTCCCGGATTAATGGGCTCTTTGCTTGTAGGGAGTTCTTTTAGCAAATCATTGTCATTGGCTTTAAAAATTCCGTTGATTGCTGTAAATCATATGCATGCGCATATTTTAGCCCATTTTATAGATGAAGAAGGTTTTGATAAACCTGAGTTTCCGTTTTTGGCTTTAACCATTAGCGGAGGCCATACCCAAATTGTGAAAGTAAACGGCTTTTTTGATATGGAAATCATTGGCGAAACCACTGATGACGCAGTTGGAGAAGCTTTTGATAAGAGTGCCAAAATTCTTGGACTTCCCTATCCTGGCGGGCCTTTGATTGATAAATATGCCAAAGAAGGAAATCCAAAAGCATTTGCCTTTACCAAACCAAAAGTTCCGGGATTAGATTTTAGTTTCTCCGGATTAAAAACGGCGATTTTATATTTTATCCAAAAGGAAAAACTTAAAAACCCAAATTTCATCGAAGAAAACCTGAATGATATTTGTGCCTCTATACAATATACAATCATCGAAATTTTGATGGATAAATTAAAATTGGCGGTAAAAGAAACCGGAATTACACAAATTGCCATTGGCGGAGGAGTTTCGGCAAATTCAGGTATTAGAACCCGATTAAAAGAAAGTGAAGGAAAATACGGTTGGAAAACCTTTGTTCCTAAATTTGAATACACTACCGATAACGCTGCAATGATAGGAATTGTAGGATATCAAAAATATTTATCAAGTCGTTTCGAAACTTCAGCAGTAGTTTCGAAAGCGCGAATTCAATTTTAATTATGCAATTATTTTACAATCCGGATATTGACAAAACCACTGAAAGCTTTTCTTTTGACAAGGAAGAAAGCCGACATATTATAAAGGTTTTACGCAAGAAAGATTCCGATATTTTACACGTTACAAATGGTTTTGGTTTATTGTTTGAAACCGAAATTACATTGGCTTCTGACAATAAATGTATCGTTCAGGTACTTTCGATAAAAAAAACCGACGAACCTAAATTCCGTTTGCATCTTGCCGTTGCGCCAACCAAAATGAACGATCGTTTTGAATGGTTTCTGGAAAAAGCAACCGAAATTGGGATTCAGGAAATTACACCAATTATTTGTGACCGATCTGAACGTAAAGTAATTAATTTAGAGCGTTTTGAGAAGATTATTCTTTCGGCCATGAAACAATCTAACGAAACCTATTTGCCTAAATTAAATGAAGCGATTTCGTTTAAGGAATTCATTAAACAAAAAAATGAAGGTTTGCAATTGATCGCGCATTGCGAGGAAACGGATAAAAAATCATTAAAAGATATTTTAAAACCAAATGAAAGCGTTACGATGCTTATTGGTCCTGAAGGTGATTTTTCTGAAAAGGAAATTGCATTGGCTTTAGAGAATGATTATCAACCGGTAACTTTAGGAAATACGCGTTTAAGAACCGAAACGGCTGCTATTGTAGCATGCCATAGCGTTGTTTTTTTTAATGAAAGTTCTAATTGATTAAATTAGTAATCTTATAGTTTTGTCATTTCGACGCAGGAGAAATCTCCGTTAGAAACTCGACAAAGATTGAAAAATTGGAACGGAGCTACTTGTGGAGATTTCTCCTTCGTCGAAATGACATAACAGGTCGTATATAAAAAAAGCAATTACAGATAATTTATAATTATTATGAAAAGAATATTTTACTTATTGTTACTTTTTTCTATTTCTTCATATTCACAAGAAATTGCTTTGCTAAAATACAGCGGTGGTGGCGATTGGTACGGAAACCCAACCTCATTACCCAACTTAATTAAGTTTTGTAATGCTAACATTAATACGAGAATAAAAGCGAAACCTTCGACTGTGGAGCCTGGTAATCCTGACTTGCTTTCGTATCCTTTTGTACATATGACGGGTCACGGAAATGTAGTTTTTAGCGATGCTGATGTTAGTAACTTAAGAAATTATCTAACCGGTGGCGGTTTTCTTCATATTGATGATAATTACGGAATGGATCAATACATTCGAAAAGAAATAAAAAAAATATTCCCTAATAATAATTTAATCGAAATTCCGGCGAATCATGCCATATTTCAAAAACCATATCCTTTCCCGAACGGATTACCAAAAATTCATGAGCATGACGGAACCCGTGCGCAGGCTTTTGGAATTTTCGTAGAAAATAAATTGGTATTACTATATACGTACGAATGTGATTTGGGCGACGGCTGGGAAGATGCTGAAGTGCATAACGACCCAATCGCTGTTAGAGAAAAAGCCCTAAAAATGGGCGCCAACATTATCAATTATATTTTTACCAATTAAATTGATATTATTTTTAACACATAGAAACATAGCTTTGTAATATCTCAAAAAAGGCGTTTCACTTATTTAAAATACACAGAGATAGAAAAGCTATGTGAAAGAAATATATTCTTTTTGTATTCTTTAATTCAAAATTAAATCTATGTTTCTATGTGTTTAAATAAAAGTTTACAAATAATACAAACCAATCTTAAATTTTAAAAAGTGCAACTTACTCACGAAGAAAATCAATTTGAACGAAAAACGTTTCCTATAACATTGGTTTGCGATCATATTTATTTTCAGCAAAATATAGGTTCTCTTTTTAGAATCAGCGAAGCTTTTGGGGTCGAGAATATTATTTTTTTAGGAAAAGATATTCCGCTAACACCCAGAAAAATCAATAAAACTTCCCGAAGCACGCATCTTCATGTGCCTCATACTATAATTGAAGAAACAGCAGCACTTGTTGACTTTTTACTTCAAAACAACTTTGAAATTATTGCTCTGGAAATTGCCAGCAATAGTAAACCTCTAAAAGAAGTTGTGATTCCTGATAATAAAAAAATTGCACTTTTGATAGGAAGTGAAATTGACGGAATCTCAGACGAACTTTTAAAAATTTCGAACCAAATTGTGCACATCAATATGTTCGGAAAAAACTCCAGTATGAATGTTGTACAAGCTGCCAGTATTGCTTTGTATGAGATTACCAGCATCTAATTTTTTGTTGTAAATATTGTTAAATTTAAGCCGATTCGAAAATAGTCTTCAAAAAAAACTATTCAAAACCTCGATTAAAGGCAGATAAATACGTTAAAATACATTAAAAAAAACAATAAGTAAGAAAAAACATCTTAAAATTGCAATTGCTATTTTTGTAGGAACTAGATTATACAAGGGTTTACAAATTTCTGACAAATAAATCGTTATAAAAATTTGGCTACAAAATGATTTTGTTATAAAATTGCGGAACAAACAACCAAATGTAATTTTTTATAACAAAAACCCAAGTTATTATGAAAAAAGTTCTTATTTCCGCGGTAACAGCCTTATTGCTGTTTTCTTGTCAAAATGACCAATCAGAATCAACAGATTCAGAAGCAACAGCTGCATCAACGCGCCGCGCATGTGCATCACAACAAGTTTTAGATGATCAACTGAGAGCTGATCCTACTTTAGCCATCAGAATGAATGAAATTGAAGCTTTTACGAACAAAGCTTTAGTGACAGGAAAACTTGTAAACGGAAAAATTCAGATTCCTGTTGTAGTCAATGTTTTGTACAGAACGGCCGCACAAAACATTTCTGATGCACAAATTCAAAGTCAAATTGATGTCCTTAACAAAGATTTCAATGCATTAAATTCAGATTACAATAGTGTACCTGCCCTTTTTGCAGGTGTAAAAGCGAATGTAGGGATTTCATTTGTTCTAGATCAGATCATTAGAAAATCGACTACAAAAACGTCATGGGGAACAAACGATGCCATGAAAAAAGTAGCTCAGGGTGGTTTAGCGCCTACTTCGCCAACAACAAAACTTAATTTATGGTCTTGTGCCATTGGTGGCGGAATATTAGGTTATGCGCAATTTCCGGGAGGAGCAGCTGCTACAGACGGTGTTGTAATTGATTCTAAATATTTTGGTTTATCAGGTGCTGCAAATGCTCCTTTTAACTTAGGTCGTACGGGTACTCACGAAGTGGGTCACTGGATGAATTTACGCCATATTTGGGGAGATGCAAATTGCGGAAGTGATTTAGTAGCGGATACTCCTACTCATAACGAAGAAAATTATGGTGTACCTGCATATCCTCATTACAGTACTTGTTCAGGAACTCCTGTAGAAATGACTATGAACTATATGGATTATGTTGATGATAATGCTATGTATATGTTCTCTACAGGACAAAAAAACAGAATGGCTGCTATATTTGTTTCAGGCGGGCCTAGAGCTGCATTTGGAATCTAAAAAAAACAGATTAAAATAAGGAAGTAAAAAGCGGGATGAAATCATCTCGCTTTTTTTTGTTTATCCCTTAATTTTAAAAGCTTTTTCCTATATTTATAATCTAAAATCAAAACATGATCACATCAAAAATTATATCTAACGGAATCTTAAGAGCTTTAGCAACTATATTAATTATTACTGTCGCTTTATATTTTCTGTACACGATACAAACTGTAATTGTTTACTTGTGTATTTCCTTACTATTGTGTTTAATTGCAAATCCGTTAATACAATTTTTAAAAAATAAATTAAAATTTGGCAATTCACTGGCGGCCACGGTAGCCTTGGTTTTGTTTATTTTGGCAATCGTTGGTTTTATCTTTTTATTTGTGCCCTTGATTATTTCTCAGGCCAATAATCTTTCTTTGCTGGATACGCAAAGTTTGCAGCGACAGTTTATGGAAACGGAACGTAGTATCGAAGCGTATTTTAATATTCAACATGTTGATTTAAATAAGGTTTTAAAAGATTCTAAAATCACTTCGCTTATTGATTTTAGCTATTTTACCGTTTTTCTAAATTCAATATTGGGATTTTTAGCCGATATGGGAATGGGATTGGTTTCTGTTTTCTTCATTACTTTTTTCTTTCTTAAGGATCAGGATTCATTTAAAGAAAGTGCGCGTAAAATTCTTCCGGATAATAATGAAGATAAAATCATCAACTCTATTACAAAAATCAACCACTTTTTGACCCGCTATTTTATTGGATTATTATTGCAATTAACCGTTGTATTTATTTTGTATTTAATTGTGCTAATGATTTTTGGAAATAAAAATGCTTTTGTAATTGCTTTTTTATGTGCTATCTTGAATATCATTCCTTATATAGGTCCTATAATAGGCACAACTCTTGCCGGAATATTAACGATGATTAGTATGATTGGCAGTGATTTTCAGACTGAAATTTTACCTAAAACAATTTATGTAATTATAGGATTTTTATTGGTTCAGGCGATTGATAATAATATTAGTCAGCCTATAATTTCGTCAAAAAGTGTAAATTCGCACCCGCTGGAAATATTCCTGATTACTATAATTAGCGGAATTACTTTTGGGATTGTCGGGATGATTATTGCTATTCCGGTTTTTACAATGGTAAAGGTAATTTTGAAAGAATTTTTTCCTGACAACAAAATTGTATCTGTATTAACCGAAAGAATTTAGCATTGAACACTTCTATTTTAGACCATAATATTCAGGACTTTATAAATCAAAATAGTGGTGCCCCGATTACAAAATTAGCGCTTCAGAAGAATCCGTTTCCTGAAATTGACTGGATATTGATTTTAAATCAAATCGAAGCAAAATCTAAGGCAAAAGACAAATTACCGACCTGGTTTTCAACGGCAAATATTATTTATCCCAGTAAGGTTTCTGTTGAGCAAACCTCATCTGAAAAAACGGCTGCTTATAAAGCTTCGCTAATTTCAGGTGAAAGCTTAATCGATCTTACAGGAGGTTTTGGTGTAGATGATTATTATTTTGCCCAAAAATTTAAGAGCATTACACATTGCGAAATCAATGAGGATTTATCTGCCATTGTACAACATAATTTCGAACAATTGAAAGTTGGCAATTGTACTTTTTATGCTGCTGATTCTACAAATGCGCTAAACGAACTGAATAAAAAATGGGATTGGATTTATATTGATCCTTCCCGCAGAAGCGATGCAAAAGGCAAGGTTTTTATGCTAAAGGATTGTTTGCCCAATGTTCCTGAATTATTGGATTTTTATTTTGAAAAAAGTGATTCTATTTTAATAAAAACGGCTCCTTTACTGGATATTTCAGCAGGTTTATCTGAATTAAAATTCGTTAAAAATATTCATATTATTGCGCTTGAAAATGAAGTAAAAGAATTGCTTTTTGAAATTCATAATCATTACAAAGGCGAAATTCGCATAAAAACAGCCAACATTTTAAAGGATAAAACGGAGACTTTTGAGTTTGTTCTGGGTGATGATACTATTTTTCCGTCGTATCATTTGCCTCAAAAATATGTTTACGAAGCCAATTCGTCCATAATGAAATCCGGTGGTTTTGATGAAGTAAGTGCTTTTTTCGATATCAATAAACTGCATAAACACTCGCATTTATACACATCAGAAAATTTAATCGATTTTCCCGGACGATCTTTTGAAATCGAAAAAGTGATTGGGTACGGTAAAAACGAAATGAAAACGGAGCTTGCCAACAAGCAGGCGAATATCACTACACGAAATTTTCCGGACACGGTAGAAAACATTCGAAAAAAGTGGAAAATAAAAAATGGAGGAAATTTGTATTGTTTTTTTACAACTGATAAAAATGATAACAAAATAGTTTTAATTTGCAGAAAAATAACTCAAAAATGAAACAACTAATTACTCTAACCTTTTTTTTATTAACGATTACCGCATTTGCACAAAAACCATGTGAATACAGCGCAAATGTAAATGACTCTATTGGTAGTTATAAAGTAACCAATGATTACCTTATTAGCGAAAAATATTTTGGCGGAACTTTTGATTATGTTTTCTTTGCCTTAGCGCAAACAGACGGTTTACCAACTTTGAACCTGCAGCTTATCCAGAAAAGTAAAGATTTTATAAAAGCGAATTGTTTTGATAAGAATTCGAAAATCTTTTTGCAATTAGAAAACGGAAAAATCGTTACTCTACTACATATTAATACAGAAAATTGCGGTACGCTTATTCACGACGATAATGGTTTTGATAATCGTATTACCTCAGGTATTTTTATGTTTATGAAAGATAATTATGAAGAACTAAAAAAATCTCCTGTTTCTATAATGCGTATTAAATACCTAACCAATACAGAGGATTATATTGTAAAAAGAGAATTAACATCAGAACTGAATGGTAAGGTTTACAAACCGAATACCTATTTTATGGAAAATATGAGATGTGTTGAATAATTAATCGCATTTCCAGGTTTGGTCAGCAACTTTATCTTTTAAACCGGTTTTTAAATTATAATGCCACCATTCTGAATCAAACGAATTGAAGCCGTTTTTGATCATTATACTTTTAAGATATTTTCTATTTGCGAGTACCGGAACGGGCAGTTTTTTATAATTATGACTGGCCTGAATTCCGAAAAAATCAAATTTAGTTCCCATTTCAAGTTCGATACCATCGGCATTTACTAACGAGATATCTACGGCTCCTCCTCTATTATGGATGGAGCCTTTTTTTGGATCTGCAACATACTCGGGATTGGATACTATCTCCCACATTTTCTTTTGGATAGATAAAGGTCTGTAACAGTCGTATATTTTTATTTTGCATCCATCCTTCATAAATTCTTTATTGGCAGCTATAAGAGCCTGAACGGTCTTGTAACGCAATAAACATTCAGCACAATCATAAACTTTTGCTTTCAGGAAATTGTCTTCGGTCGCATATTTCATATCATAAACAAAATCTTTGCTATAATCTTTTAAATTCACAAAAGTAGTATCGGCAATTTGCTGTTTTTGAGTTTCTGAATATACTTCGTTTTGGGCTTTCACCGCAGGCACAAACAAAATGATACTGAAGAAGAATAAAAAACGGAATTTTGAAGAGGTATGTATTTTCATTGTAAAGAGGTATTGTATCCTGTAAATATAGAGATAAAAGTGTTGTGCAGAAAATGTTGCTTAGTACAATCCGTTATTAATCTTTATAGATTAAACTATGATCTTTAATTATTTTCTGACTTTTGAGTTTAATCGCTTTGGGTAATTGTTTCCAATTTTCGTCATATTCAATTTTATAAACATCATTTTCATTTCCTGAAGGATAATAAGCTGTTGCTTTAGACTTGGTATAATCTTTATTGGCTGATTTATCAGGGATTGTGTAGATAATTTGTTTAAAAGGCTTAGCATCCAGACCATCGCTGTCTCCCATATACGACAAATAAAATTCAGGTTTACCATCTTTATCCTCATCGCTAATGGTACATTTTTGATAATCAAATTCAGGCCAGTATACTTCATTACCAAAATCCTGAAATTTAGCTTTTTCTATTAATCCTCCGTGATCGTGTAATAGTACAAAAGCATATAAATTATGTTCGCTAAGAATTATGGTATCCGTAGGTTTGCCCTTCATATCGCTATGATTCCAACTTTCTTCTTCATGATTCCATTTTTTCGTTTTAAAATTAAACTTCTCACTTACGGCTCCGTCTTTATAATCAATCATACGTCTGAGTTTGCTGATCTTCTTTTTAAAAACAAATTCAAAATGACCGTACTGGCTTTCGCAGTGAATAATCATCGTTGTTTTACCATATAATTTACTCTCGTAATTAAACTCAGCATCCGGAACGGCTTTGCTGTATTTTAGGGAATCCTTAGGATAATAGCGTTGTACTATCAAAGGTTTTATCTGAGCTGTAATTGAATTTACAAAGACTAAAAAAAGCAGTAGAAAAAGGTAATTTGGTTTTAATTTCATTTTTTTAATTTTTAATGTAAAGCGGCACTAATTTACCATAGTAGATTATCACTCATAATTTTACTTGATTTTCTTTACTATATTTCCTTCCTTGTCGGTTATATTTGGTTTATGGAGTTGGTGCCATCTTTTTACAAAGGAATCGATGTTAGCCATGTCTTTTTTTACCAAATCTCTTAGTTTATTCACCTGTTTTTCAAAGTCGCTTTGGGTTTTATATGTTCCTATTTTATACTCGGGTAAAAAAAGCATGTAAAATAAAGGCGGACCTTTATAATCATCGCTTCTTAATTGCATAATAGTTGAATTATGAGGCGGCATCTTAAAATTTATTCCGTCACGATCTTTCAATTCTGAAATTGAATTTATCTTTTCATGAAGTTCAAAAATATTCAAGTCTATTTTTATCCGTTTCTCCCCTCTAAAAACAGTCAAAGTAATAATATGCAAGTGATTCTCATTTGTAAGCTTGCATAACTCACAGGAGTATCCGCAAATATTAGGATCGTATTGTCCAAACCAAGATGTTTTGAAAGGAGATTTGACATATCCATTTTTTTCAAGTTCGGGAATGCCAGACTCTTTGAGAATAGTATTTCTTGCTATAAGAAGGTCTTTATCTGCTATTTTAAATTTATCTTTCATGTTCTCTAAATATCTACACTAGAAAATTACTTTTGTATTATATCCCAACTCTCAAGAATATAAGTATTACAAACGCCCTGCCTAATTTCTGCTGCAAAGTAATAGTTTTCAAATTTACCATCATCCTTAATATCTTCCATTATTGGCTTAAAACCATTTACAACATTAGTTTTTCCTTGAAAATTGAAAAAGATACTTCTGTTTTTTGAATAAGTGGATATACCTGTAATTTCACATTTTTCTGAACTTACAGGACTTTCTTTAGAATTGTAAATTGTATAATAATTAAAGGGAATTAAAATTATTCCGGAAACAAAATAAGCAATTACTCCTATTTTAAGGCTATTTATTACTAAGAACAAAAGCTTATCCTCTTTTTCAATCTTACTATACTCTTTTTGTATTGTTCGATATTGCAAAATAGCAACAATAACCAGTACAATTGCAAACGCAGTAAATAATAGCCAATATGGATAATTTATAATTACATCTTTTGACTTGATAAAGAAAAAATAAACCAGTACGAAACCAATTAATTTACTCCAATCGATAATAGTTAGTTTAGTATTTACTTTAACTTTTTTATTTTTCATTTGATATGGATTCATCCCCAACTTTAACCATAAAAAAACCATCATCTGACTCTACTAAAGAAACATTTGTTTTAAAATTTCTTTTTGTAACATTTATTATAGAATCCTGAAAGTCTTTTATATCGGAATGAATTCCATAATATTGAATTAAAATATATCCTTTTCTAAGTACTAAATTATCATTATAAAATTTTAAATATCTAGAATATTCTTTTACATAGTCTTCAGCTTTTATTTTTTTGCAAGTTCCTGATAAAGCAAAATTAAAAATATATTTTCCATCTTTAAAACGCATTTGATAGGCACTACAATCCTCTGAAATATTTTTTTCTGTTAAAATATAAGGATCTGGCCTTCCAATTTCGTCATCTTTATTTTTGCATGATAACAATAAGAAAAGAGCCGTAATAATTATTGTATATTTCATCTGTTTTAATTTATCTTTTCTTTATTACCTAAAGACTACGCAAAAATCCTTTACATTATTTATAAAAAATAAGACTTACATAATAATCATTATTACAAACAAATTTGTTCCCGCATCAGATTTCACTGACTTAAAACAGTACATTATACCGCCATTATGTTGTTCGTAAAAATATAATTCTTCTTCAAATATTCGGTTATATAACGCCAATGGATCTACATTCAGCCACAAACTAATCGTCATGTCCAAATATCTAGCCCGATAATAACTCAAATTCGTCTCCCGATTTAATTCTTTACCATTAAACAGATACGGACTCGAAAACGAACCGGAATGCTCTTCAAACAACACTTCCCAAAAGCGATATACTCCACATGTTGACTAATGCTTCCGTTTCGGGTTGTAATATACGAAGTGCTTCCCACATGATCACGGCATTGTTTTCAAAAAAAAAAGCAAAATGTAATTTATATTTTTTTGCTTTTTGACCTAAAAAAAACTCGCCATTACTGACGAGTTTTGACTTTTTATTCTTTGTCGATGCGCTTTGTGGGCACGGAAAGAATTTCCGCGCTATCGTTGCGCATATCCGGGCGATCGGGGTTAAAATTACTCGCTAGCGAGCAATATTTGTAGAAGCCAGCAGTTATTGACCAAATGAAGGGGTTTTATCGATAGAGTAAATCAAAACACTATCGATAATTTTATTATATGTTCCAGCAATTTTCTTTTCTCCTTGCAATATTTTATTTCTATTTGAGCTCTTTCCGTAATCATAATCTATTGTTCTGGAACTCCCCATAATAGGATTATATTCTTTATGAAAAATAATAACCGTAGAATAGAATTCATTGTTTTGTTTTTCTAAACAAATTCGATCTAAATCATATTTATTCATAAATTCTATAAGTCTATTATCAGCAAGTTTATTGTGTTTATCATATTTATTATAATAAATACAGGCTCTTTCTAAAGAAATAGAATTATTCTGCTTTATTAACACAGAATCCATCTTCTCTAATGACTTTTCTCTTATAATGTATTCTACAATAGAGTGAAATTCTGCTTTATTATCTTTTACCTTATGATAATATCTATCATAAACGCCGCATGAATTTAAAGAGAACAAAAATCCAAGTAGAAAAATATTAGTATACTTTTTTATTTTAGTGTATTTCATTGTTTTTTAAAAAATCAATTAAAAAGTTGGTGGTTTATCGTTACGCATATCCGAGCGATCAAGGAACTAAACGATGAACTATGCTCTTACAATATCTCTCCAAAAGCAACATACACTGTCTTGTCCTAGAATAGGTTTACACAAAAGTGTAAAAATATGGAAAGATATTCAAAAACATCTTCTTCAAAATGGCAATCTAAGTATAGTGAAGAATTTAAACGATTCGTTTGTAATGATTTTTTAACTGGAACATTGACAAAAAGAGAAATTGAGAATAAGTATAATATTGGACATACAAGATTGACTTATTGGTTGAAAGAAATGGGCTTTGATTATTCAAAACCTAGTATTGTATCTTTACCTAAGATGAAAGACTATACAAACAAATTATCTGACAAAGAAGGACAAGAGTCTCTATATAAGTTAAAAATAGAACTTCAGGAAGCTCGTCTTTTAGCTGAAGCTTATCGTAAAATGATTGAGATAGCTGAACAGGAATTCAAAATTAAAATTGTAAAAAAGTCCAATACCAAGTAATTCAGGAGTTGAAACACAATTATCCTAAAATTGGTTTAGGCAAATTTTGCCAATTACTTGGTATAACTCGACAGGCAAATTATCAGCATTTTTGGCATCAGGAACAACTAGCTTTTGAAGATGAATTAATTGTTTTGGAGGTATTAAAAATTAGAAAGAATCATCGTCATATGGGAGGAAGAAAGCTATATGAACTTTTACAGCCTTTCTTATTAAAACATCAAATAAAAATGGGAAGAGACAGACTTTTTGATGTTTTATCTGCTAATTATTTATTAGTCAGACGCAAGAAAAAACCAACTATTACGACTGATTCATTTCATAGATTTAAGAAGTACCCTAACCTTATCCGAGATTTTGTCCCAACGTGCTCTAATCAATTATGGGTAAGTGACATAACATATTGGAGAATTAAGGATAGTTTTACATATATAAGTTTTGTTACTGATGCTTATTCTAGAAAGATTGTTGGGTATCATTTAGGTGATAGCTTACAAACCTCAGAAACAATTCAGGCTTTAGAAATGGCAATATCTAATCTTCCAGATGAACATAAAAATGAAATACAATTAATACATCATTCTGATAGAGGCACGCAATATTGCAGTATTGAATATATAAAGTTGTTAGACTATAATAATTTAAGTATTAGCATGACAGAGAACGGAGATCCTTTAGAAAATGCAATAGCGGAAAGAGTTAATGGTATTATAAAAGAAGAATATTTGGATGATTATCAGATAGAAGACATACAGGAAGCTAAAGAATTATTGGATGCAGTCATTAAGCTATATAACAACGAAAGACCTCATATGAGCATCGGTAATCTTACGCCAAATCAAGTGCATCAATATAATTTAAAGACAGAAAAATTATGGAAGAATTATTATAAAAAGTCCTATCATTGTAAACCAATAACAGGACTAAAAATGAGTTGTAAATCTATTTTAGGATTAAGTATAAATATGTAAACTTTTTTCAGGACGAGACACACTTTGTCTCACGAGCAAGATGCTCGCGCCAGCAAGGGGGGCAAGGAAAGAATTTCCGCGCTATCGTTACGCATATCCGAGTGATCGGGTACATTATCATTTTTATAACTCAACTGTTAGAGATGAATTATCAGGAAAAATCAACACTACATGATTATTTTTTTTATAAACTTCTTCAATGCCTCCGAAATTTGATTTTCCTATTAATTCTTTTTTATAATTCAATAAATCAAACTTAAAAAGATCAAAATTAGAATCCTGAAAATAAACACTATTATCGATCAAATAAATTTGTCCTCCACTTATATCATCTGATGAAGTGAATTGACTTATTACCTTGTCTTTTCTTGTCGTAAAATCAAATTCATTGAGTTTCTTATCATAGGTATAAAAAAACACTTTGTTGTTTTTAATTACCGGCGTTAACCTCTCTTCAAACAGTAATTGTTTTTTAAGGACTACCGTTCCTGTTTTCTTTTCGACTAAATATGTCCCACCATTTTCGTATGAATTATTAAAACCTAAAAATATGTAATCTTCATGTAGTAATGCTGTATAAATACCATCTTCTAGTTTCTTACTCCATAATAATTTACCATCCAAAATATTAAATGAAGATATCGAATTACAATTCCAATTTGAAATGTAAAAAGTATTATTGTCAACAACAACGGGATAAGGAGATAAGTCTGGACTATGGCAATCTTTTTGGTTTCGCAAAATTTGATATAAAATTTCACCACGTTCACTATTTAAAACAATGAAACCATAATTTTTAATATTAATTAAAATTGTTTTTTCATTTAATTTGATGATAGCCTTTACACTATTAGGGGTTTTCTGTTTCCATAAAACCATTTTAGTTTTTAAATCCCAACAAGAAATAATATCGTTTGATTCTGAAAAAAATATCTTATCATTAAAGATTAAAGGCTTATAAGTAAAACTATTAGAGAGTTTTTTTTCCAAAACTTTTTCGTTATTCAAATCTTTAACAACCAATATTGTGTCCTCCACAACATAACAAATATAATTGTCAACTTTATTGAAGTTCGAGATTGTTGTTTTAGGTTCCACCTGAAAAAATTTATAGAATAATAAAAGTACTACTACCATAATAAAAATTGTTATATAATATCTCATAATTTTAAAAATTAAAATGCTGTAAATCTAACTGCTCCCCCGTTTTTAATTAAAGGACTACAACCGCCTAAACTTCCACATTTTTTATAATAAGGTACAGCTTTTTTCATACCGTGATCATACCTTTCTTGCCAATTCATTAGGTTTCCTTCAAATTTTAATTCTGAACTATTACCAAAAATTACTCCTAATGAAAATAATCCTTCTTGTTTTGCCATTTCAGAAAGCGTACCTAAAGTAGCTTTACTTTGTCTTTTGTAAATGGGATCAACAACATCACGCTGTTCATGAGTTAAAGTAGCTTTATCCCAATTAAGTGCATCTTTACCTTTAAGAGCAGGCCCATCAATCAAATCTCTTAAATTATCAAACACATCTTCAAAAATTGCCTTATTACCATCTTGAGCAAATTTTAACTCGTCACTAGAAAGCTTCCAATTAACCAAAACATTTTCAGTAATAGACATTTGTTGCGCAATAATATATGCCGCACCTGCCCACACTGTTTCAAATCCTTTGGAATCTGTTTCTGATTGAAACCAACCATAAAAGTCTGTTCTTTGAGAAATTGTTTTATATTCTTTATAGCCATCATTTTGTTTCAAATTATACTTATTGGCACTTTTCCAGACATCAGTGTTTTTCAATCGATCTTTTCGTAACCAATCACCTTTTCCAAGCTTACCTGTATAGTCATCATCATATTCTTTTCTACCATCTGGGTCTACTAAATTTACAGGATTATTAAAACAGTATCTGTACGGAGTCCAATTTGGAGTTGATTCTGCTAGTGGATCTACATTCAACCAAAGCGAAGTCTTCATATCCAAATACCTAGCCCCGTAATAACTCAAATTCGTTTCTCTATCAAGTTCCTTCCCATTAAACAAATACGGACTAGAAAATGAACTTGAATGCTCTTCAAACAAAACCTCCCCAAAGGCTACATACTCGACATGCTGACTAATGCTTCCATTTCGGGATGTAATATACGAAGTACTTCCTAGATGGTCAGGATGAAAATAGAAAATATCATTCTCAGGCAAACCAATTCCGGTAAATCCTTCTCCGGGTTTTACAGTGGTTGGTTCTATTGGCGGTCCAAATTGCACTGGTGGTCCAGGAACATCACCTGGAGCATTAAAAATTGGGTTTCTAGGCCAGCCTTCCGGTGGTTCCTGATTTTCTTCGACAGGTTTTATGACTGCTGTTGGGTAAGGATCTCCTGTAAATTCTGGTGTAGCATAAATCCCCTGTTGTGTTGGTGGTCCGGGAGGTACTCCTAAACTTTTTACGTAGGCATCTAATGCTCTTTGTTGTTCGGCTGTTAGCTTTGTATAGTTTATACCTCCAGCTGTAATCCTTAAAGGCTGAGCAAAAGTTCCGTTACCTAATTTACTCACTATACGTCCTGCACCGTCAAAATAATGTTTGGTAAACTTACCTTTACTAATTACAAAATAAGGGCTGACATAACCTGTATAATCATCGGTATGAACAATTGTTGCAGCAGTTTCTCCATTTATTGCAACGTTTTGAGAATCTCCTGAGCTTTTTATAACTCGCTCTCCTGCAGCATCATATGTAAATTGATAAATTCTTCCGTTGTCGTTAATACCGGACAAACGGTTTTCTTCGTCCCAAGTCATTTTTCTAAAACTTTTTTCTTCTGTATAACTAGTTGGGTTTCCATTACCGTCATAAATATATTGTCTTGGCTCTGATTTTCCTGTTTCAGTAATTTTGTTAGGTGCGTTAGGATGCAATTCGTTATCGTAATTATAATCTAATACGTAGCCCTTTTGCTCGTTGTTTACGGTGTGAACCAAATCTTTCTTAGTGATATTGTGCATTTTGTTATAGCTCATATTTAGCTCATAACTTGCCTTGGTAAACTCACCCTGATAAATTGCTTTTGCCGATTTTAATCTATAAAAATCATCGTATTGGTATTCATGGCTAGAAGTTCCACCCAAAGTATTGTTTACCACAGGAGCGACATTTTTAATGCCTAAAACATTTCCAACCAAATCATAACTGTAAGAATTGTTCATGACTTGTCTGCTGCCGCTTTTTACCTGCAATTGCTGTAATCTTCTCATTACATCGTCGTAAGTATAGTTGGTCTCGGTTTCATTTCCGTACTTTAGGTATTTACGCTGTTCGAACTCATCATAACTTAATTGTTTAATGTAATCGTATGTGTGGCTTTCTTTTTTACCCTGCATGCTTTGCAGGTTTCCTGCACGGTTATAAGTATATTCTACAACCTCACCGTCAGGATAGGTCATTTTCTGAATACGATTCCAGGTATCATATTCGTATTGCGAAATATAGGTCTGTACATCTGTAGGAGTAATGCGAAGTGTGCGAATTTCTTTTTCGATTTCACCTAATTTACCATAGAAAAACTCCTGTCCTCCACTGGCATCCTGCAAAAACCATAGCCTTCCTCGTCGTGATGCGGTTCCATCGGCTTTACCATAATTGTACTGTACATTATTCTGTGGATTTTTAGGATATTTTATGGTTTCTAAACGGTTATAATTATAAACATACTCTATTGCACCTCCATTTGAAACTGTGTTTTTAATATCCTGCGTAATACGGCTTGTTAAGTTACCTGCCAAATCATACTGCAATGTTATGGTTCCTGCATCAGGATGCGTAAATTGAACACGTCTACCTAACCAGTCGTAACTGCTTTTGGTGATGTGATTCATAACATCTGTTACTTTAATCATTTCGCCTAATGCATTAGCTTCAAATTTCGTAAGTAGATCATTTTGCATACTCGCTAAATTCTGACCTTTTGCATCTGTAAAGGTTTGACTTGTTTTATTTAAAGCATCGGTTTTTGTCGCATGTAATACCGGAAGACCATCATAATTTTCTAATGAAAAAGTCATTGTGTTTGTACTTCCGTCCGGTAATGTTACTTTTACTGGACGACTCATTTCGTCATATTCAGTTTTTGTTGGCGTTATATTAGACAATGCGTTGCTAAAATTATTATCGATTATGCTTGTCGTCGTTGGGTAATAACTTGCTATTGACCTTCCTAAACCATCATAAATAATTTTTCCGGAAACAATTTGAGCTTCTTGATCTGCACCGCCGGCTTGCGTAAATAAACTCGCAGTTTTCTTCACTTGCAAAGCCCTTCCTAGTCCATCACTATAGGTAAAAGTTTCAATATCTTTATCGAGTTCCGGATCATAGTTTTTAGTTTTAGCATACGGCACTTTCGCTTGCGGAAAATATTCATAAGCTATTGTGTATGGCTTACCTGAAGCAATTTCATAGGGTGCTTTAATAGTTGCAATACGACCAATTCCATCTAATGTATAAAGCGTAATTTGATCATTGCGATCGGTTGTTTTTATAGGTATTCCAAAACGATAATTGTATTCCATTTTGTTTCGGTATCCAAATGCATCTTTTATATCTGTCATATATTGATGATTCTCTGTATCATAAGTATAATCCAATGTCATACGCTGTCCTTTGTGATTGGCCGGGCCTGTTATTTTTTGTAGGTTTCCGTATGTATCAAAGGCAATATCAGTTAGTGCTATTTTATCAGCTGCGCTGTAATTTTTTATCTGCGTAACTTCGGCTGTTGTCGTGTTGATGGTTGTCGCTCTTTTACGGCGTAAACCTTCTGTTGTAAATACTTCTAATTGTTTTGGAATTCCGCCATAATACGGTGTTGTACTCTCGTAATAACTTATTTTGGCTGTTATTTTATCGTTGGCAGTACCATTACCTAAATCTTCGTATTGTGTGATATTTCCGCTAGCATCATAGGTATTAAAAATATTGGTTTCAAGATAATCACTTCCGCCTTCATATACTTTTTGATTGGAGTGAATCATTCCCACAAAAATACGCTTGGCATCGCAAGAAGGTAAATTCAAATCTGATACCGGAACACTTGCCTGCGTTGCTACATCTGTAAAACTGTATTCGTTTTCAGATTCCTGACGCATTTTGTTGTTTTTATCTAAAGTATAAGAACGCTTTAAAAGATTTTTTCTGAAATAATCCTGATTGTAAAACTCTTGAGTTGTCGTTGAAAAAACCGAATTATCAGCTGCATCAATTTGTTGCTGACTTATTTTTCCGAAACCGTAAAATTCTCTTTCACGACGATCTTGATAACCGTCTTCGTATCTGAATTTAGCTATTGAATGATCGATACCATCGCCTACATGTCCGTCAAATACATCTACGGATTGTAACACCCATTTCGCTGAAGGATTTTCGTAGCTTGGTTTTAGTAACTCATAATCGACCACATAACTATTTCCTGCACCATTGGTAACACCTTTAAGTTTGTTGGTTCTTTTGATGTTGGAAAGTTGTACGGTAAGATTATTATCATCTCTGGAAACGATGTAATCCATATTTCCATCGCCATCAATGTCCGTAAAAGTTCCTTCAGAACGACTGGTACTCCATCCTTTACTTTCTCCGATAGTTGGCACTAATCTAAGAGGAAAAAAAGGTATCGGAATAGGGATTTCAAAAGTAATGTTGGCACTCATTCCGTAACTAACGGATTTATTCTGCTGCATCTCGGTATATCTAGGATAATCAACAGGGGCTGCAAAAGAATTCCCCATATTAAGTGATACGAGCATTCTATTACCCACGTATTTAATTTTATCTGCCAGACCATCACCGTTGATATCCAAAAACGAATCTATTCCGTCAGATTCTGATCGTGCATAATTTGCACCTCCTGAAATAGAGGCTTTTTTTATACTAAAACCTAAACCTAAACTCCAATCTGTAGAGCTTCCTTTATTTATTGCATTTAAAGCATTCCAATTTTCAGCCGGCAAAAATCCGTAACCTGTATTCAAAAATACATCTCCTGAACTGGTAATTTTATCGGGTAATCCATCTCCGTTAATATCACTATGAATCATGGTCGATTCGTCTTCACCAGATCCTACAGATGCATTAATGGATCCTGCTATTTTCTCCCCTGCTTTTTTTGCTTTATCAGTACTTACGTCTGCTGCCGTTTGTGGTTTTACTTCGGGTTTATTTGTCGTTTTAGTGCTGCTGTTTGCTACTGCTCCGTGACTATAACTTCCATCTGTATTAACTCCTTCTGAACTTGTCTTAGAATGACTAAAATTATTTCCTAAATCAATAACTTCTTCTGAAATTTTTCCTAAAGGTAGTGTCAACTGTACATTGCTTCCCCTTATATAATCAGGAAAACGGTCCCCATTAAAATCGCTCATGGTTTGTGTTACATCAGAGTCACCATCAATAGATTTACTGATACCGAGACCAGCGGGTCCAACAGAAACTCCTGCAGATATACTTTCACTTTTGCTCACGCTAATCATATCAAGAGCACTCGTACTTCCTCCTTGTAAATTTGGAAGAGAGAAATCCATGTAGTCCGTAATATCGTCTTCTCCTAATCTGGAAGTTCCTATTGTGATATCTTTTATATATATACCTTGTTCCAAACCTTCCCACTTTGCTTTTGCATAAGAAGACTGTAAGGATACAAAATAGGTTTTAGACATTTCGTAATCGGTATCTTTATAACTATCCGGATCCTGATTATTTAAGTTAGGTTCAGAACCATAAGCATCTGATTGCTTTAATTGTGATTGATCGATTGTATCTGATGCCAGATTTCCGTTAATAACAAATCCTCCCCATTGACGGTGATGCAATCCCATTGTTATTTCGTCAGCATTTAAAAGGCTGTAAATTCCAAAATCGTCTGTTGCACTATTCCATATTACATCATCAGTAAGATCGGCTACATCTTTCAAATCCGTAACCTGAACCTGAATATTTAATGCATTTGCTTTTGGATAATTTCGAAGTATATTTATAGATTCGGGATTGGAAATTGTTACTTCTAACTGAATAGGAACTCCGGATATTGCTGAAGGATAATCAACAGCATTGTCAAAAGCATTTATAACTTCTGTTAAAGTGCCTGTTGTCAGTTTATATCGTTTACGAGCCAGTAAAACATTGTTTTGTTTTGCCGAAACAATAACATCTCCATTATAATTATTTAATGGACCCGGAGGAAACGCTGATGCCAGAACTAAATCCTGAGGTAATATGTTTAATTTTACTTTTCCATTTACTGTCGAAGTAATTCCTGGAATATCATAATTCCCAGCTCTTTTAGCATACAATAAATGTGACACTTCCATAGGGGTTTCTTCAATTTCTCCTCCCGGAAATACGGGTACTATAATAGTTGGATCGAATGAAATGCTATGCCAGTTAATATTAGTTTGGGTTTCTAAAGCAATACTGACCTGAGTTTCTTTTTCAAATGAAGGTAAGTTTACAGACGCTAAGTCAAATGATGCTACTTCATTAGACAAAAAAGTCTTTTCGAATACTACCACCGGAGCATTTGTCTGGTCAAGATACGATTTTGTAATGCGTAATGTAATATGATCTGAAGTAACTGGTTTATTTAATATCCCTTTAAGAATAATATTTCCTGCCACAGGTATTACTTTCCCTGCATTACTACTGCTGAAAAAATCGGCACCAGCTTCATATACAGCCAGCGAATATAAATTAGCGTCTTTTAATCCTGCTATTACCGTTACACTCGATGTAATCTGATTTCCATTAGCATCTCTGTCATATTTATTCATCTGAGAATACGTAATCACAGGATCCCAAACAGCAGTATCAAAACTTCCATCTTTTATAGAACTTACCCTAAAATATAATCTTTCACCTTTAGTAACTGTAATATTATTATCAGTTTTTGTTTTTGGATCAACATCGTTAGCATCTATTGACTGATTCCATAAGAGCTGATTCCCTTTTTGAAAATACAAACGAACTCCATCCGCCTTTTCATCACCTGCATTATTTACATATTCGCTTCGTTTTTTAATTCCTTCAGGGCTTACATCTTTAATTAATTGATATTTATGAGAAACGCTAATAGTCCCTGTTACAGGAGCTTCCCACATACGTACTACATCGTGCAGTGGATTTTGTTTTTCTATTTCTTCCTGAGATAAAGTAGAAGATCCGGGAATTGTAATTGCACCACCTCCCGCAACCGGAGAAGGAGTTCCTGAACTAGTCCTATCAAATGTAGGAACACCGTCAACTAATCTATTGTAATATACTTGTCCGTTTTTTACATAGTCAACTAAGCCATCGCCATTAAAATCCATAAAATAGGATTTCGTTTTATTGGTGGTACGCAGTTTGTCGTATCCAACATTTCCAATACTGATAATGGCATCTACACCCCAATTGAAAGAAGATGTTTTAGAAAGTCCTAAATTGCTAATATTAATCTCTTTAGCCTCACCAAAACCATTCTGACCCGATCCAGCTAAATTTTTACGATAAAAAACACCATTTTTATTTTTAAAAACCTTGTCCGGCAATCCGTCACCATCTAGATCTTCAAGCGTTACGGCGGTTTCTGAATTTCCTATACCGTTTCCACCGTGCGCCCCTATAGTATTGCTTTTTAAGCTTCCATATCCGGAACCCAGTCCTATACCAATTCTATAATTAATTCCAATGTTTTCACCCTCAGTACTGCTTACTAAAGAGTGTTTCCCAGAATATAATACATCACTAAAAGAAGGTATTGAATTATTAGTTAAGTTATCAGGTGGAACACTCCAACTCTGCTCCGGCCCAAACGGATTATATTTCCCTGAAGCATCACGAATATCATCAAAATAATCCAGCGTATTGGTGTAAAATAATTTTGATTCAGAATCATATTCAGAAATCGATTCAAGCAATGTTTTTTTAAAAGCGCCTTCTTTATATTTTAGCTCATAACTACGAATCATATCGCTTTTGTAGCGTACTTCGATTTTGCGTAATAACTGGTTGTTAAGTTGTTTGAAACCTAATCTTGCCGAAAGCTGAACATCTGCACGGTTGGCTTCACCTAAATCTGAGTTTTTTACAAAAGTAACGTTGTAGTTTCCTTTTTGGGAACCAAAACCGGTATAATATACTTTTTTAAGATAGAGTTCTCCGTCTTTTTTATCGTATTCGTATTCAACTGTATTTCCTTTTAAATCGACCTGAAGACAAAGCGCCCAATGCCCGATATTTCCGGATCCATCCTGTAAAACTGCATCGGTTGAAAGTCCTGATGCGTTTCCTCCGTAATAACTGGCTACTCCACTTTTATCCCTTACAATCCAGTAATAGTTTTTAGGAGATGATCCTTTACGGATAATTTGCTGGAATGCTCCTTCTCGTCTTGGGTAAAATTGTTTGTCTGTTGTTCTTGAAGTCCACTCAGCCCTGTGCGAATTTGGGATTAATTGTTCTCCGGCTATTGCATAAGTTTCAGTTTCTTTTGATACATCGTATCGTGGTGCTCCCCAACGGGTTTCGATACTTACTGCAGGTGCCGAAATATCCCAGCCCATACCTGCCCAGCTATGACCGCCATCGCTATCATATTGCAGGTTAAATGAAGGCTGCATACCGCCTCTTCCGTTTGGAATTACGATTGAAAATCCTGTACTTGCCGTTCCTCTTCCGTTTGCCGAAGGTGGCGCAATAGACTGAATTCCTACTAACGGGCTCGCCGCTTTTAGATCTTTAATGCTTGTTGGTGTATAACCTGAAGTTTCAGGAGATTCCGGCATTTTTATAATTCCGGCAATAAAATCGGTAAAATGAGTGGTTCTGGCCTTAATAATTCCTTGTTTGATATCCAAAGAATCTTTGGTTACTTCCTGCCATAATCTTTTATTTTCATCAAAATAAAATACGTTGATGTCTTTCTCTGTATAACCTTCCGGAATTGTTTTTTTATCGTAAGGCAATGATAAAGTTACGGCTTTCTCGAAAATGGTTCCGTGCGGCAATAACCTGAAACCGGCATTGGTTCCTGTAACGTTTACCATGGCAGAATTTAGCGGAGCAATATCTATTTTTCGAAGTCCGCTTACGGATACTTTTACATTTGTTTTTAAAGCTCCAACAGGAAAAACGGCCGAAAACTCTTTATAATCTAATGTGTTTACAGTTTCAAAGTTGATGGTTTTAGCAATACGTTCTTTCGCATTTTCCAGTGGTCTGTAGCCCGGTACTTTCAAAAATTGATTGAGTTCTAATTTTTCATTTACTATAACTCCGGTAGCCGTTTCTTTGGTTACCAAAATAGATTTTCCTGTAGTTGCCGCATCCAAAACCAATTCGAATTCCGGTTGGTTGACATCAATGGAAATTCCGCTAATTGTCATTTTTCTAATTTGAGAAGGAAAATTGGTTCCTTTGATATAGAGTTTATTATCGGATTTTAATAAAGTAAAATCAGTCGAAGCAAGAGCGGTTTTATAAACAATACGAACGTTTTTTATTCGATATGAATTTGAAATTCCTTCAGGAGCCGTAAACAATAAAACGTTGTCTCCTTCTCGCAATGATTTTTCTGAAAGCAATTCAGATTGTTTGCTCCAGTGGTTATTTTGCGATACAAATTGTCCTCCAATACTAGCTTGGTTGTTTAAACTTCTCGAAATAGAAGCTGCCTGATCGTATCCGTACAATTCATATTCCAGATACGCATTTTCTTCCTGAGATGGCAAAGCATCTACTTTAAGATGAAAAACATTATCGTAGGCATCATCAACATCAGATTCATCCTTTATTCCTATAATACCTTCGGCAATATCTGCACTAAACGATTTTGTGTTTTTAGTTTCGTTTTTAAGAACTGCTATCGAATCTGCTTTTGCATTTTCAATAACCAATTCGTTCTCAGTATTACCTTGAGTAAATAAAGAGGCTATTTTGTAGGGACCAAAATTGGCGGCAAACAAAAAAGAACCTATTAAAAATACCAGTATTATAATTTTATTTTTCATAAAGCAGGGGTAATCAATTATGGGGCAATCTGTTTATTTTTTCAAGTTGTAATTCGTACTATCTTTTGATAAGAGAAGTTTGAATTACTTCACAATCACTTTGAAAGTTTTAGTTCCAAAATCTGAACTTACGCTTATTAAATACATTCCTGAAGCACTTTTTATAACATCTTCGTACAAATAGGTTTCTATCTGACTGAATTGTTTTTGTTTTAAAAGTGAACCTGTTGGCGTATAAATACTAATGTTGGCATTTGTCTTTTTAGGGAATTGCATTGCAACAGAAAAATGACCGTCTGTAGTTGGGTTCGGGTATAAAATAAGTACGCTTGAATTTGTTATTTCTTTTCCATCAGTAGCAACAGCAATTTTGGTAGCGGTTTTACATTCCTGATTGTTTACCAATCTAAGTTCATATGCTCCCGGTTGATCGATGAGTATTTTTGGATTATTATCTAAAAAATCACCCTCATAAAACCATTGGTATTCATAATTTCCTTCTGGTAAACCGGCACTTGCATCAAGAGTCAGTGCATTTCCGTCTTTCAATAGATAATCTGGTTTCAGGTTCGGGAATGTTCCTTGTTTATCAGCCACAAAAACAGTTTCTGAGTACAAATTTCCTTTTGCATCCCTTACGATATAATCATAAGTTCCTGACGAAAGCTGTACTCCTGTTGCACTTTTTGCAGCCTGATTCCATTGTTTTACCGCAACTTCACTGCCTTCTTTTTTTACCGTAACAGTAAATGGGGCTTCGCCTCCTTCTATAGCATAATTTAATTGTCCTGATCCTGAAACACCACAAGTTGCCTCTGTAATCCAGACACGGCTGAACATTTCCGGGGCGACTTTCAGCGTAAATTTGGCTTTGCCAGATTTTTGTTTGTCCCAGTTAAAATCATTCAACACCAATTTTTCCTGGCTCGAAGTACTGGCTAACTTAACATATTCTGAATCTTTTTCGTCATAAGTTCCTTTCCCGGAATAGTCTACTAACAACCAGTAATACGTATCTTTTGGTAAAGTTCCTTTTATAAAGCTTGGGTTCAATGTCCACTCAAGACTTAAATCGGTTGGGTTGGTAAAATCCAGCTGCCACTCTTTGGCGATCCCAATAGGTTCGCCTTGCTCTTGTTTTTTTACCAGAAGATTTTTCCCGTTATCACTCCAAAAAGCAAAATAATTATCCGGAATGGTATTCGATTTACTTTTAAGTCCAATAGTCAGGAGTCCTTCATCGACCATATTACTGCTTTTGGGCTGCAATAATCCGCTGGCATCATCACGCCCTACTGCGGTAATCGAATTTTCAAATCCTTTATGCTGATTGATGTCCCAAATGGTTTGCCCTTTACTATTAAGATAATTTTTGATATCAAACTGCGACAACGAAATACCATATTTTACCGCCAGATAACTTGCCACTTTTTGAGTTTCAAGACCTGACAAAACCCTGTTGTACACCAAAATCTCGCTGATGTTTCCTTTGAATTCTTCGGGTGGTAATTTATCAAATTTTGACTTTTGGCCAATAATCAGCAACGATAACTTTGCAACACTATCTGTTACATTTTGCTGAAAGAAATGAATATTGGCTTTATTGGGTTTTATTTTCTCCTGATAGGTTTGATAGGAATATTTTTTTAGATCGACCAAACGTTTATTGGTGGCTACAGAAAGTGTTTTTTTGGTATCGTTTATGGTCCATAAAAATTGTTCTTTCAAACTGTCTTTTACTTTATAAACCATAAAAAGGGTTTGCTTTCTTTTGCTTTCAATTCCCAGAGGTAAAATCAGGGAATCTTGCGTGCTGTCAAAAACAATACTTGGATTAAAATTAAAAACTGCTCCATTATGTTTTCGGCCTGATATTTTGGCTTCTTTTTTTGTCAGACTTTCCCAACAATAAGCCTCACCATTATTTTGGGATTTAATCCAAAATTGTGGATCTTCAACTAATCCGGGCACTGCTTTTTGCTGGGAATAAATTAAATTACTCGTTAATGTCACAAAAGCAGCTATTAAAAAAATCTTTCTGTACATAATTTTATGTTTTTAAAATAATGAGCGACTTTTTAGAAATTGGCTAAATCATCAAAATCAAAAGAGTAACCAATAATCAATGAAATACTATTGATTTTGTTTTTATTCTCGCTGTAACGATGTCCGTTTTCCTCGGTAGTCAAAGCATCTGTAAGTCCTAAAGTATAACGCGCTCCCACAGAAAGTCTCGAATTAAACTCATATCCGGCAGAAAACATACCATAGAAATAGTTTTTTCCCGTTAGGGACTCTTTCAAAACTTTTTGCACATTCGCATCCGGCTCAAAATAAGTACCTGAATCAGCAAATATTTCCTGGGCATTCGAACTGTATTTTATATTATCACTGGCAATATTAAATCCTACATACGGACCTGCGCCAATATAAAAACCTTCGACAGGATAATATTTAAACTGCGCACCCACATTTAGATAACTGTATCCAAAAGTCATGGTATATTTAAGTCCTTTGATATCTTCATATTTTAAATCGGTACTCTGACCTGAATACGACAATTCAGTCTGGATACTCACTTTGGCATACGGATATTTCCAGTTGATCATAATACCGGCAGTACCGCCAAATTTGCCTTCTTCTTTTAATGTATATCCTTCATAAATTCCTTTTGGTACAATTACATCAGGAAGATTAGACATTTTAGAATAAATTCCTCCTGCAAAAAGACCATAAGTTATCTCTCTGTCACCTTGTGCAAACAGTGATTTTGTGCTTACTAATAAAAGAAGCAAAATAATTTTTTTCATGTTTTTTATTGAAATTACCATTGATGAAAACTATAACCTAAAGAGAAGCAAATGACACTGCTTTTATTTTGATTTTCGATAAACTGAAAGGAGGAAGAATTGCTTTTTACAACATCTTTTACGCCTAAATAGTAGCGTAAATCGAAGTGAATACTTTGATGCAATTCATAACCCAAGGCAAAACACAAGGAGAAATCATCTGTACCGTCAAGACCATCTTTATAAAATTGTCTGGTTGCAACATCGTACATTCCTCCCGCTTCGTTGGATTTGTAAGTAACATTATTAGATGATAAACTGATGCCGTAAAAAGCGCCAAAACCTAAGTTTAGCCCTTCGTAAGGATATACCTTGTACAAAGCACCAATTTGCAAATAAGAATAGTGAAGTCCTAGCTCAAACTCTTTTCCGGTAGCATCGTGATAATTGACCGTTTCTCCTGATTGTCTGAATAAAATTTCAGGCTGAATTGCAACACGGGTATCATAAAGCTTGCAGTTTAAAAAAAAACCGCCTTCTAATCCGTATCCGCCTTTACTTTCCATCACACTATTGTCGTAAGTATTATCACGGCCTTTAATGCTTTCGGGCAGATTGCTAATTTGAGAAAATAGTCCGCCAAGCTTGAGTCCATAAGTGATATTGGTCTCATTTTGTCCGTAAAGTGTAACGTTAAAAAAACAACCCAATATTAGTACGTGTAATATTACTTTCATCCGCAAAAATTTTTGCGAATATATGTATTAATTTTTAATAAATTTTAACTAAAATATCGACTAAAAACAAAATTACTCGATGAATTACTTATTTATTAAAATTAAGCGCAAAAAGCCGTACAATTATTATAATTAGGGTTTACTTATTATAAAACTTATTCTTTTTTCACAACTGTTTATCAAAAACAGACAAAAGAAGAAAAAATATGCCTTGTAGATAAACATTTTGAATTCTGCTCATCAAAAATAAATAAGGCTCAAATTCAAAAAAACAAAGATCATTTTAAGAAATTATCTAACTTTACTTTTCTCCTAAAAGCTAAGGCGTTCTAAAAAGAAAATAACTTTTATGGCTTTACAAACTGCGAAGACTAGATAAACTTTCAACACCTTTTGATAATGAAAAAAAGAGAAAAACTAGAAATTATTAGAAAATACTATCCTGATGCTTTAACTACTATTGATTTTATGAACAAAATCATTGATTATGTAGAGGAAAAACTAGATCTGGAACCCGCGCAAATCATGTTTGCAGACAGTATTTGCAGTGATGATGTCAACAGTATCCAATACCCTGTAAGAACAAACGAATTTCTGGGGCCTTTTAAAATGGGAGGTTTAGACGGATTTCCTTTTACGGGATTAACCGGCATGCAGGCATTTGCGAGTCATGTTCCTGATGATGGAGCCGTTTTTATCTATTACGGACCACATATTGGTATTTCGAAAGAAGGAATTATTGGTGAGATTAATCGCTTTGGACAAAATAAACCTTCTGGCTGTTGTGGAGCAGCCAATGGTGCTTTGCATAAACTAATCAATAATGCTATAAAGCCCGGCCACATTACAGAAATAGATTATCAGATGAATACTATTGAGCAAATCCTTTTCAAACAGAAAGAAAAAATCCTAAAAGCTGAAATACCACTTTATGAAGCCACAGAAATAATCTACGATTCGATTGATAAACGCATTGAGGAATTAGTTGCTGCTACGACATACAATTGCAAATACGTTATTCTTGTTGGTGGTATTTTAATCAATAGTGATACCGATATAGGTTCTTTTTCTTCTACCAAAAAATTTGAAGTTATTGATTTAAAAACGGGTCGTAGAGAAAATGCAATAGCCACTATCAATCAGTAAAATAACAATTTTAAAATTCAATGAAAAATTCGATACTAGTAATTTGTTTAATATTATGCTGCTTCTTTTTTCAGGCCAATTGTACTGCCCAAAAGTCAAAAAAAACGAGATTCAAAGCTTTGGTTTTATACGAAAATGGCGGACATCATCTGGCTTTTACCAAGGCGGCAAAACCCTGGCTAAACAAACTGGCTGTCGATAGCAGTTTTACAATTGATTATATCGAAAGTACTAAAACAATAAACGAAACTCTTCTAAAAAAATATCAGGTTTTTATACAATTAGATTATCCTCCTTATACCTGGAGCGGGGAATCTATGAAAGCTTTTGAGAAATACATGAACAATGGCAAAGGCGGATGGGTAGGATTACATCACGCTACTTTATTGGGCGAATTCGACGGATACCAAATGTGGCAATGGTTTTCTGATTTTATGGGCGGTATAAAGTTTTTAGATTATATTCCGACTTTTGCCAGAGCCAAAGTAAATATCGAAGACACCTCACATCCTATAACAAAAGGAGTTCCTTCGAACTTTTTTGTAAATACCGAAGAATGGTATACCTATAACAAGAGCCCGCGGCCAAATGTACATGTTATAGGCTCGGTAGACGAATCTACTTATGAGCCTGAATCAAAAATAAAAATGGGCGACCATCCGGTAATTTGGACCAACGATCATTTTAAATCCCGAAATGTTTACATTTTTATGGGACATTCACCTGAATTGTTTCAAAATGAAGCTTATACTACCCTCTTAAGAAATTCAATATTTTGGGCTGCAAATAAAAATTGATGTGAATTTAAAATCATTTAAAATATTCCCATATTTTCAGGCTTGATTGTAAATCCTATACGCACCATACTTTTGTGTTCCTGATAATCGATCAAACTTTCTGTATAACCCACAAACCATTGGAGCGTGAGATAATAATTCTCGCTTTTGTAAGGCCTCCAGTTTACTTGTGTCTGTAAAGATCCGTAATTGATAAGTCCGCTTCCTTTCCTGAAAAGAATATCAGCGCTCCATCTTCCGGGTTGTATCTGATACGTGGCACTCGCTTCGCCATAACCTACATATTTGGTAAGTCCGGGATTATCTTCTTTATCAACCAATGGAATCCATCCTCTTAAACCAACAATCCATCGTGGAGAAATCTGGGATTTTAACGAAAAAGCAAGCATGTTCCAGGTTCGTGAATAAATAGAATCCCTTCCATTTGATTCATGTTCGAATGAGACGCTTCCGTAAGTCAACCTATTACCTTTTAAATAAAACGGACGAACAATCGCTACACCTGGATTAAAATTTATTTCTGAGAATGGTTTTGAACTTGCATAAATATCCCAAAACGCTTTTTGAGTATACATTAAATACGGAAAAAATCCTCCCCATAAAGGCTTTGAATTCAATCGTAATTTAAAACTTACCTGATATTTTACATCAGCAGTATTTCGGGTGATATCGGTATTTACAGGTACTCCTGTTAAAAAATAATTGTCTTTGTGAACAGAAAAACTGGGCTCTTTTAAAAGTGAATCTGCTGCCCGGAAATTTTTCTTCTCTTCTACAATTTGAGAAATCTGCGAATTTGATTTAATTGAAAATAAAACAAAAAAAATCAGTAGGTATTTGAAATGCATTTATAAATAGTAATTGTAATTATTTTTAAAATAAATGTACTTGAATTTAAGGAATCGCATTAACTCAATAAAAATAAGGTTAACTCAATAACTTTATGCCGTTTTTTTTTCGGCAATTATAGATTCTTACAGAAGCTACTCATAATCCATAAAAAAATAAAGATAGTTCCTTATTACATAATCACCTGCAAGTGTTTTTTGTCTATTTTGTAATGTTTAGTACACCGACTTTATTCAGTCAAAAGTAAAACCGGCTCAATCTTAATGAGCCAAAAACGGGCTCTTTCCTAATTATTTTTAGTACCTTGTAGTACCAAAATT
Organism: Flavobacterium sp. C3NV; assembly: GCF_046825355.2. Classification (NCBI taxonomy): domain Bacteria; kingdom Pseudomonadati; phylum Bacteroidota; class Flavobacteriia; order Flavobacteriales; family Flavobacteriaceae; genus Flavobacterium; species Flavobacterium sp. C3NV. Next base: position 72,797 of record NZ_JBKQBJ020000014.1, on the reverse strand, counting down.
TCTTTTGCACTGTCGAAAGTGTGAATTTTTATTTCCAAAAAACGTAATCCATAAGACCTGTTTTATGAAAAAAATCCCTCTATTATTGATCCTTACATGCCTTTTTATTTCATGTGAAAACAAAAAAGAACTTGAACTGCAAAAAAGGGAACAAGCCTTAAATGTAAGAGAAGAAAAAATAGCCGAAAAGGAATCAGACTATCAATCCCTGCTCCTGTTTCGCGACAGTATTTATGCCTTAAAAGATACCGTAAAAGATATTACCTCGTCTATAAAAGAATGGCCGGAAAACATTCAGGGAATCTGGAACAGTAAAATGTTGTGTCGCGAATCGAACTGCAGTAAATATGTAATAGGAGATCAGCGCAACGAAACCTGGCAATTTTTATCAGATTCTACAGGAATTTATACGAATGTTTTAAACAACAAAAAACTTATTCGGGTGTTTCAGGCAAAGTATATTGATAAAAAAATATTGCTTGAATTTAAAACGGACACTATCTCTAAAAATGGTGTAAAAATTAATGTGGTTCTTGATGATATCAAAAATAATGTCATAAAAGGTACACAGACCATAACGGGACAGGATAACTGTACGGCAAGATTTTCTGTAGAACTTACTCTTCCTCAAAAAAAATAATATATGTTACTAAGTATACAACACGTAAGCCTCCCCATAGAAGATCCTCTGTTAAAATTCTTAATCGAGCTTATCATAATATTGTGTATTCCGCTTTTGCTGAATAAAATAAAAGTACCGCATCTTTTGGGTCTTATTATAGCAGGAGCTGTCATAGGCCCAAACGGATTTAATGTGCTTGCCAGAGACAGCAGTGTCGTAGTAACGGGTACAACCGGACTTCTTTATATCATGTTTTTGGCCGGACTTGAAATTGACATGGGCGATTTTAAAAAGAACAAGTGGAAGAGCATCACTTTTTCACTCTATACTTTTATAGTTCCTTTTGTACTTGGGCTTATTGGCGGTTATTATGTCTTGCATTTTTCTGTTTTAACCACCGTACTGTTTGCCAGTCTTTTTTCGTCGCACACTCTTATCGTATATCCTATGATAAGTAAACTCGGCATCGCCAAAAAACTGGCTGTAAACATAACTGTTGGCGGAACAATGATTACCGATGTACTTTCACTGGTTGTTTTAGCCGTTGTCGTAGGTATGTCGCAAGGAGAAGTAGGAACTTCTTTTTGGGTAAAACTATCCGTTTCTATGGTGGTATTTGCTTCGATCGTTTTACTCGTGTTTCCTATTATAGCGCGCTGGTTTTTTAAGAATGTAGAGGATAAAATTTCGCAGTATATATTTGTAATTGTCATGATATACCTTGCGGCTTTACTGGCAGAATTAGCAGGAATTGAAGCCATCATTGGAGCATTCTTTGCCGGTCTTGCCCTTAACCGACTTATACCACATACCTCATCGCTTATGAACCGCGTAGAATTTGTTGGAAACGCGATTTTTATTCCCTTCTTTCTTATAAGTGTTGGTATGCTTATCGATTTTAACGCTTTTATACAGAGTTGGGAAACATTGGGTGTAGCTTCGATTATGCTAATAGCTTCTATTGGAGGGAAATATGTGGCCGCTATTTTGACCAAAAAAACATTTAAGCTTACCAACGATGAGGGTACGCTAATTTTTGGGATGAGCGCCGCCTCTGCAGCCGCAACGTTAGCTTCGGTAATGGTAGGATATAATATTATTTTGTTCGAAAATGAAGCAGGAGAACCTGTGCGTCTTTTGAATGAACATGTCCTGAACGGAAGTATTTTACTTATCCTGGTTTCCTGTACAATTTCATCATTTGTTTCAATGGCAAGTGCTCAGCGAATCGCAGATTCAGATAAGGAAGAAACGGTTGCAGGAACAAGTCATGAAAATGAAAAAATCCTTTTGGCATTAAACCATGAAAATACCGTTGAAAAAATAGTCAATCTTGGTTTGCTCATCAAAACACAAACCAATAAAGACAGTCTGTTTGCTGTAAATATTATCAATGAAGATAAAAGTGAATCCTCGTCTAAAAATGCAGAAAAACTACTTGGCGAAGCTGTAAATATGGCTGCCGGAGCAGATGTAAAACTAAATCCCATTACCCGATATGATAATGATGTCGTATTAGGGATAAGCAACGTAGTCAAGGAACAAAATATTACAGATCTGATTATTGGTTTGGAGGAAGCAAAAGGTTTTTCGTCTTCATTCACCTATAACCTTTACAATGGTTACCTGCGCAACAAAGAAATAAATGTCATTATATATCATGCCGTTCAACCCGTTGCCACCATAAAAAAATATGCTGTATTGATTCCCGCAAATGCAGAGCGCGAACCCGGTTTTTTTCATTCTTTATTAAGAGTCTGGAATATAGGTAAAAACTCAGGAGCGAAAATGAGTTTTTATGCCAATGATAAAACAACCGAAATTTTAAAGAGTATTATTAAAAAAGCAAATATCGAAGCCATTTTTAATACAGTTACAACATGGCAAGAAGCTCAGGAAGCAGCCTGTAATTTAGAGCAGGACGAAGGTTTGATCGTACTAATGGCAGACAGAGGCATGCATTCTTATATTTCGCAAATGCAAAATGTACCTGAAATTTTAAATAAAAACCTCAACAACAATAATTATATTCTAATTTATCCTTTTTCGAAAATAGACAAAACCGTTACCGAAAAAAGAGCCGTAAGCAATCTGGATGATTTTGCTGACATTGGAAAAATTATAGGACGAATTTTTAAATAAAATAAAACGGCTGACTATTAAAAATAAATAATTCTAATACAAACAATCAATTAAATTTAAAATGCACGAAATTAACGCAACAGGAAATGGAATTCAACTTTACCGAAATTCAAAAAAAACAAAAAAACTATTATTCACTTCTTTAGGAGTCTGTGTTATTCTGCTTCTTGTTATTCTTTATAGTGCCGGAATATTTGGTGGTGAACTCAAAATAAAACCATTGGTATTTTCAGGCGGAGCATTCTTAATTATGTTTATTCTTTTATTAAAAAGTGTACTGAGTTTAAAGGATAAGAGCCCACTAATTGAATTAAACCAACACAATTTTTATGGAAAAACTACTCCTATGTCAAAATCATTTGGTATTGTAAACTGGGAAGATGTAGCCGATATTGAATCCCAAAAAACCGGAGGAGACACTTTGGTTGTGGTTACCATTAATAATCCTCAAAAATACGAAGGAAGACTTTCTAAAATGCTTTGGAACATGGCTCTTAATAAAGAAACCAATCAACTAACATTAATGTATTCCGCTTCTGAAATTGATGTTGATCACAACGAACTTTTTAGTCTGTTTGATAAGTCATGGCAAGAAAGTAAAAAAGAAAGTACTCTTATAAGCAGATAGACATTCTAAATACATAATAAACACAGCGCTTTTTTATACTACTATTTAAAATAGCGAACTAACGAATAATAATCTTGCACTATTGTTTAAATTTGCAAAATTATTATTCGTTTTAGTTTCCCTAAATAAAATATCTCAATAACAAAATCAGTCAATATCAAACAACTTAAAAGAACTGTTTGGTATTAGAAATATATCTAATGAACATAAAAAGGTCCGAGCTTAAGAAAATCATTCAAAAAGCAGAAGATAAAAATTTATCTTTCCGTGTTTTTGATTTAGAAAAAGAACATTTAAAAAGCTATCAGCAACCGCACAAAAATGATCACTTTTTTATTGTCGTTGTAGCAACAGGAAAAGTTGAAATACAAATCGAAGACAAAATTCATCTCCTTAAAGCAGGAAAAATTTCTATTGTGTTTCCGGAACAAATTTGTTTTATATCTAATTTCAGCGATGATTTAACCGGTAAAATAATTTTATTTGAAGAAGTACTATTTTGTTCCGATATATTAAAAAACGAGTTAAGTCCTTATAACGTAAATCTTTCTGCCAATCTTAATTGTACAGCACTTCCTAATCAGGAATTCGAAGAAGCCATTACCCTTGTAAAAAACATTCAGAATATTTACAATAAACCAAGCCTTGTCAAAAAAGAACAAGCCCGTTTTTACATCAAAGTGTTTTTATTGGGACTTATAGAATCTGTACATGGTCAGCATCCTGTATTACATCAAAAAACAAATCAGCATATTTATATTGGCTTTAAAAAACTATTAAATCAACAATATCGAAGTGAACGCACGGTGCAATACTACGCGTCGCAACTTTCTATTACTCCTAAAAAACTCAATGAAATAACCAAAAAACATTGTGGTGAAACGGCTATCAATGCAATTCATAACAGGATCCTGACAGAAATCAAACGTCAATTATTGTTTTCTGATCTCTCTCACAAAGAAATTGCTTTTCAGCTGGGATTTAGTTCTCCGTCGGCCCTTAATAAATTTGTACGGGCAAAACTCAAAGAAACACCTACCGAACTTCAGCAGGAATTGGCGCAAATTTATACCGCGTAGTCTTGTTTGTATAACATATTGCCCTGCCCTCACATTTAACTTTGCATCAATAATTAAATACTATTAAAGATGAGCAAATTATTTGTTGCAGGAGAAGTTTTCCATGGTCCGGGAAGTCTTGAAGAATTAAAAAATATAAAAGGTAAAAAAGCTTTTGTCGTAACTGGCGGAAGTTCGATGAAAAAAAGCGGAACGCTTGATAAAGCTGTAGCATATTTAAACGAAGCAGGAATCGAAACTTTTGTTTTTGATGGTGTCGAAGAAGATCCGTCATCAGCAACCAGTTTTAAAGGTGCAGAAGCCATGCGTGAGTTTCAGCCGGACTGGATCGTAGGTATTGGCGGATGTTCTGCAATTGATGCGGCAAAAACAATGTGGATTTTTTACGAACATCCAAATACCGAATTTGATTCACTTATTAAACCGTTTAGCGTACCGGTACTTAGAAACAAAGCGAGATTTATAGCCATCCCGTCTACTAGCGGAACAGGAACTGAAACGACAGGTTTAGCCGTAATCACAGATCGCGAAAAAGGAGTAAAATATCCAATTGTTTCGTATGAATTAACTCCGGATATTGCCATAATCGATGGAGAAATCTGTGCTTCGATGCCGGCTCATGTTACATCAAATACAGGATTAGATGCTTTAACACATTGCGTTGAAGCTTATGTTTCTAATATTGATGATAATTTTGCTGATGTATTAGCAAAAGGCGGATTGCAAATTGTTTTTGATAATCTGGAAGAGGCGGTAAAAAACCCTTCAAATATTACTGCACGTCAAAATATGCACGACGCTTCATTTATGGGAGGTTTGGCTTTTAATAATGCCTGGTTAGGTATTGTTCACTCATTATCTCATCAGGTTGGTGCTTTTTATGGTATTCCGCACGGATGCGCAAATGCGATCTTCTTACCTAACGTTATTCGATATAATGATTCGGCTACTACTAAATTTCCGTCACTGGCAAAAGTAATCGGACTTGAAACTGCTGAAGAACTGGCACAGTCTATTGAAGGATTAAGAAAAAGAGTCAACAATATTTCTTCTCTAAAAGAATTTGGAATCTCAAAAGAAGACTGGGACAAAAATCTGGATTACATTGCCAATAATGCGTTAATCGATCCATGTACCGGTTTTAATCCTAGAGTAACAAACCTGGAAGATTTAAAAGACATCTATAATGCTTGCTACGAAGGTATTGTTTATGCTAATGATGCATTAGTTACAAACTAGTTCTGAAAAACAGAATAAAAAAAACAAACCAGACATTCAAAAAATGTCTGGTTTCTTTTTTTTTATTACTATTCTAAACCCGTTGAGCAATGTCATTAAGTCAAGGAAATTAAATGGAACAATTTGTTAAGGACAATATCTAATCACTTTGTTTTTGTTCCATCGGAACATTTCATTGATAGCCCAATAAATACGGCGTTTTTTCACGTTCCGTAGGAATGTTTGATTTTATAAATAATAATAATAATAATAATAATAATACAGATTACATATACAATTTCTCAAACGTCCCAATGGGACGATGTTTATCACGATGCATTTTTTTCTACCAACGAGGTGTTCCGATGGAACACAATCTAAAATATCTTAATTTAATGGCATTGCGCTTTTGCACTATATTACTATGTGTTAAAAAGTATTACACCCAACGGTTTATTATAATTACTAAAGTTCTGACTTTAAATTGATTTTACCTTTCTGAAGTCCTTTTCCCGTTACTTCTAATTGTATTGCGCCTGCAGTTTTTATTGCTTTAACCAAAACCACCAATTTACCGCTGAAAAGCTTCATTTTATTGTCATGAAATATTTCTAATGATGTAGCATCGCCATTACAAGCCGCTCTGTACGTTGCTGCTCCGGTTACTTTAAAGTTTAGTTCATCAACTGCTGTAGGACATGGAATTCCGTTTTTATCTACAACCGAAACCGTTACAAAAGAAATATCCTCGCCATCGGCTTTGATCACTTTTCGATCTGCTTCGAGAACAATTTTATACGGATCTCCTGCAGTTTTCACTTCGCTTTCGGCAGCTATTTTTCCATTCGAATCAAATGCCACCACTTTTACCGTTCCAGGCTCATATTTCACATCATTCCACATCAAGCGATAGCGATTTTGCGGAGTTGAATTGTTTTTTTTCTGAACGCCCATACTTTTTCCGTTTACAAAAAGTTCTGCGCTGTCATAATTGGTGTAAACGAAAACGGGAGTAATTTCTCCTTCTCTTCCTTTCCAGTTCCAATGTGGTAATATATGAAGCGTTTTATCCTCTTTATTCCATCTGCTTCTGTACAAATAAAAACGGTCTTTAGGAAGTCCTGCCAAATCAGAGATTCCGAAATAAGAACTTCTTGATGGCCATTTTTCATCATAAGGCGTTGGTTCTCCTAAATAATCAAAACCTGTCCAGACAAATTCGCCAATAACCCATGGTTTATCATCCTGAAGCACAAAATCTTCATCAGGAACATTCGACCAACTGCAAGCTTCAAGATCATAAGACGAAGACTGAAGATCATCGTATTGTTTCTCTTTTTGCTGTACAACAGGAAATTTATAAATTCCTCTTGAACTCACTGTCGAAGCAGTTTCTGAACCCAAAATAAATCCTTGTGGAAATGATTTGTAAGCTTCTTCATAAAGATGCACTCTATAATTCAGTCCCGGTACATCTAATAAAGCCCCAAAACCAGATTCCATAGTTTGTTTTACCTGATCCATTCCTACCGTTACGGGGCGCGTAGGATCTTCTCTATGAAAAACATCCTGTAAAAATTTAGCTCTTGTCAAACCTTCAGCTCCATATTGATCCGGAACTTCATTTCCTGAACTCCACATTACAATACAAGGATGATTTCTGGTAGCTCTCACTAAATTTACAATATCTTTTTCTGCATATTCTTCAAAAAAGCGATGATATCCGTTTTTCACTTTTGGCTTTGCCCATTCATCAAAACTTTCAGCCAGAAACATAAATCCCATTTCATCGGCTAATTCAAGCTGTTCAAAAGAAGGCATATTATGAGAACTTCTAATCGCATTACATCCCATATCTTTTAGAATTATAAGCTGTCTTCGAAGCGCCGCTTTATTGACCGCAGCACCAAGAGGCCCAAGATCATGATGCAGACAAACTCCTTTAAATTTTGTTACTTTTCCGTTAAGACTAAATCCTTTATTGGCTTCGTACTTAATCGATCTAATTCCGAATTTTATACTTTGTTCGTCTTTTAAAGTTCCGTCGGCTGCGTATAATTTAGTAATCGCTGTATACAAATAAGGCGTTTCAGGACTCCATAAATGAGGTTTTGCAACATCAATAGTCTGATGAAATTTTCCGTCTTTGATTTCAGTAACTTTTTGCGTTGCTACAATAGTATTAGAAGCATCTTTTATTTCCGTTACCATCGACAAATTACTGCCATTAACCTCAGCTTTAAGATCAACAACAGCGCTGTTTTCTTTGATGTCCGGAGTGGTAATAAAAGTTCCCCATTGTACAAAGTTTTCCTGTTCTTTTACTACAATACTCACGTTTCTGTATAAACCTGCTCCGGGATACCATCTTGAAGAAAATGGTTCATTAGTCAATTTCACTGCCAGAACATTTTCTGATCCGGCTATTAAATCTTTCGAAATATCAATATAAAAATAGCTGTATCCGTAACCCCATTCTCCTACCTTTTTTCCGTTTAAATAAACCTGAGGTTCGCTCATGGCTCCTTCAAAAATAAGAAGTGCTTTTTTTCCTTTTTTAAACTCCGGAATAGAAAATGTATTGCGATACCAGCCTGTACCAATATGCGGAAGCGCACCTGTACGACCTGTTTTTTCGGTAGGCACTTTTTCTCCGTTTTGTTCAATTGCCGAAACTTGTTTGTCCCATTCTTTATCAAATGGTCCGTAAATGGCCCAATCATGCGGTACACTCACTTTTTCCCATTTCGAAGTATTAAATTTTATCGAAGATGCATCTTCTTTTACTCCTTTAGAAAAACGCCAGTTGTCTTTTAAAACAACGGTAGTTGATTGTGACATCATTTTTCCGGAAGAAAAAACCAGAAGAAATACGAGCAGTATTGATCTAAAAATTAATTTCATTTTATTTTTTATTTTTTCACCATTAAGATATTAAAAGCACTTAGCTTAAATCACTTAATCCGTTGAATGAAATGTATGAAAATTTAATTAAACACATAGAAACATAGATTTTATGATTTTAAAAAAGTAAATCAAAAAGAAACTTGTTTCTCACACATAGCTATGTGTGTTAATGCAAGTGAAACGCCTTTTTTTGAGTTCAGTAATGCTATGTTTCTATGTGTTAAAAATAATTACACCCAATTGGTTAACTTAGTTTCTTAATAGTAAATTTAATTTTTTATTTAATTTTTGAAAGCATCCAAAGCCGGCGACGGTTTCCCGTCAGAAAGCCAGGCATTCAATTGATAACCGCTCCAGCTTTTTTCGCCTTGTGGTTCCCAATAAATAACGCCTAATCCTTTATTATCAGGCACGCTTTTTACCGCTTTTATAGTAGCTTCAAGCATTTCTTTGGTGTTTTGTACTTGTTCGAAATCACCGCCAACTTCAACCACCATCACTTCTTTATTGTAGCGTGTTGCCATATCTTTTAGATTATTTTCTAAATCTAATATAGTACTTTGATAATCAGTTTTGATCCAATACGGATAATATGATAAACCAATTACATCATATTTTACCTTATTTTCAGTCGCTTTATCAAAAAACCATCTGAATTTTTCGCTTTTATTTCCTTCATCCAAATGAACAATTACTTTTATTTTTGGATCGATGGCTTTTGTTGCTTCGTATCCTTTATCCAGTAATTGTGCTAACTGATTGAAATTGTCTGTACTGCCTTCCGGCCAAAGCATACCGCCTGGGATTTCATTTCCAACCTGAACCCATTCCGGAGTTACTCCTGCTTTTTTCAGCATTTTCAAAACGTCATAAGTATGCTGATAAACATCGGTTAACAATTCCGGAAAAGAATGTTTTGCCCATGCAGCAGGTTTATTTTGTTTGCCGGGATCTGCCCATGAATCACTGTAATGAAAATCGATCATGATACGCATTCCCATTTTTTGCGCACGAACCGCCATAACAACTGTTTCTTCCGGACTGCAATGTCCGCTGGCTTTATCGTTATTCGGATTTACCCAAACACGTAAACGAATGGTGTTTATTCCTCGGTCTTTTAATAATTGCAAACAGTCTTTTTGAGAACCGTCTGCATCATAAAATTTATAGCCTGTTGCTTCCATTTGTGGCAGCCAGCCTACATCTGCTCCATTTGAAAAGGAGTTTTTTTCGCTAATCATTTTTGGTTTACAAGAAGTAAATGCAAGTACCATTAGCATTAAAAAAGATCCAATTTTAAGTGATTTTTTCATATTTTATTCTTTACTGAAAGCCTGCATTACTGATAAGGCATTATTATCAAAACTGTATAAAGCCTGATTTTCGAATGTAGATCCGCTTGTAGATTGTGGTCCTTTAAAAGCAACCCATTCTCCTCCCCAATACGCAAATCCTTGTCCGAATTGGGATGTTTTTACGATGTTCTTAATATCCATAACAAAAGTTCTTTGTCCTGCCGGAGTCGCCGGATATCCCGCTACCAACTGATCGTTTGTGCCTACAATATTATTCGTCTGGTCATTGTGCAATAAAGTAAAAGGATAAGCAGTTTCTGCAATCAGGACTTTTTTACCAAATTTCTGTCCCAAAGCATCAATAGTATTTTTTACCACTGTTAAGTCTTTACCGTGCCAAACCGGATAATACGATAATCCGATATAATCGTAATCGATACTTTTCATTTTAGTAAAAAACCAATCTGTAGCACCGCCATCTACACCTGCATAATGAATCATTATTTTTGTGTTGGGCGCTTTACTTCTAACTGCTGCGCTAGCCGCAGTTAATAAAGTGATACATTGTTGTTCGTTATTGATTAGATTTCCTTGTGGCCACAATAATCCGCTATTGATTTCATTCCCAATCTGAATAATATCCGGATTGATTTCTGTAATTATAGTTGATGTATAATTGGTAACGGCTGTTTTTAAATCAGCAAAAGATAAATTTTTCCATTCTTCAGGAACAGTTTGTTCTCCCGGATCTGCCCAATTATCAGAATAGTGAACGGTAAGCCAAACTCTTAAACCGGCTTGTCTTGCTTTTTGTGCCAATTGTTTTACTTCGCTTAAACCGGAACGACCGTTTACAGGATTTTTCCATAAACGAATTCGGACGGTATTACAACCTGCATTTTTTAGTGTTGTCAGCATCCCTTCGGCTTTGCCATTGCTGTAAAATTTAGTTCCCAAAGATTCCATTTGAGGAAGAAAAGAAACATCTGATGCTCTGATAAAAGTATCCGTTGCATCCGGCGGATTCACCGCTTCTGTATCGGCCGAATCATTACTCGAGCACGAAAACTGAATTGCAGTGATCGCAAGTAACCCAAGAATTTTTATATATTTTTTCATGATAGGAGTTATAATGATTGAAATTTTGAATGTAGAAGAAGCCTCAAAATAAGCTGAGGCTTCTCTTATTTTTTAATTCAATTTATGGAGTTGCAATGAATGTATAACGACCATCTAAGTCGTTGAACCAGATTTCATATTTTCCAGCCTCAACAATAATATCTCCGCCATTATCACCCCAGCTTACATCCCATTCCCCATTGGCTTTAAACTTCATTTTTCCGGCTTTTAAAGTTTGTGTAACTTTCCAGATATGACCATCAAAATCAGATTTTACCAAAGGAACATCCATATTCCATCCGGTGTCATCGCCTGTTAATACAGATCCTGTCAAAGTAATTGTGGCATACGTTGTCATTGGTCCTGTATAGGGCTCAATTTTATAGGTTAGTTCTTCAAGATTAAGTTCAAAACTATAATAACCTGAAGATGCTGTAGGGAAAACTCCCGGATCAGTATCGCTTTCTGTTGCTCTGTATTGTACTTTGGCACCATTTGTTCCGTAAGCCGGAGCCCAGAAACCAATTTGTTCAATTAATTTAAAACCATCTTTATTAAAAAATCCTGTATAATAGAACTTTGCAGTTTCTTTTGGATCTCTGTAAATTGGCATATTGTTGCTCGTAACACTCCATCCAGCAGCAGTACCAGGCCCTACTAAAAACAAATCAATTTTAGGGAATACACCTCTGTAAGGCGTTAATGCAATGGTAATCGGTGTAGAAAGTTTTGGCTCTGAAAGTGTTGTTCCAACAGTAGATTTAATTCTAACATCAATTGTTCCTTCAACGTCAGGTGTAAGACCCAATTCAAGTGCTTTTGCATTAAGCTCGGCTACTGTAATACTGGCATGACTAGAAGTCGAAGACGTAATATCTACCGGAGCTGCAAACTCTGTATTACTGGCTGCAAACTGTACGGTATAAGTAACAATTGTAGGTGTTCCGTAACTCACTTTTTCCCAGGTAAAAGTCAAAGCAGTATTGTTAGGTGTTTCTTTATTTAAAACAGTCGAAGAACCATTATCAGGTGTAATCATAGAGAAAGCAGCTTCCTGAGGCTCAAGGATCATCAAATCGGTTTCGTTTTCACAAGACCAAAGTCCTGTAACTAAAGCAATAGCCATAAAAATTTTATATATGTGTTTCATTTTTCGTATCGTTTATGTTTTAAAAAAAGTTTTAGTAACCCGTGTTTTGAGTCAAGTTTCTATTGGCGCCCAATGATCCTTCCGGAATAGGGAAAACGCTCATGTAAGCCGGAATCGAGATTCCTTTTGAAGAATTTCCTTTCCACGCCCAATTGTAAGATCCTCCGGTATATTTTCCAAAACGAATTAAATCTTGTCTTCGGTGTGCTTCCCAGTGTAATTCACGCGCTCTTTCGTCAATTAAAAAATCAAGTGTTAATTCACTTAAAGTGATATTTCCAATAGTCGAATTACTATTCGCTCTTTGTCTTAAAGCATTTACATAAGTTAATGCCTGACCAGTTGTCCCGTTTCCGCCTCTTAAAGTCGCTTCTGCGTACATTAAATACACATCGGCTAACCTGAATAATGGGAAATCAGTATCAGCATAAGTGGAGCTTATTCCGTTTACTCCTGCGCTAGTTTTATTAGAAAATTTAGATAAAATATAACCTTGAGTTTTTACACCAATATCTTCAATATCAATAGATCTTTGTTTTGCAGGATCACCCGCAACACCTTTCCCTATAGTATTTCTTGTGTCTTGGCTGAATTTTACACCATCAAATTTTTGCGCAAATTCTTTTCTGATTCTAAGTGCTCCTGTCCAGCCGCCAATTCCAAAATCAGCGCCATTGTTTTCCCAAGCACCAATTTGTCCGTTTGTTAAAACAGTAGTTGCTCCCCAGTTTTGAGAAACTGCGCCATCCGACTGGATTCCGAAAATGATTTCTTCTGAGTTTTCGTTATCTGCTTTAAAATTGTCCAGGTATTTTGGTTTTAAAGTATAACCGCCTGCAATAATTTCGTTACACATTGTAATACAATCATCAAAACGATTGGCCTGAACATAAACCTGAGCATTCAGATACATTTTTGCCAAAATCATACGAGCCATAGATTGGTCTAATCTTCCGTATTCATTGGTTCTGGCTGCTTTTAAATCTGGTAAAACCGCTTTTAATTCACTTTCGATAAAATCAAATAATTGTTTTCTGTTAAATTCAGGTCCGGCAAAATTTACAGGATCATTTTCGGTATACATTGGTGCTTTTCCAAATAAATCCATCATGTTATAATACGCATACGCTCTTAAAACATGAACTTCTTTACGCCAAAGTGCAATATCTGCTAATGTTGTAGCATTTGTAATACCTCTTGAACTTAATTTTTCAGGCGTACTCTGACGTAAAAATTCGTTGGCATACGAAACAGAAACCATGGTTCTGCTGAACATTCCTAAAATAACAGGATTTGCCGGTGTCCAGATATTACGTTGTAATTCTGCTGTTCCTCCGTCATTTTCATAACTCCAAACCAGTTCGTCTGTCGTTAATTCCTGCATGTACAACAAACATCTTGTAAACTGGCTTGTTCCTGCATCTACACCTTCAAGCGAAGAATTATCAGGACCCAAAACTCCCGTTAAAGTTAAATTTCCGTAAACTCCTGCGAAAGCTTTTTTGTATCCGTCCGGAGTCGAAAATAAAACATCAGAAGAAAGAACATCATCATCTTCAGAGACTACGTTTAAGTCATCTGTACAAGAATGAAAAACGGTAGTCAATGCTAAAATTGTTATTAAAATATATTTTTTCATCTTTTATTAAAATTTAAGATTAAGACCAAATAAAACAGATCGTTGTCTAGGATAAATTGTTTTGTCTACACCGTTATTGGTAATTTCAGGATCTAAACCGCTGTATTTTGTAATAACAAAAACGTTCTGAACTCCAGTCGACAATCTTAACGATGCTTTACTGTTTAACCAGTTGTTTAAAGTATAACCTAATGTAATGTTGTCCATTTTTAAGAAAGAAGCATTCTCGATATAAAGATCTGATAATACTACACTTGAAGTAGTCTGAAAATTAGTATCTAGTATCTGAGACGGAACATTACTTAAAACCCCTCCGTTTTCCATAGCATCATATTGTGCTCTGCTGGCATCTACGGCATTATAAATTCGGTTACCAATACTGGCTCTTAAATTGAATGAAAAATCGAATTTTTTATAATTCATATTAGATGCAAATCCTAAAGTAAAATCTGGATCAGGATTATTATAAATGTATTTATCTGAATCATTTCTAATATTATCTCCATTTAAATCTGCAAAAGCACCTTCGATTGGTTTTCCTTCATTATTGTATAATTGTTTATAAACATAGAAAGAATAAGGTGTGTAACCTTCTCTGAAAATTTGTCCCGGAGTTCCCGTTCCTGCAATATTGTCTCCTAAAAAGATATCGCTTCCGTTTACCAGATTTTTGATTCTTCTTTCGAATTTGGCAATATTAAAATTCATATTCCAATTGAAATTCTCTGTTTTAATAGCATTCGCGTTAAGCGTAAACTCGACCCCTTTTGTGGTAAAGCTTCCTACGTTTTGATACACACGGTTAGAGAAATTACTACCATCAGAGATTGCTGCATTTACCAATAAATCTTTCGATTCTTTGTAATACACATCAAGTCCGGCAGATAAACGATTGTCTAAAAATCCAAAATCAAGACCTGCGTTGTACGAAGTAGTTTCTTCCCATTTCAGGTTGTTTGTTCTTTTTGAAGGAAGTGCAACCGGAACCGGACTTGTACCAAAATAGTACTCAGAGTTTCCGCTACCCACCTGGTATTTCTGCAAGTATCCGTTTGGCTCAGGAATATCCTGTTGCCCTGTAATACCGTAACTTAATCTTAATTTTAAATCAGATAATACGGTACTTTCTTTAAAGAAATCTTCTTTAATTTTCCATGCAAAAGCTACAGAAGGGAAATTCCCCCAACGGTTTGCTTCTTCAAATCTTGAAGAACCATCTCGTCTGTAAGAAAGCGTTAATAAATATTTATCTCTGAAATTTAAGTTTGTTCTCGCAAAGAATCCTAATAAAACAACATCCGTATCCAGAGTCGTTTCAGGAAATGTTGATGGTAAATCCGGATTTAAAATATTACCAGTTTCAAATTTTGAACTTTGAAATTTTTGATACGAATAACCCGCTGTCGCCTCAAAATTCAATGATTTGAACGTTTTATTATAGACTAAATAAGTATCTAATAATTTATTTTTTCTCGTTGCTTCTGTATATTCATCTGTACCATACGGAATGTTATTGTTTGACGGAGCAGAACCTGCATCGGCACTAACCAGTCTTCTTCTGTCTCCATTCGATTCATCATAACCAACATTTACAACGGCTCTTAAAGCAGGTAAAAAATGGAATTTATAATCAATTTCGAAATTTCCAAAAATTCTGTCATTCGTTCCTCTGTCATTGGTGTTCAACAATTGCGAAACAGGATTTCTGGCTGCAGTTGAAACTAAAGGATAATTTCCGTTGGAATCAATTCCGGTAGTATATTCAAAATAACCTCCATAAGGCGCACCGTCAACTTTTATGGGCTGAGTTGGGTCAAAACCAATAGCAGCTCCTTCAACAGCATCTGTAAATCTGTTTTTTTCGTTGGTATAATTCGCCGAAAGTCTTAATTTTAAATGATTGTCAAGGAAAGCAGGATTCATGACTAAACCAACCGTATTTCTTTTGAAATTATTCGTCAAACGCAGACCTTGCTGATCTGTATTTCCTAAAGTCAAACTCGTTGGAATAATATTGAATAAACTTCCTCTAATGGCTAAACTTTGATCGATTGTTCCGGTGTTTCTGTAAATTGCTTTTTGCCAATCTGTATTTGCAGTTCCCAGTTTACTTAAATCATCGCTTCTTCTGTCGGCGATAACACTTCTAAACTCATCTGCACTAAAAACATCTACCGTTTTAGTGAGCGTTCCTGCAGCATATTGTACATTATAATCTACAGATAATGTTTTGCTTCCTTTTTTAGTCGTGATGATAATAACACCATTTGAAGCGCGTGAACCATAAATTGCAGAAGCCGATGCATCTTTTAAAACCGTAATAGATTCTACAGTTGCAGGGTTTAGTGAAGCTAAAAACGAAGAAGATCCTGTATTTGTAGTATTATCAAGCGGTAATCCGTCGATAACAATAAGCGGATCATTACTTGCAAAAAGCGAACTTCCTCCTCGAATTCTGATTTGAGAACTGGAACCCGGCGCGCCTGTTGAATTTACTGTTAAACCGGCAACTCTACCGTTAAGCAGGTTTTCGGTCGTAATATTATTTCCTTTGTTAAAGTCTTTGGTCGTAAGTGCGACAACAGATCCTGTCGCATCTTTCTTTTTCACACTTCCGTAACCTACCTGAACCACTACTTCTTTTAGTAAGTTAGTGTCTTCTTCGAGATATACGGTGATGTTTTTTTGTCCGGCAACCGGAATAGTCTGATTGGAATAACCAGTATAAGAAAACGTAATCTGGCTATCTGCTTTTACTCCGGATAATTTAAATTTTCCATCAAAGTCGGTAGAGGTACTAATGTTTGCCCCTGATACTTTTATGTTTACTCCCGGTATGGGCTGTTTGGATCCTTGTTCCAAAACAACACCGCTAATGGTGTTCTGAGCAAAAACACAAAAAGGAAGTAAGAGTAATAAAAGTAAAAATTTGGATTTAATTCTTTTCATACTTTTTTAATTGGGTTGGTTTAAGTTAGTGTTGGTTACAAAATGATTGCAGAAATATATAAGTCAAGACTATAATCTGCTTTTTAAAATAAGTCTAGTGTTTAGGAAAGTGTTTAGGAAAGTGTTTCCCTTCGTAAATTGTAATTGAAGTGTTGGTCATGTTTAAATTGTTTTTGGTTACGATAATTGGTTAGTTTGTTTTGGTTGACTTGCTATGGTCGAAAAATAAAGTAGTATTACTCAAACGTTATAGCTTATCAACTGACTCTGCAAATTAAATACAGAGCAAGCTATTTAGACAGGGAAAAATTCATTTATAAAAGGGGACAATTTCGTAAAAGTGTCTCTACAACACTTCATAAAAACATATTATCTATTTTTTTGGTTTAAAAAAAATCAAAACATCAATAATTAAGCTTTAAAATAATCGATTTAATAATCCAAGCGCATGTATTTTTTAATCGGTATATTCTCAAGAAAACTATCGAAAAGAAAAAAATTTTACCGCAAAGAGCGCTAAGTTATTTTAATATGCTAAGTCTAATAAAAACACAAAGTTCGCAAAGCTTTGTATTGATTTAGCTTTGTGAACTCTGTGTTTTTTTAAAGCAATCTTAAATAAAAATCTTTGCGTTCTCTGCGGTAAAAAAACAATTAGTAGATCAACCTAAAAACCTTTGGAAAAAGAAAAAATTACCGCAGAGAACGCTAAGTTTTTTTAATATGCTAAGTTTAGTAAAAACACAAAGTTCGCAAAGCTTTGTCTTCATTTAGCTTTGCGAACTCTGTGTTTTTTAAAGCAATCTTAAATAAAATCTTTGCGTTCTCTGCGGTAAAAAACAGTAAGCTTTTAGAAAATAAAATCCGTTTTTATCCGCGTTTTTACGAAGTAAATCTGTTTTATCCGCGTCAAAATTAGATGCTGATTTTACTGATTCGCTAAAGCGAAAACGCTGATAAAAACGGATTTTTCTAATTACTTTACTGATTAAACTGGTTTAATTATTTTTTTTTATAACCAACAAAACAAGTTATCGTTAATCTAAAAAAACCGGTAGTGTTTTTAAACATTACTTAATAATTGTGTTAATTTCGCAAAGTATATAGATTTCAAATATATTCACATAAAAAATTGATTCCGCTTTCTGATTACATCCCTATCATTTTTTCGTATATCAAAGAACAGCACGCTTTTAAAAAATTTTCTATGAATAAGTTAATGTTCTTTCTTGTTGTTAGTCTTCTGCACATAAATGCATCCGGACAAAATTACCCGATAAGACATCTTGATATTTCATCGGGACTTTCGAACAATTCTGTTGCCTCTATATATCAAGATCAAAATGGGTATATGTGGTTCGGAACTTTTGATGGACTAAACCGATACGATGGAAATGATTTTAAGATTTATCGCCACATTCATACCGATCCAAATTCGATTCAGGGAAATGCCATTAGTTGTATCGAAGGTGATTTTGAAAATAATTTGTGGATAGGAACAACTGCCGGACCAGTGGTTTTTAATGCCGAACGATCTTCTTTTGCTCCGTTGAAATATTATGATATTGACAAAAAAATAAAACCTGTCAATTTTACTGCCTATGAAATCATTGCAGTACATTCTTTACATATTATTCTCGTTGCTACAAAAGAAGCAATCGTTATTTATAAAGAAGGTGAAAAAATTGGAACAGCGATCCCTTTCAACGGAAAATTAAATTACATCGCAAGATCAATAGCTTATAATTCGAAAAAGCAAATCTTCTATGTTTTTATAACTGGAACAGGTCTTTGCCAATATGATATTAAATCAAAAAAGTTAACGCTTCTCAACAATACCATTACAGGCGCAAATTGCATTAAGTTGACAAATGAAGGACTTTGGATTGGTTCAGACGAAGGCGCTTACTTATATAATGACAATCTGAATACGTATTCTAAAAATTACTTTTCTGAAAAAACAGTTGTACGTGATTTTTATCAGCAAGAAAACAGACTCTGGATTGCTACTGACGGTGCAGGACTCTATACGATTACCAAAAATCAATCTACTCCGGTTTTGTATCGCGCCAGCGGTCCGGTTTCATTGCTTAACAGTAAATCTTTGTATGATATATTCGAAAGTAAAAACGGAGAAATGTGGTTTGGAACCCTGCGTGGCGGCGTAAGCATGATGGGGAAAAATCCGCTTGATTTTAATCATTTTAAAAGTAAAGATCCCCAGACTAATAAAGAAGACGAAGATCCTGCCGCAAACTTCATGCTTTCTTTTTGCGAAGATGAAAAGAAAAACATATGGATTGGTACTGATGGCGCCGGAATGCGATATTGGAACAGGAAACAAAATACTTACGATGTTTACTCGACCACCTCATCTGCAGGCAGAAAAATTCAGAGCAATTTTGTTACAAGTATCGTCAGAGATGATGATAATGCCATTTGGGTGGCGATGTGGAAAGGCGGAGTTTGCCGAATTGATCCTAAATCAAAAGCAATTCAGAATTTCTCTATTTACAATCAAATTACAAAAAAAGCAGAACAGGAATCCTGGCTGTTATTTATAGATTCGAAAAAAACGCTGTGGCTCGCCGTTACTAATGGCGGAGCATTGTATCAATTTGATAAAAAACAAAATAAATTTATCTGTTATAGCACCACTTTGCGCGATGTTACTTGTCTTTATGAAACTCAGGACGGAAAAATCTGGGGCGGAACTTTCAATTCTTTTTTTGAAATAAATCCCACTACAAAAAAAGTAAAAAACTACCATTCAGAATATACTATTAGATGTATAACCGAAGATCGAAACAAAAATCTTTGGATTGGTACTGTCGAAGGCGGTTTGCTTTTATTCAATAGAAAAACAGGCACTTTCAAAAAATATACCACACAAAATGGCCTTTCGAGCAATACCATCCTTCGCCTTCTTGAAGACAAAAAAGGAAATTTATGGATGAGTACCTATCACGGAATTTCAAGATTGAATCCGAAGAATAATACTTTCAGAAACTTTGGTGTTTCTGACGGACTTCAGGGCAGTCAGTTTAGCTGGAATGCAGGAACTGAACTTTCGACAGGAGAATTTATTTTTGGCGGTATCAACGGATTCAATGTTTTTGATCCTGACAATATAAAAGACAAAAAAAATACGGGGAAATTTTTATTGAATGATTTGCTGGTAAACAATCAGTCCTTAAAATTAGACAGTCCGTATATCACAGAAAAAAAACTCGAAATGATAAGCGCTGCCGAGCTTCCTTATGAAAAGTCAGCAGTGAGTTTTGATTTTGTTTATCTTGATTATGTCAATTCCGAAAAAATAAATACGGCTTATTTTCTTGAAGGATGGGACAAAGACTGGAACTATACCTCAAAAAACAACCGTGCAAATTATTCCCGATTGACAGAAGGAACGTATGTTTTTAAAGTAAAAACAACCGATGTTTTTGGAAACTGGACAAACGAAGTAACATTGGCAACGGTAAAAATCCTTCCTCCCTGGTACAGAACATGGTGGGCTTATCTGTTTTATTTAATCGCTGCTGTCGGTGCCATTTATGCCTACGTAGGGTATCATAAAAATAAGGAAAGATTGCGCTACGAAATAAAACTGGCCAGAATGGAGCATAAAAAAGACAAGGAACATGCTGAAAAGCAGTTTTCTATGTTTACGTATATGGCGCATGAATTGCGTACTCCCCTATCTTTGATTATAAATCCGCTAAAGAGCGCCATTGACAGAAAAAAACGTTCTGAAGATGATCTCGACATTAATCTTGCCTATAAAAATGCCAAAAGATTATTGAGTCTTACAGATCAGTTATTGTTGTTTAGAAAAGCCGAAACTGATCTTGATGAACTCAAAATTTCTAAGATTAATCTAAACAGTTTGTGTCGCGAAATCTACGAAAGCTTTACGCAAATGGCAGCCGTTAAAAGTTTAAATTATCAGTTTATTGAAGAAGAAACACCAGCCGAAATATATGGCGATTATGAAAAAATAGAGATTACGCTTTTTAATTTAATCTCGAATGCTTTCAAATTCACGCCAAATAAAGGAACTATAAGTATTGAAATTATCGAGAAAACTGCCGATGTTTCTATTATTATATCGGACACCGGAAGCGGAATTGACGAGAATGATATTGATACTATTTTTGAAGAATTCAAGCAAGGTCAGTCTAAAGCCAGCAATGGTTTTGGAATAGGACTTTATGTAGCGAAATATTTTGTGACTAAACATCATGGCGAAATAACGTGCAAAAGTGAAGTTGGAAAAGGTACTTCGTTTACTATTACGCTTCCAAAAGGGAAAAGTCATTTTGCAGCAATGAGCATCAATGAAAATCATCCTCAAATGTCGCCTCTTGTTGGCGAACTTCTGGAAGGAATGCCGGCAGACAATCAAAATACAGCTAAAAGTGAAGATCAACCCTCAAATCCTGAAACGATACAGTCAGCATTAATCAGTACAAAAAAAGTGCTCCTTATTGTTGAAGATAATCCGGAAATGAATCATTATCTCGTACAGCTTTTCACGAAAAATTATATTGTGTATTCGGCAGCAAATGGAATTGAAGGCCTGAAACTTGTCGAAAAACACATGCCCGATATTGTATTAAGCGATATTTCTATGGAAGGCATGAACGGTTTGGATTTATGCAAAAAAATCAAACAAAACGATGATTTCAGCCATATTCCGGTGATATTGCTCACGGCCACAACCAGCAACGATATTCATTTGCAAAGTATTACCGAAGGTGCAGACGATTATGTTACCAAACCTTTTGACAGTGAAATACTTCTGGCGCGTGTAGATGCTGTTCTTCGAAACAGAGGACAATTGCGCAAGTACTTCCTGGACAGTATTACACTTCGTGAAAATGTCAATAAAGTTCCTACTGAGTACAAAGAGTTTCTTGATAAATGCATCGAAATCGTCGAAGCCAATCTTGAAAATAGTGACTTTAACCTAAAGACTTTTTCTGCTGCAATGGGAATGAGTCATTCCAGTCTTTACAAAAAGATTAAAGCCATTTCAGGACAAACCGTAAATGTTTTCATCCGATCGATCAGAATCCGCAGAGCTGCCGTAATTATGCTTACCGAAAATATTAATATCGCGCAGGTCGGCCCGCAGGTTGGTATAGAAGATCAGCGTTATTTCCGTCAGCAATTCGTTAAATTGTTTGGCATGAAACCTTCGGAGTATATCAAAAAATATAGAAGTTCATTTAATAAGGAACTGAATATTATTCAGAAAAGAGACATCCCATAATTAGAATTTTAAGGATTAATTTAAGCGCTTTTTAGTTAATTAAAAAGCGCTTTGTTCTCTATCAAGCTGAGCTCTGCACTAAACCATTTCGATATAAAACAAAAATACCACTCAATTTGAGTGGTATTTTATGTGAACGCAGAAGGATTCGAACCTTCGATCGTCCCGATTGAAAATCGGGATGCTCTATCAAGCTGAGCTCTGCACTAAACCATTTCGATATAAAACAAAAATACCACTCAATTTGAGTGGTATTTTTATGTGAACGCAGAAGGATTCGAACCTTCGATCGTCCCGATTGAAAATCGGGATGCTCTATCAAGCTGAGCTACGCACTTAAACCATTTAGATATAAAACAAAAATACCACTCAAATTGAGTGGTATTTTTATGTGAACGCAGAAGGATTCGAACCTTCGACCGCCTGCTTAGAAGGCAGGTGCTCTATCCAGCTGAGCTATGCGTCCATTTATTTTAAAACTTAACCTTCTGACCGTCCCGATTGAAAATCGGGATGCTCTATCCAGCTGAGCTATGCGTCCATTTATTTTAAAACTTAACCTTCTGACCGTCCCGATTCAAAATCGGGATGCTCTATCCAGCTGAGCTATGCGTCCATTCTAATAAAAACAAAAAAGCCACTCGATTGAATGGCTTTTCGTGAACGCAGAAGGATTCGAACCTTCGACCGCCTGCTTAGAAGGCAGGTGCTCTATCCAGCTGAGCTATGCGTCCATTTGTTTTAAAACTTTATGGCAAAGTTTTCGTCGGGGTGGCAGGATTCGAACCTGCGGCCTCCTGCTCCCAAAGCAGGCGCGATAACCGGGCTACGCTACACCCCGAAAATTCTTTCTGTGCTCTTCCCAATTTTTAATTGGAACACGATAATCGAATTTCTTCAATACTCAATAAGCAAATTATTAAGCGGAGAGACAGGGACTCGAACCCTGGCGACGGTTACCCGTCGACAGATTAGCAATCTGCTCCATTACCGCTCTGGCACCTCTCCAAGCTCAAGAAACGTGTTCTGTTTTGCGGTTGCAAATGTAAGACAACATTCCATATCTCACAACTATTTCTGCGCTTTTTTTAATCTTTTTTCAATCTTTTTTTTAAAACACTTAACAATCAAACAAATAGAATTAACAAAAATTTCATATTAAATTTAAAATCCAATCGAATTGCCCCAAAATTTGAATTTATTCAAATAAAGAGTAAATTTGCTTGATTAACTAATATTAACAGAAAATGAACAAAAGAGTTGTTATCGTTTCTGCCGTTAGAACACCTATCGGAAGTTTCATGGGAGGTTTATCTACCGTACCCGCACCAAAATTAGGTGCTGCCGCTATTAAAGGCGCACTTCAAAAAATTAACCTTGACCCAAAATTAGTTGATGAAGTATTCATGGGGAATGTGGTACAAGCAGGAGTTGGACAAGCTCCAGCACGCCAGGCTGCACTTTTCGCAGGTCTCTCTGAAGAAGTTGCTGCAACAACAGTAAACAAAGTTTGTGCCTCTGGAATGAAAGCAGTAATGTTTGCTGCTCAGGCCATCGCTTGTGGCGATGCCGAAATTGTCGTTGCCGGTGGAATGGAAAACATGAGTTTGATTCCGCATTACGTGCAAATGCGTAACGGAACTAAATTTGGCCCTGCAACAATGCTTGACGGAATGCAAAAAGATGGTTTGACAGATGCTTACGATAACAACGCAATGGGAGTTTGCGCTGATTTATGTGCATCTGAATACAACATTAGCCGTGAAGAACAAGACAATTTTGCTATTCAGTCTTACGAAAGAAGTGCAAAAGCATGGGATGCCGGAAAATTCGACAACGAAATTGTTCCTGTAGAAGTTCCGCAAAGACGTGGTGAACCAATCATCGTTTCTAAAGACGAAGAATACACTAATGTAAAATTGGATAAAATCCCTTCATTAGCAGCTGTTTTTACAAAAGACGGAACTGTTACTGCCGCAAATGCCTCGACAATCAATGACGGAGCTGCAGCGTTGGTTTTAATGTCTGAAGAAAAAGCAATCGCATTAGGGCTTAAACCCCTAGCCTACATAAAAAGTTATGCCGATGCTGCTCAGGAACCAAAATGGTTTACAACGAGCCCTGCAAAAGCATTACCAAAAGCCTTAGATAAAGCAGGAATTGCAATTGGCGATGTTGATTATTTCGAATTCAACGAAGCATTTGCCGTTGTTGGATTAGCCAATTCAAAAATCCTTGGTCTTGATAACAATAAAGTAAACGTAAATGGTGGAGCTGTTTCATTAGGTCATCCACTAGGATGTTCGGGAGCCAGAATCATCGTAACTTTACTAAATGTTTTAGAACAAAACAATGCCAAAACCGGAGCTGCTGCAATTTGCAACGGTGGTGGCGGTGCATCAGCAATTGTTATCGAAAGAGCTTAAATAATATTAAATTTGGAGTTATTTACAAAAAAAATAACTCCAAATTTTAAACTAATAAATTACCCTAAATGTTCGGAATTTGCAATCTAGCCATAGTACCCGTTCGATCTGAGCCAAGTGACAGAAGTGAAATCGTGACACAACTTTTGTTTGGCGAACACATCGAGATTTTAGAACGCCAAAATCAATGGGCCCGAATAAAAATGCAATTCGATGACTACGTAGGTTGGGTAGATTCGAAACAATATCAGGTAATTTCAGAAGCAAATTATAATCAGCTAAGCAATGAAGCCATTATTTTGAATGCCGATTTGATTGATTATATCAGCGCACCAGAAAATTTATTATTACCAATTCCGCTTGGTGCATCTTTATCTTTTTTGAATAATAACGAAATCAACACTGCTAATTTCGAATTCGAAGGCACAAAAACAAGTGGCGTAAAACCTAAAAATGCTTTAATAAACACCGCTTTCATGTACTTAAACGCACCTTATCTTTGGGGCGGAAAAACACCTTTTGGAATCGACTGTTCCGGTTTTACCCAAATGGTATACAAACTAAACGGCTACAAAATTCACCGCGATGCCTCACAGCAAGCGCTTGAAGGAGAACCTTTAAGTTTTATTGAAGAAAGCGAGCCGGGAGATTTAGCCTTTTTTGACAATGACGAAGGAAACATCATTCACGTAGGCATCATTATGGACAACAATTACATCATTCACGCAAGTGGAAAAGTCCGCATTGACCGTTTAGACCACTTAGGAATTTACAATCCTGAATTAAACAAACACACTCACAAACTACGTGTTATTAAAAAGATCATTTAATTTTCTTAGTAATCCCTTAAAGAAATAATACTTTGACAAAGCTTTCACTTTCTAAAACAGATTTTACAATTAATGATGTTACAATTCAATTTCCGATTGATATAGATAGCTTAAAAAAGATTTTGGGAGATTGCCGACATTTAAAAAAACAACATAACCATATTTATACCTGGGACGATTTTGGCATTATTGCATTTTCTAAAGAAGGAGTAAAAGCAGAAAATTTATTACTCGATCTGAATTATGGTAATTACGATTTTTGTTCGAAAAACCCATTTACAGGTCAATTCATTTTTGAAAATCAAGAACTATTTCAATTTTATCAATCCAATAAAAATCAACTCGTAAAACTTTACAAGGGAGATGATAGCGGTGCTTTTATTCTTAATGGCATAAGTGTGTGGTTCAATAAAGAAGATGATAAAATAACAGCTATTGACATTGCTGCATACGAGGAAAAAGAAAAGAAAGCCAAAACACCTATTGATCCCGAATTTAAGCAATTTGAATCATTATGGCAGGAATGGATTACTGAAATTAATAAAATCGTTGCAACTGATAATGATTATTACAATCTTACAAACGGTATTTCTCCAGAAGAATTAGAACAACATTCAGTCTTAGAAGATAAAAACACCATTCCGCCCGCACTTCAAAATTTTTACAAAGTTCAAAATGTAGAATACGATGCCGTAACTTCTGCTTTTCAGTTTTTGATAAGCAATTGGACATACGATCTTATTCCTTTTGAAGATATTGCAGAAGAATGGAATTCGATACAAGATTTACAATTTGACGAAGACGATCTTCCCGAATTAGAAATAGACTTAGAAAAAATCAAGACAGACAATTACGCAAATCCAAAATGGATTCCGTTTGCAACAGGACGAAATGGAGATTACTTACTCTACGATACAGATCCGGCGGAAAAAGGAAAATTCGGCCAAATCATAGAACTTCAAAACGAATCCTGGGAACGAAACATCGTGGCTGAATCTTTAGAAGAGCTTCTAAAAAACGAAATCAATAACCTGAAAACCGGCAAAAACCAGCATTTCGATTTTATAATCGGCAAAGAAGAAATAGATTAAAAAAATATTTTTTTTTAGCCCCAGATTATAGGATTAAAAATGATTTTAAAATCTGTGTTAATCAGTGGAATCAGTGGCTAAAAAAATCCGCGATAATCCGTGTTTTCGCTTGCGAATCCGTGTCATTCGCGTGCCAATTCATCACGCACTAACACGTATCACTTTCCTAAATTCCGAAGGACTATTCCCTCTCTGTTTCTTAAAAAATTTATTAAAGTGACTTTCATCTGTAAAGCCAAATTCATACGCAATTTCGTTAATACGTTTGTCACTAAATTGAAGTCGATGTTCAATCAGTTTCGTTTTATAATTGCTAATATATTGCTGCATGGTTTCATTAGCATGTTTCTTAAAATAACGGCCTAAATATGTATTCGAAATACCAAAATACTCACTAAGAGATTCCGCTTTAATCCTTTCCGGATAATAAATATTGTTCTGAATATATTGCAAAATATCCATCGCTTTAGCCTCGCAACCAATATTTACCTGTTCCGGTAAATACTTCGCAATATTTCTCGCAACCACAATAATCAGGGTATTCACCAATTGCTGAATCAATTCTTTATTATAAACATCCTTGTCCTGACGTTCGCGAATAATCGCTTCTACCATCACTTTTACCAAACATTTATCAGCTTGATTCTTTAAAATACAACCCGGCTGATGATTCGCATTTTGTAGAATATATTCTAAACGCTGAATATTCTCATTCTGCAAACTCGAATTCTTCAAATAAATATCATTAAACCTCAAAAAGAAAAACTTTGTTTCCGTTTCAATTGTAAAATTATGACAATCCTCAGGCGTCAATAAAAACATATGTCCGGCATCATATTCAAAAATATTTTTATTGATACATTGCCTTCCCGTACCCTCTAAAATATACACCAATTCAAAGAAATTATGACGATCTCCCACATCCGGATATTCATCCAGGGTTTCAAAAGAAACCGTAAACGGCTCGTATAAATTTTCTTTTTTCATAATAGTCTTTATTAATTCGGCTACAAATTTACATAAAAAAGACAAATATATACAACTTAAGACTCTTAAAAATGGTATAATTTTGCCAAACAAATTTTAAGGATCAAAAATATAATATTATGGAATATAGAAAATTAGGTAACACTGAACTTGAATTATCAACTATTACATACGGTGCATTTGCCATTGGCGGAAACATGTGGGGCGGAAACGAAAAGAAAGATTCAATCGATTCTATTCACGCTTCAATCGATCACGGCGTGACCACAATCGACACCGCTCCTTTTTACGGATTCGGTTTAAGCGAAGAAATGATTGGCGAAGCATTAAAAACACAAGACAGATCAAAAGTTCAACTATTAACCAAATTTGGTTTAGTTTGGGACGGAAGCAATAACGGAAAAGGAGAATTCTTTTTTAATGCCGAAGACAACGGAAAAGAAATTCCGGTTTACAAATACGCTTCAAAAAGCAACATCATCAAAGAAGTCGAAGATAGCTTAAAACGTCTTCAAACCGATTATATCGACTTATTGCAAATTCACTGGCCAGACGCTACAACACCAATAAGCGAAACAATGGAAGCTTTGGAAACCTTAATTCAACAAGGAAAAATCAGAACAGCCGGAGTTAGTAATTATAGTGCAGAACAAATTCAGGAAGCGCAAAAAACAATACAATTAGCCTCAAATCAGGTTCCGTTTAGCATGCTAAATCGCAAAATAGAAACCGATTTAATTCCGCTTACACTAAAAGAAAACATCGGAATCATCGCTTACAGCCCGATGGAAAGAGGTTTATTAACCGGAAAATATTTTACCGACAGCAAACTAAAAGACAACGATCACAGAAACGGATATTTCGGTCAGTTCGATCTTCAAAAAGTAAAAACTTTGGTCGAAGAATTAAGTTCATTAGCAAACGCAAAACACATCACAATCTCACAATTGGTGTTACGCTGGACCACTTTACAAAAAGGAATCACGATTGTTTTAGCCGGAGCCAGAAACGCAGAACAAGCCATTTCGAACGCAAAAGCAATGGATTTTGATTTATCAATTTTAGAATTAGATTTTATCAATCAGGCTATTTCAAAAGTAAAATAATCGAATTCTTAAAAAATATTTAAACACATAGAAACATAGCCATTAGGAATGTAAAAAGGCGTTTCACTTGTCTAAATACACATAGTCAGCACAATTTTGTCATTCCGAGGAACGAGGAATCTTCGTGAGAAACTCTACAAAGATTGGTAATTTACTGTACGGAGTTACTTGTGAAGATTCCTCGTTCCTCGGAATGACAAACTGAGAGAACAGTGTTTGAGAAATCAGTTCAAAACCTATGTTTCTATGTGTTTAAAATTCTACGCATAAATAAAAAACAATAAAAATAATTAGGGTGTGACCCGCAGAAAAAGCGGGTCGGGCTATTCGTTGCAATCTTTTATGCCGAACCCCGGCACAAAAGGATTTCCACTGCTATCCCTCACACTCACGAATTCATAAGAAAACAAGAAAATGAAAAAAATATTTATCATCAACGGAAGTCAAAATTTCGCGCATTCAGGCGGAAAATTCAACGAAACCGTTACTGACTGGACAATCGAATACTTAACCAACACCAAACAATTCGAAATAAAAACAACCGACATCAAACAAGATTTTGACTTAGACGAAGAAGTCGAAAAATTCGTTTGGGCAGATGTTATCATTTATCACACACCAGTTTGGTGGTTTCAGTTACCCAATCTTTTCAAAAAATACATCGACGACGTTTTTACAGCCGGACACAACAAAGGAATTTACAAAAGCGACGGAAGAACCAGAACAAATCCGGACATTAATTACGGAACCGGTGGACAATTACACGGACGCAAATACATGCTTACCACAAGCTGGAATGCGCCTGCAACCGCTTTTACACTTCCGGGAGAATTTTTCGAAGAAACATCTGTAGATGATGGAGCGATGTTTGGTTTCCATAAAATGAATAAATTTACAGGTATGGAAAAATTAGACGGTTTCCATTTTCATGACGTTGAAAAAGGTGCAACTGCAGAAAACATTGACATCTTTAAAGAAAATTACACCAAACACTTAGAAAAAACTTTTAACTTCTAACCTTTAACTTTTCACTATTATGATCTCAATTACAGCACTATTCAAAAGTAAACCAGAAAATAAAGAACAACTACAAAGCATGTTAAATCATTTGGTCACCGAAACCAGAAAAGAAGCAGCTTGTGTACGTTACGACCTTCATCATTCTGAAAATGTTTTTATCATTTGGGAAGAATGGCAGGATCAATCAGGACTAGACATTCATAATAATCAACCCTATTTATTAGATTTTATCGCCAAAAGCGAAAGTTTAGTTTCAGCACCTATTCAGGTTTACAAAACGGTTCAAATATTATAATTCAAAAAATGAAAGCACTTTTCACAAACACATACGAATCTGATTTTGTAACCACAGAAACAGCAAAACCAACTCCAAAAAAAGGAGAAGTTTTAATAAAAATCCACGCAAGCGGCGTTAACCCAATCGATAACAAAATCAGATTAGGACTTTCTCCTTACGCATCGCCCGTTTTACCTGCCATATTAGGAACAGATCTTGCCGGAGTTATCGAAGCAATTGGCGAAGGCGTTACTAATTTTAAAGTTGGCGACGAAGTCTACGGACTTGCCGGAGGCGTTCTTGGAGTTCAGGGAACTTTAGCCGAATACACAGCTGTTGATGCTGATTTATTGGCCATAAAACCAAAAAACCTAAGCATGAAAGAAGCCGCTGCAATTCCGCTAGTCTTACTTACCGCTTGGGAAGGTCTGATTGACAGAGCCAAAGTACAAAAAGGCGACAAAGTTTTGGTGCATGCCGGAGCTGGCGGCGTTGGTCATATGGTCGTTCAGCTTGCTAAAATTTTTGGTGCCGATGTTTATGCAACCGTTTCTGAGCAAAAATCAGCAATTGTAAAAGGATTTGGAGCAACACCAATTGATAAAAACACTCCCGTTGAGGATTATGTAAATCAATATACAGACGGAAAAGGATTTGATCTTATTTACGACACCCTTGGTGGTCAATCACTTGATGATTCTTTCAAAGCCATTCGTCATTACGGGCAAATTGCGAGTTGCTACGCTTTCGGGACACATACTTTAGCAACAAGTTCGCTTCGTTCTGCCAGTATTCATGGTGTTTTTGTTTTACGCGCCATGATTGGTAATGAAAATGAAGGAAGAAAACACCACGGAGATATTCTAAAACAAACCACTAGACTGATCGAAGAAGGAAAATTAAAACCTTTAATCGACCCAAGAAAATTCACTTTAGACAACGCTATCGAAGCTCATAAAGCCGTAAGTGATGGTTCTGCAATTGGTAAAATTGTTGTAGATATCGTTTAAGTTTTTTTTGCCACGAATTACACTAATCAACACGAATTTATTTACTCTTGATGCTTTAAAATTAGTGCAAATTCGTGTAATTCGTGGCAAACTATTATTTAATCCCGCCGAAAGCGCCAAAGCACATATTCTTGTGTAAAATTTCAACACTTGTAAAACCCACTTTTTTCATTAAATCCAATTGGTAATTCATAGATCTTGGCGTGTCTTCTTTTTCTACATAATCGAAAACTTTCTGGCGATATTCTGCCCCGCCAATTCCTTCTAAATAATCGCCATAACGCTGCCAGGTATATTCGTTCAACAATTCGGTATCCTGCGTAATCAAATCCGAAATCATAAAACATCCTCCGGGTTTCAGTAATTTGAATATTTTAGCAAAAGTCGTTTCCCAATCCTGATCATCACGTAAATGATGCAAAACCGCGCCGGCCAAAATAATGTCAAAATGATTTTCCGGCAAATCTACTTCGCGAATATCACCTTGCTTCACTTCTACTCTTCCATTCGTTGCTTCTGATACTCTTTCAAAAGCCCTGTTTAACATTGGCAAACTCAAATCGACCAAAGTGCAATTCAAGTTAGGAACTTTCGAAAGCATTTTTAAAGTATAATTTCCTGCTCCACAGCCAATATCCAGAACGTTTTTCGCATTAGGAACAATCCTTTTAGAAGCTTCCGTAATTAATTCTAAAGAAATAGTAGCGTCGATTGTCGCGACTTGTCCGGTTTCTAAGTTTGAAAATCTTTCGACATCATTATCGAAACGTTCTCTGATTTCTGTAATAGTTGATTTTTTCATAGTTTTTGTTTGTTTTTTGGTTTCACGCAGATTTAAAAAAGATTAAAGCAGATTTAAAATGATCTTTTATTTTCAAATCGGCACAATTAAAAATAAATTTGTGTTAATCAGCTTAAATCTGCCAAAATCTGCGTGAAACAATTTTTTATCAAAACTAGTATTTTGATATATACTTCAAAAATACTTATTTTGTCAATTATTAATACCTAATAAGTATTTATGGAATTACGACACTTGAAATATTTTTTGGCTGTAGCCGAAGAATTAAACTTTACCAAAGCCGCTGAGAAACTCTTTATTTCGCAACCGCCTTTGAGTCGCCAGATTATCGAATTAGAAGAAGAAATCCAGGCACGCTTATTCATTAGAAATAATAAAAAAGTCGAATTAACCGAAGCCGGAAAATATTTCGAAAAAGAAGTAAAAGCACTTTTTCAGAATCTGGAACGCATTACAATTAAAACAAAAAAAATAGCAGAGAATGTTTCCGGCGAATTTAGAATCGCTTATATCAGTTCGATTTATTCTTCTGTAATTTCAGAATTGATTAAACATTTAAAAGATCAATTTCCGTATGTCAATTTCAAGCTTTTTGAAGTTTCAACAACCAAACAAATCGATGCTTTAGAACAAGGAAAAATCGAATTGGGAATTATTCGTTCTCCCATAAAATCACCTAAAATAAAATCGCAATTGTGGTTTCAGGACGGATTTTCGGTTGTCTATAATAAGAGTTTAATTCAAATTAATTCTGAAAAAGAAATCCCGAATTTAAAGGACGAAACTTTTGTGTTTTTCAATAAAGATTACGCGCCGCATTATCATGAAGTTTTACTGGAACTTTGTGCATTTTATGGCTTTACGCCAAAAGTTGTTCACGAATCCAACAACATCAACTCAATTGTACAACTGGTCAAAAACGCATTAGGGATTTCGATTGTTCCGTCTAATATTGCGAGAAATAATAAGGATTCTGAAATTGGTTTTATCGAATTAAAAAAAGTTAATTTATATACTGATGTTTCATTGATTACTTCAAAAGAAGACGATTCTGAAATCACAAAATCTGCGGTGGCTTTTTTATTGAATTTTAAAAAGTAATCACAAGAGTTTCGCGCTAAGTTTGGCTTAAAAACAATCTCGCAAAGTCGTAGAGTCGCAAAGTTTTTTCTCCTTTTATGTCATTTCAACGAAGGAGAAATCTTCGCGAGAAGCTCGACAAAGATTGGAGATTTAGCATGTGTAGAATAGATTAAAATCCATCCCTAAAATATGATCCGTTCCTCCGGAACTCTTTATAAAATTCTGTAGGAATGATTTATTTTGTAGCGAGGGATTTTAATCCCTTGAAACGCAAAGTAACCCCAATCTTGTCATTTTGAGGAACTAGAAATAACAAACAGCACGATTAACCAGTACTTTAAAATAAACTTTGCGACTCTGCGACTTTGCGAGATTAATTTAAATTGTGGAAATCCGTAAAAAATAAAAACTTAAAGGAATTAAATTGCACATCGAAACACAAAGTAATTAGTGAAAATTCGCGCAATTCGTGGCAAAAAAGTTACAATTTATCACAAGTAATTTTCCTGAAAACAACGAACTTTTAAATACCTTAGCAGATTATTACATTACCTAAATAAAATCAATAAAAATGGCAGAGCAATCTTCAATTCAGTGCCCAAATTGCGGAACTACAATCGATGTAAATGATATTCTAAAACATCAATTGGAAGATAGTATTCGTAAAGAATTTCAACAAAAGGCAAATGCTCAGGCCAAAGAGCTGGAACTTAAAAATGAACAATTCGAAAAAGCAAAAACCGAATTTGAAGCCAAAAAGAAACAGGAAAATGAACTTTTTGCAGAACGTTTAGAACGTGAAAAAAAGGTTGCCGAAAAAGAAATTACCGAAAAAGTAAAAACTAAACTCGACGAAGAAAACAAAGATCGTTTGGTTGCGATGGAAAAGGAACTTTCTGAAAAATCAGAAAAACTTCGTGAATTAAATAAAATGGAAGGCGAAATTGCGAAACTCCAACGTGAAAAACTGGAGATGAAGGACGCCATCGAAGCTCAAGCTCAAAAACAGTTGAATGAGACTTTAGTTTTAGAACGTGATAAAATTCGCAAACAGGAAGAAGAAAAAAACGAGCTTAAAATAAAAGAATACCAAAAACAATCTGACGATCAAAAAAAGCTGATTGAAGAAATGAAACGCAAGCAGGAACAAGGTTCTATGCAATTGCAAGGCGAAGTGATGGAATTGGCGATTGAAGAATGGCTGGCCAATAACTTTCCGCTTGATAGTATTGATGAAATTAAAAAAGGTGCAAACGGAGCTGATTGTCTTCAGATTGTAAATACTCGCGAACTTCAAAATTGTGGTTCAATTTATTACGAAAGCAAGCGTACAAAAGCGTTTCAACCCGCGTGGATTGAGAAATTCAAAAATGATATTAGAACAAAAAGAGCGAATATTGGCGTTTTGGTTACCGAAGTTATGCCTGCGGGAATGGACAGAATGGGAATGCGTGACGGGATCTGGATTTGTACCTATGAAGAGTTTAAAGGTTTAAGCGCTGTTTTACGCCAATCGTTAATTCAGATTAGTCAGGCTGTTCAGGCGCAGGAAAACAAAGGCGATAAAATGTCGATGTTGTATGATTTCTTAACCAGCAACGAATTCCGTTTACAGAT
Source organism: Flavobacterium sp. C3NV (assembly GCF_046825355.2). Taxonomy (NCBI): domain Bacteria; kingdom Pseudomonadati; phylum Bacteroidota; class Flavobacteriia; order Flavobacteriales; family Flavobacteriaceae; genus Flavobacterium; species Flavobacterium sp. C3NV. Next base: position 38,522 of record NZ_JBKQBJ020000014.1, on the reverse strand, counting down.
TGAAGGAATTGTAGAAGGCTTTACGCAAATGCAAGGTGATCTTGATGCCGAAAAAAGAGCGATGCAGCGTATCTGGAAACAACGCGAAAAACAAATCGAAAAAGTAGTTCATAATACGTTAGGAATGTACGGTTCTATTCGTGGTATTGCCGGAAATGCTGTTCAAACTGTAAGAGCTTTAGAATTAGATTTTATTGAAGAAGATAAAGAAGATCTTAAAGAATTGGAATAACAATGCGAAATGGCACGCAGATTAAACGGATTCGCTAACGCGAAAACGCAGATTTGCACGGATTTTGTTTTTTTTTTTCGCAACGTTTGTCATTGCGAGGAACGAAGCAAAACCATATACAGAATTTACGCAATCTTGTCATCCTGACGGAGGAAGGATCACACGCGAAGCTCCGTAAAGAAAATCGTAAATCTTTGTCGAACTCCTGGTGTGATCCTTCCTACGTCAGGATGACAAAACTACAGCAAAAAGGCTTCGCTATTAATTAGTCGAAGCCTTTTAATTTTAATTTACTTTTTTGAAAACCATCGTTGGTCCAAACTGGTTAGAAAGTGATAATCTTTCATTATCAATTGAGTAATTTGTTGTTGTTTTCAATAACTTCAAAAACTCTTCTTCTTTTTTAGCCGTCGGGCATTTTTTAGTTTCAGATGTAAGATTAAGAAACTGAATTTCTTTCGAGCCTTTAGAAAATAAATTTCCGTTGATTGTATTACATCCGGTAGAGCCCCTAAAAGTTGAAGATTTCACTTCAATGTTTGGAACACTTTTCTGAAAATCGACTGAACCTATTTTCTTTCCGTTTAATTCTTCCAGAGTCCACGTTTGCTGTAACTTCTTTTCAATTGTCTTTGAATTAACACTTGTTGAATTTCCGTCTTTCGTAGATTTACAACTATATGCCAATGATAAAGCGATAAATAACATTAAAATCCTTTTCATGAAAAATAATAATTTTATAAGTTTTAATTTACAAAATTATTTTATTCGTTAAGAAATAGAGATCCTAAAAAATTATTTTTTAAGCATTTTAAGACATATTTATATCCAAAATTAATCTACTTTTCTAAACACCAAAAGTTTTCCAGACGGATTAGAAAGCGTTAATCTATTATCTCCAATAGAATACGTAGTCGTACTTTGCAGTGCTTTTATAAATTGATCTTCTTTATTTCCCGGCGCACAAGCCATCATCGTAGCCACTACCTTAGAAAATCGGAGTAAATCTTTTTCATAAAAAATACTGCCACTAATCGCATTACATCCTCCGTAACCCATAAATTTATTTTCTGACGAATTGATTTCAATTCTTGGTAATTCCTTTTGAAAATCGGTTATAAAAACTTTGAATCCGTTTAGTTCTTCTAGCACCCAAATATCGTGCAGACGATAATCAGTATTATAATTTCCGCATCCGCTTAATTTTGTATCAGTAAGTTCGCTGTTATTTTTAATTTCAACTGAAACTTTATAGGGAGAAATTGCGCCCGACATCGAATTTTGACATTCTAATTGCTGAATCGTAATTGTCGCACTTGATGTTTCATTACTTACTTTATACATTTTTATATTAGCATCCATTGCTTTTATGGCTTCGGTTGCAGGGAAAGTAAGTTTTTCTTTTCCGGAAATTAAAGAGGTGAATTCAATATTCTCAGTTCCCATTTTTATACCCCAAAAAGGTTCGTTTCCGGTTCCAGTAAAGTAATATTTCATTTGATCTTCCTGAGCTCCATATTCAGAAGTAGTGCTTTTTGTATCTGAAGTTTTGCCTGTTGTAGATTTACAACCTACTATTAATAAAAGTAATAGCAAAAACGAAAGTGATTTTTTCATAGACTTTATGTTAAGAATATTCTATTTAAATAAAACATATATAAAATTCTTATGAATTTACAACATTTTTTTGAAATCCTTATTTAGAATCTTTTCAAATTTATAAAACTATAAGTTTCTGAATTCTTTCAAAACCCCCGCTACGTAAAAGATTACGATAAAATACGTAATAAATAATCCACTTTAATTCTAACAAAATAAAAGTATTACGTATTTTAATACGTATAAATACTTATATTTGCGTAGTAATACTTAATTAAAGAAATCATGATAAGAGTAATAGTAGTTGGAAACGGCATGGTTGGTTATAAATTTTGCGAAAAATTCATTGCAAAATCAGGACAGGAAAAGTATCAGATAACCGTTTTTGGTGAAGAACCAAGGCGTGCCTACGATCGTGTTCACTTAAGTGAATACTTTGGAGGAAAAACAGCTGACGATTTATCACTCTCAACAACCGAATGGTACTTAGAAAATAATATTACTCTAAACACTTCTGAATTAATTACAGATATTAATCGCTCAGAAAAAACAATACATACCCATTTAGAAAAAACTCATACGTACGATTACTTAGTTTTGGCAACAGGATCTTCGGCATTCGTTCCTCCTATTGACGGAGTTGAAAAAGAAGGTGTTTTTGTGTACAGAACTATCGAAGATCTGGATGCAATTATGGCTTACGCCAAAAAAATAAAGCAAAAAGGTGCCACAGAAGCAGCAGTTTTAGGCGGAGGATTATTAGGACTTGAAGCTGCGAAAGCCGTTCGTGATTTAGGCTTAAATCCGCATGTTGTAGAATTTGCTCCCCGTTTGATGCCGAGACAATTAGACAAAGGTGCAAGCGATATGCTGCAATCTAAAATCGAAGAGTTAAATATTGGTATTCATCTTAATAAAGCAACACAATATATCGACGGAGAAACATGTATAACGGGAATGATGTTTGCAGAAAACGAATTGTTAAAAGTTGACATGTTGGTTATTTCTGCCGGAATAAAACCTCGTGATGAACTGGCTAGAGTTTCAGGACTTGAAGTGGGTTTACGAGGCGGCGTTGTGGTAAACAATCAAATGCAAACATCAGATCCTTCGATTTTTGCAATTGGCGAAGTAGCACTTTATAACCAAAACATTTACGGACTTGTTGCTCCGGGTTATGAAATGGCCGATGTTGCCGCTGAGCAAATCTTAAATGGTTCTAAAACCATGAGAGAAACTATCGACATGTCGACACAATTAAAATTAATTGGCGTTGAAGTGGCAAGTTTTGGTGATCCTTTCGTAGAAAATAATGATGTAACTGCCATTATTTATGAAAATAAATTAAGCGGAATTTACAAAAGAATCAACGTTACCAAAGATTCTAAAACCTTATTGGGCGGGATTTTAGTTGGAGATTCCAGCGATTACAATTCTCTTTTTCAAATTTTTAGTAATGCCATGGCACTGCCAAAAAATCCTGAAGATTTGATTTTAGGTTCAAGAGACGGATCTGAAGGTTCTAGTTTAGGAAGCGTTCTTGATCTACCTGATACTGCAGTAATTTGTTCTTGCGAAAATGTTACCAAAGGCGCCATTTGCTGTTCACTTTTAGATGAAACTTGTTCTAACTTTTCAGATGTTGTCAAACATACCAAAGCAACTTCGGGTTGTGGCGGCTGTAAACCAATGGTTTCTGATTTGGTAAAAGCCACTCAAAAATCTCTTGGTAAAGAAGTCAAAGATGTTATTTGTGAACACTTTAGCTACACACGTCAGGAATTATACGATTTGGTTAAAATCAATAAATACGAGAATTTTTATGAAGTAATCGATCATCATGGCAAAGGCGATGGCTGCGAAGTTTGTAAGCCTGTTGTGGCTTCTATCTTCTCTAGTATTTATAATGATACTGCCAATAAACACGTAACAACTCAAGATACAAACGATAGATTTTTGGCCAATATTCAGCGTAACGGAACTTATTCTGTAGTTCCAAGAGTTGCCGGAGGTGAAATTACAGCCGAAAAACTAATCGTAATTGGCGAAGTGGCCAAACAATTTGATTTATACACCAAAATTACCGGAGCGCAACGTGTCGATTTATTTGGAGCGCATTTGAGTGACTTGCCAAAAATCTGGAAAATCTTAATCGATAATGGTTTCGAAAGTGGTCACGCTTACGGAAAATCGCTTCGCGCCGTAAAAAGCTGCGTTGGAAATGCGTGGTGTCGTTACGGAATGGATGACAGCGCAGGATTTGCCATCGAACTCGAAAACAGATACAAAGGAATTCGTTCTCCGCACAAACTAAAAGGTGGCGTTTCGGCCTGCATTCGCGAATGCGCCGAAGCCCGCGGAAAAGATTTCGGATTAATTGCCGTTGAAGGTGGATGGAATTTATACATCGCAGGAAATGGCGGTGCGAACCCAAAACACGCCGTTTTATTGGCTGAAAAAATCGACAAAGAAACTGTTATTAAATATCTCGATCGCTTTTTAATGTATTACATCCGTACTGCCGGCCCGCTAATCAGAACTGCAACCTGGTTGGATAAACTAGATGGAGGTTTAGAATATTTAAAAGAAGTAATCATCGAAGACAGTTTAGGAATCTGCGAAACCCTTGAAGCCGAAATGCAGACTCTGGTAAATACTTTTGAATGCGAATGGAAACAAGTACTCGAAAAACCAAGATTATTAAAACGTTTCAATCACTTTGTAAACTCTGAAGAGAAAGATGATAATGTTGTTTTTGTTCCGTTAAGAGATCAAAAAGCACCAAAAGCCTGGTCGTAAAGCTTTATACATAATTATTTAAACACACATTGCTTTCAAAGATTTTTAATTTTTAATTCTCAATTTTTAATTAAACAATTCAGCTCCAAAAAAAAAGAAAAAAAATATCACAAAAACGTTTGCTGTCCTCTTACCCTCTTTTTTACTGCGCCATCAAACTCTCTTGATTGTAAAAAGAGGGATAAGAAACAGAAACACAAAACTTATCAAAATGGAAGAAATCTTAAATCAATACGAAACAGTTCATCCAAACGATGCAACAATTTGGTTCAAAGCCGGAAAAGTAGAAGATTTCCCCACCAATCGTGGCGGCTGCATCAAATACAAAAACAAACAAATTGCCATTTTCAATTTCGCACGCCGTAACGAATGGTACGCTTGCCAAAACGCCTGTCCGCATAAAATGGAAATGGTTCTCGCAAGAGGAATGACAGGTTCGACAGATGATATCCCAAAAATTGCCTGCCCAATGCATAAGAAAACTTTTTCGCTGGTTGATGGTTCTAACCTAAACGGCGATGATTTTAAAATTGCAACCTATCCTATTAAAGTTATTGAAAACGAAGTATTTGTAGGTTTTATAGATTAATAAATTTCTACTCTAAAACAATTTAAACACATAGGAACATAGCTTTTAGAGACCCTAAGAAGGCGTTTCACTTGCATTAACAAACATAGCTATGTGTTAGAAACCAGTTTCTTTCCAATTTTCTTTTTTCTAAAAAGCCAAAAACCTATGTTTCTATGTGTTTAAAAATTAAGCCTTATTAGTTAATTATGTATCTTTGAAATCTATTATCTTACCAACAATGACTACACCTTTTCAAAAAGCAAGCGAGTGGATTGATGCTGAAAACGCACAGGATCCGAATATCGAAATCGATCAAAATACCGAATATCCAAAGGAATTATTATATTCGAACAGAATGTACGAAAGACTGATGCAGTTTGAACCCGAAGCTTCAGAACAAATTCAGATTGCCTCAAAAGCACAACACATTTGCCGATGGAAAGTCGCGCGCGAATCCTACCCAATGGATCGTGTGGGCTATTTAAGATGGCGAGAAGACCTGAAAAAATTTCATGCTAAAACTACTGCCGAAATTTTAGAAAAAGCAGGATATAATCAGGATTTTATCGATCGCGTTTCTTTTTTAATCGAAAAGAAATTATTGAAAAAAGATGCCGAAACACAATTGCTCGAAGATATTATTTGTCTGGTATTTTTAGAATATTATCTGGATCCGTTTGTGCACAAACACGATGATGAAAAACTAAAAAACATCATCAAAAAAACCTGGGATAAAATGTCTGACAAAGGACATCAGGAAGCCTTAAAAATTAATTATTCTCAAGAAAATCTCAACTTAATAAAAGCCTCTTTAGGATTGTAATCTCATAGATGGAATACATTTAAAACAAATTTCATTTTAAGATAAAAGACAAATATTCACTTCGAATGAAAAAAAGCAATCAGGAAGCTGCAGAAAAAATCAATTTCAAAAATTTACGCCGTTGGTATTTTTTTGCACTTTGGACTATTGCTATAACCGTCATTCTAAGTCAGATACTGGTTCAGTACAATTTAAAACAACAGTTAAGCGATTCTAAAATCATAAACATTTCAGGTAAACAGCGAATGCTGAGCCAGAAAATTGTAAAAGAAGTTTTGATTTTAAATTATGTTTCAGACACCGTTTCCCAAAAACAGATTTCGCATTTAAAAGATGTTCTCGAACTCTGGAAAACCACTCAAAACGCGCTTGAAAATGGCAACGACAGTTTGGCTTTCCCTAAAGAAAAAAGCGAAACTCTCAATAAATTGTATGCCGAAATCAATCCTGTTTTCAGTACTATCAGCCAATCAACCGATTCTTTTCTATTAAACTTAAAACAAAAAAGCAACTTAGCCCAGAATCAAAAACTGGTTCAGACGATCCTGAAAAACGAAGGCATTTTCCTTTCAAAAATGAATCGAATTGTAAGTCAGTACGATCTTGAAGCCCACGAAAAAGTTACCGAACAACGCAAAATAGAATATTGGATTTTTGCCTTTACACTTTTCGTTTTACTAATGGAGTTTTTCTTCATCTTCAAACCTACCAACAAAAAAATAGAAAAACTGATTGCCAAACTTTTATCTTCTGAAAAGAAAGCTTTAAAACTCGCTTACGACACTGAAATTATTAGCGAAATAAAAGAAAACTCCGTAAAAGAATTAAAATCGCTGAATTATGCCATGGAAAATACGTTGCTGTATTGCCGTATTGCGCCCGATGGTTCGATCATTCATATTGGAGAAAAATTTGCCAAACTCTTAAATTACACCCGATTTTCCTCTGATAAAAAATTCTCTGAGGTTCTAACAACCGACGAGAAGGAACAACTCAATATTGACCGAATCATTTTTGAGAAACACAGAAGTGGCTGGCAGGGCGAAATTAAAATCATCAACAAAGAATCCCAGACTTTTTGGCTCGATTTATCGATGGTTCCGGTAACGATCAAAAAAGAAGAATCAGAACTTTTAATAATCTGTTTCAATATTACCGAGCGTAAAAAAGCACAACGAGAAGTCGAACGCCTGAATATCGAAAACAGCACCGAGAAAATCAATCAGCAAAAGATTATTTCGAGTAAAATTGTTGAAAATCAGGAAAACGAACAAAACCGAATCGCGAAAGAAATTCACGACGGAATTGGGCAAATGCTTACCGGATTAAAATTTAGTCTCGAAAGTATCAATCTCGAAGACAAAGAAAAATCAGCTCAAAAAATAGAATATCTAAAAAAGTTATCACTCGATATTATAAAAGGCGTTCGCACCGCCACTTTCAACCTGATGCCTCCGGAACTCAGCGATCACGGCATCGTTTCCTCTTTGGCAAAACTTACCCAGGAACTTTCTAAACTAACCGGAAAAGAAATTCTATTTTACAACAAAACCGACTTTAATCAACGTTTAGATTCTCTAATCGAAATCAACATTTACCGACTAACGCAGGAAGCCATCAATAATGCCATAAAATACGCCGAATCATCGCATATAATCGTCCAGCTTTCGCACAGTAATACTTTGTTAAGCATTATCGTAGACGACAACGGAAAAGGCTTTGACATTCACGCCGTAGACAAAAAACGCAACAGCGAATCCGGAATGGGATTATTGTTTATGAAAGAGCGAATTCAATACGTAAACGGTCGCGTATTTATTAATTCTATTCCGGGCGAAGGAACGAGAATTACTTTTAATATTCCGATTTAGAAAAAGGAAATTCCGAATTTTAAAATTCCTAACCAATAGGAATCTTCAAAAAATAAATTCCAAATTCCAATTACACACAATCTTGTCAGGCTGAGCGAAGTCGAAGCTTAGCAATGTAAAAGCTATCAAATAATAATAATTTGGGCGAGACACCATCCCGATAAGAGGGCAAATTTACTTTGCGCTTATTCGCCCTCTTACCGGCATGCTGTCGGGCTATCCGCGTTACAAGGTAACGTTCTCCTATCCCTCTCGCAGCAAAGACGATTCTCAATGTTGTCATCCTGAGCGAAGTCGAAGGACCGCAATTATAATCACTAAACTTAAATAAATGAATAATGTAATTCGCAGCAAACTTTGTCAAAGTTTAGAACTTTGACAAAGTTCAACCCAAGACCATTCTCAAATAGCAACATATAACTTATAATATGATTCATTTTTTAATGATATTTTAATGTTGGCTTTAATATTAGAATTTGCAATTTTAAAAAATTAGAAATTAAAATCTAAAAATTACGTATATTAGCGTCTTCTTTGTAGATGAATATACGTAAAAATCCAAAATAAAATTTAAGTAAATTATGAGTAATATCATTCGTGTAGTACTGGCAGATGATCATGTTTTTGTAAGAGATGGAATTAAATCATTACTTGAAAACGAAGCAAACATCGAGGTTGTAGGAGAAGCAATCGATGGTGCAGATGCTCTTGAAGTGGTTGCAGCCAGCAAACCTGATTTACTTATAGTAGATATTCGTATGCCTAACTTAACCGGTATCGAGGTAGTAGAAAAACTTAGAGGCGAAAATAATAACGTAAAAATCATCATGCTTTCTATGCACGAGTCTGAAGAATACGTATTAAAGTCTATAAAAGCCGGAGCCGATGGTTATTTATTAAAAGGATCAAGCAAAGAAGAATTCCTAAAAGCACTGCATACCGTTGCTGCCGGCGGGAAATATTTTAGCGGTGATATTTCGTCTATCTTAATTAGCCAATTAACTAACTCTTCGACATCATTAGAACCGAAACAAAGCTTGTCCGAAGAAATGATGATTACCAAAAGAGAAAAAGAAATCCTCACACTTTTATTGTCCGGAAAAGGAAACAAAGAAATCGCTGAAGCACTTGATATCAGTAAGCGTACTGCCGAAGTACATCGTTTTAACTTAATGAAAAAGTTAAAAGTTAAAAATTTAATGGAACTTTCGAATAAAGCGACTGAGTATTCGTTACTATAAATTACGTATAAATACGTAATTATTTTTCGAAAACTGCGTTTTGGCAGTTTTTAACTAAGTTATAGTACTTATTTTTATCAAAAATTATAAGTGCTATGAAAACTACAAACCCATTATCTGAATCTCACAAAATTTTAATTTTGAACACATTGGCATTTACAGTGTGTTTTGCCTGCTGGACACTAAACGGTGTTTTAGTAACTTTTTTAGTCGATAACGGAATTTTTCACTGGAGCGTTGTTCAGGTGGGCTGGCTTCTGGGTATTCCCATATTAACTGGTTCTATAATGCGTCTGCCAATTGGAATTCTAACGGATAAATATGGCGGAAAATACGTTTTTTCACTTTTACTTCTCCTCTGCTCGATTCCTTTATTTCTGCTTCCTTACGCCGACAGTTTTTTTATGTTTGCTTTATTGAGTTTTTTCTTCGGAATGGTCGGAACAAGTTTTGCCGTCGGGATTGGATATACCTCGATTTGGTATCCAAAAGAATGGCAAGGCCGTGCCCTGGGAATCTTCGGGATGGGGAACGCCGGAGCCGCAATAACTACTTTTTTGGCACCTTCCTTATTAAATCATTTCTCTGTTGATGATCCTCAAAACGGCTGGAAAATATTGCCTGTTATTTATGCCATTTCTTTATTAGTAATTGGAGTCGCCTTTTTGATTTTCGCCAAAAATAAAAAAATAGAAAACAATACAAAAAGCGTTTCTCAAATGCTGGGTTCTTTAAAATCAGCTAGAGTCTGGCGTTTTGGAGCCTATTACTTTTTAGTATTCGGATGTTTTGTGGCTTATTCGCAATGGTTATTACCAAATTTCATGAATGTCTATCAAACCAGTTTAGTTATGGGCGGTTTATTTGCCACTCTTTTCAGTTTGCCATCTGGCGTGATTCGGGCTTTTGGAGGCTATTTATCAGATAAATTCGGAGCCAGAAAAGTGATGTATTGGGTTTTGAGTTCATCAGTAATTTTAAGCGCTCTTTTAATGATTCCAAAAATGGAAATTACCACTACTGGCCCAGGCGTTTTAGCTACTAAAAAAGGTACTGTAACTTCGGTTTCCAATAGTAACATTAAGATTGGGGAAACAGATTTTACCGTTGCGCAAAAAAAAGAAGATGTAAGCGAAAGCTCGATCTTTCCAACCAGTACATCCTGGCAGCAAGTCGTAGTCGAACAAAACCAAACTGTCAAGAAAAAAGAACTTCTGGCCAAAGGAATTACAGTGATCAAATTCGATGCTAACATGTGGGTTTTTCTGGTTTTAGTGATCCTAATTGGTATTTCGTGGGGAATAGGAAAAGCGGCAGTTTACAAACATATTCCGGAATATTTCCCTACCGAGGTTGGTGTTGTTGGCGGTATGGTAGGTATGATTGGCGGTTTGGGCGGTTTCTTCGGGCCAATCATTTTTGGATATATTTTAACAGCAACCGGTATCTGGTCCAGTTCATGGATTTTTATTCTCATTTTTTCTGCTATCTGCCTGATTTGGATGCATTATACCATAAGTAAAATTATGAAAGAAAAATCACCTATATTTGCAAAAGTAATTGACATACAATAGATTAAATAAAACTTTTAGACCAAAAAATATGCATTAATATGATTTTTATCATATACAATGAGCTATTTTTCTTATAATTTTGCTGATATTTAAAGAAACCAATTATGAAAAAACTTAAAGTAATTCTATTCTTATTATTAGTAGGAATAAGCCTTGACATTCAAGCGCAGGAATTAGACGTAAATTTGCAATTAAGACCACGTTTTGAATACCGTAACGGATACAAAACACTTATACCTGAAGGAACAGAAGCAACTTCTCAAATCTCACAACGTTCAAGATTAAACTTTAATTACAAACAAGATCAATTATCTGCAAAATTAACTTTACAGAATGTCAGAACATGGGGAGATGTAGGTACAACTGCAACTTCGGACAAAAATGGCATTGCCGTTTTTGAAGCTTGGGCACAATATGATATATCCGAAAAATGGAGCGCAAGAGCAGGTCGTCAAGTACTTTCTTATGACAACCAACGTATTATGGGAGAAATTGACTGGTTACAACAAGGACAAAGCCACGATGCCTTAATGGTCTCTTTCCACCCAAAAAATCACCAGCTTGATATGGGATTAGCGTATAACTCTGATGCCGAAAACAATTTTCAAACTCCTTACAAAGTAGGTAATTACAAAGCGATGCAATACGCATGGTACCATACTAATGTAGACAAATTAGGTATTAGTTTATTAGTTTTGAATACAGGTTATGAATATGCTAATCCTGCACAAAAACTACTAGTTGATTACAAACAAACTTTTGGAACTTACCTGACTTACAAAACCAAAAAAATTGACAGTAACTTAAGTTTCTACGGTCAAACCGGAAAAAGTACAGACAATCAGGTTAGTGCATGGGATGGTGCAATAAACTTTGCATATGCTATAACAGATTCATTTAAAGCAGGTATTGGTTACGAATATTTATCAGGAAAAGATACAAATGACGGAAGTACAGTAATCAAATCATTCAATCCTATTTTTGGTACTAACCACGCATTCAACGGTTACATGGATTATTTCTATGTTGGCGGTGGTCATCAAAACAGTGTTGGTTTACAAGACGCTTCTTTGAAATTCAACTACAATGTAAAAAAATGGCAATTTGCATTAATGCCGCACGTATTCTTATCTGCTGCTGATGTAGTGGTAGCAAACAAAAAAATGGATTCTTATTTAGGAACTGAGGTTGACTTTACAGCCGGATTCAATTTCAAAAAAGATATTACACTTACAGGAGGATATTCTCAAATGTTTGGTACCAAAACTTTAGAAGTTCTTAAAACTCCTGGATATGCAGGACATACCAACAACTGGGCATGGTTAATGATTTCTGTAAACCCTAGAATTTTTAGCTGGAAGAAATAGTTAAACTCTAATAACAACAAGACAATTTACCCTTTTTCTCTTTTAGAAAAAGGGTATTTTTTTTTAGACCAATAAGAGATTCTTTTGGTATATTTGATTTAGATTTTATTGATTCTTTTTCTAAACTTATAGCAAGTATCATCCTGCTAAATACAGTTAAATCCAATACTAAAATTCCTTCACCACAATGAAAATCATAGCTTGGAATTGTAACATGGCATTCAGAAAAAAAGCCGAATTCATTTTAGCTTACAATCCTGATATTGCCGTAATTTCTGAGTGTGAAAATCCCGAAAAACTCAAATTCCCTGACGGGATACAATTACCAACAGATATTCTCTGGTACGGCACAAATCCGCATAAAGGACTTGGTATTTTCTCTTATAACGATTATAGATTTCAATTGCTGGATTATCATAATCCTGATTTCAAAAATATTTTGCCCATTGCCGTTACTGGCGGAAAAATAGATTTTACTCTATTTGCTGTTTGGGCAAATAATCCAGGAGACAAGGACGGAGCTTATGTAACTCAGGTTTGGAAAGCCATTAATTTTTATGAAGATCTTATTAAGGAAACAGGAACAATTTTAATTGGCGATTTTAATAGTAATACCATTTGGGACAAACCTCGAAGAGAAGGAAATCACTCTACCGTTGTCAACAAATTAGAATCAAAAAAGATCTTTAGTACTTATCATAAATTTCACAATCAAGTACAAGGAAAAGAGCAACATCCAACTTTATATATGTATCGTCATGAAAACAAACCGTATCATATTGATTATTGTTTTGCCTCAAATGATTTCATTGAAGCTTTAGAAAATGTTGAAATAGGAAATTATCAGGATTGGATTTTGCACAGCGATCATAAACCTTTAATAATTAAATTCAATTTATAACAATGAAAGACACCTGGACAGAGAGATGGAACGACCGTTACAGCAGCGAAGAATTTGCTTACGGCACAGCGCCCAACAATTTTTTAAAAGAACAATTAGAGAAACTAAACCCCGGAAGTATTCTTTTCCCGGCTGAAGGCGAAGGTAGAAATGCTGTTTTCGCAGCCCAATTAGGTTGGAAAGTCTCCGCATTTGATATTAGTGCCGAAGGAAAAAACAAAGCTCTTAAACTAGCCGAAGCAAATAATGTCGAAATTGATTACCAAGTTGGAGAACTGGAAACCCTTAATTATCCAGCTAAACAATTTGATGCGATGGCATTAATTTATGCACACTTTCCTGCAGCCATTAAATCATCTATTCACAAAACATTAGATACTTATTTGCGCAAAGACGGATATATCATTTTTGAAGCTTTCAGCAAAAAACATTTAGAATATCTGGCTATAAACGATAAAGTTGGCGGACCAAAAGATATTGAATCCCTATTTTCTATTGAAGAAATACAATCTGATTTTCCTGATTATGAAATCATTCAGTTAGAAGAAAAAGAAATCGAATTAAACGAAGGTTTATTCCATAACGGGAAAGGTTCTGTTATTCGATTTATTGGAAAGAAAAAATAAGCTTTCTAAAAACGTTTCGTAGAGATGTACAAAAAAATTATTACTGTACATCTCTACACCATTCCCCCCTCAAAAACAATAACTAACTACAATACAGTTATTTAAATTAAAATCAATTGTTAAAATAAAAACTTTTATTTGTATTTTAGTACAAAAAAAAGAAACTATCTACAAGCGGCAACCTCAATTAAAAAGGTTGTTTCTCATTTTGCATTGCCCTATTCTAAAATTAGTATCAATTTTAAATAACCTTAATAATGGCAAAATCAAAAACAATTGTATTAGTACACGGGATGTTCGTGAATGATAGTACCTGGTCAGAATGGAAAAATTACTATGAGCAAAAAGGATATACGGTATATGCTCCTGCAAATCCGGGACACGATGGCGATCCTGCAGCACTTCGGGAAAATATACATCCGGAACTTGTAGATACAGGCTTTATAGATGTGGTACAGAATATTGCAAAACTGATCGATACCTTACCCGAGAAACCACTTGTCATTGGGCATTCGATGGCGGGATTAGCGGTACAAAAACTGATTGATTTAGGCAAAGCCGATGCCGCAGTAAGCATCAATGGAGCACCTCCCAAAAATGTTTTACCTCCATTTTCAACAGTAAAAATTGTATGGCCGGCAGTAAACTTCTTTTCCAGTAAAGGCTATTATTTAGGATCAAGAGACTGGTACAATCGTGCCTTTTTTAATACATTACCAAAACCTGAACAAGACAAAGCTTACGACCTGATTGCTGTTCCCGAAAGCAGAAAAATTGGTAGGGAAACCCTATTGAAATCTTTTTCAAATGCCGATTTCAAAAAACCACATCAGCCAATTTTATTTATTGGCGGAGGAAATGATAATATATTTCCGCCGGCACTAACCAAAAAAAATGCCACCCAATACAAAGATCCCAACAGCAGAGTTGATATAAAAATCTATGATACCAAAAGTCATTTTATTTGTGGCGAAAAAGGCTGGGAAGAAATAGCAGATTATATACTAAATTGGTATTCTAATTTATAAATCTCATCAAAAGAGACGTACAAAAGAAATACATTATTGTGCGTCTCTAAAATTATAAGTAATAGTACTTAATCCATTTAAATAGTAAAATATTTATGTTCCATAATTTCAGAACGTAATTTAGGCACAACCAAAATCCCTATTTTTTTACCAATGGTTTTAATGAGCATTTCTTTTTTCAGATTCGAAAGTACACGAATAGCCTGCTCTTCTGTAGTTCCTGCAAAATCAGCAATCTCTTTCCTGGAAAGTTCAATATCTATTAAACCGTCAATTTGACCAAATTTACGATGGATGTACAGCAACAAATCGATTACACGTTCGCGCACATTCATATGGGCAATTTTACGAATGTTGTTCTCACTTTTATTAAGTTCATCGGCATAAAACAACATTAAAGCATAGGTAAATTCAGGAATCTTCTGAAGAATTTCCAACATCGTTTCATTACTAAAATTACATAAAACAGTATCTTCTAAGGCAGAGGCACCAATCAAATATCTACTGCTCGTTCCAAATCCGCGAAAACCTATTGTGTCTCCGTTTTTTGTTAAGCGAACAATTTGCTCTCTTCCGTTTATGCCTGTTTTTATTGTTTTGACTTTACCTGAACAAATAAAATACAATCCTTTTATGAGATCACCTTCTTTAATAAAAGAATTCGATTTTTTACAAACAAAGGTTTCTTTCCTTAAAACATATTCTTTCATCTGTTCTAAGTGCAAATGTTTTTTAATAAAACAGTTTTCGTTGATACAGGTATAACAAATAGGTTGCTCTTCTTTCATGAGTTCAAATTTTATGCATGGTACTCTAAATTGTTGTTCCTCTTTTATTTGAATCAAAAGTAGAAAAATAAATTACAAAAATAAGTATTTATACGTAAAAATACTTATTTTTGTTTAAGAATAAATAAGTGAATTATTTAGATCTAAACAGATTTCATTAGTTATTACTTAAAAAAAGCTGTGATGCAAAATACCAAAATCAAAACTACGTGTTCCTATTGTGGCGTTGGCTGTGGCATAATCGTAACCAACGATGCCAAAAATGGCGTAATGGTTACGGGCGACAAAGACCATCCTGTAAACAAAGGAATGTTATGTTCTAAAGGAATGAATTTGCACTACGTAGTCAATGATACATCAGACCGGATTTTATATCCCGAAATGCGTGGCAGTAAATCCTATCCGCTGGAACGAGTAAGTTGGGATACTGCACTTGATCGCGCTGCAGCTGTATTTACTTCTATCATAAAAAAACACGGTCCCGACAGCGTTGGATTTTACATTTCCGGTCAATGTTTAACCGAAGAATATTATCTGGTAAATAAATTGGTAAAAGGCTTTTTGAAAACCAATAACATCGATACAAATTCGCGTTTGTGCATGAGTTCAGCCGTTGTGGGGTATAAAAAAACTTTTGGCGAAGATTCTGTACCCATTGCTTATGATGATATTGAACTTGCGGATACTTTCCTTATTACGGGTGCAAACCCGGCTTGGTGTCATCCTATTTTATTTAGAAGAATAGAAAAACACAAAGAGAAAAATCCTAAAATAAAAATCATTGTTATTGATCCAAGACGCACGGATACAGCTGCTTTTGCCGATTTGCATTTGCAGATTATTCCGGGATCTGATATTATTTTATACCATGCCATCGCCAAACGTATCATCGAAAAAGGCTACGTCGATCATGATTTTGTAAAAAACAATGCTGAAAATTTTAAACAATACAAAGACTTAGTTTTAAGTACTTCTTTAGAAAAAGCTTCCAAAATTTGTGGTATTTCGGTTAATGATATTAAACTTGCTGCCGATATTATTGGCAAAGCCAAAGGTTTTATTTCACTTTGGGCAATGGGCCTGAACCAAAGCGCTGTTGGCGTTGATAAAAATACCGCTTTATTGAATTTGTCTTTATTAACGGGACAAATAGGCAAACCGGGTTCAGGCCCATTTTCGTTAACAGGACAACCTAACGCAATGGGCGGACGAGAAGTTGGCGGAATGGCGACACTTCTGGCGGCGCATAAAGACATTGCGAATCCGGAACATCGAAAAGAAGTAGCCGATTTTTGGGGCGTCGATGCAATATCAGACAAACCGGGTTTAACAGCAACTGAAATGTTTGAAGCTTTGGAATCTGGAAAAATGAAGGCCGTCTGGATTATCTGCACCAATCCGTTAGTGAGTTTACCAGATTCCCGCCGAATCGAAAAAGCATTGCAAAATGCCAAATTTGTAGTGGTTCAGGATATTTCGCATAATGCAGATACTTCAAAATATGCCGATTTATTATTGCCTGCCGCTGGTTGGTTAGAAAAAGAAGGAACAATGACCAATTCTGAACGTCGAATTTCTTATTTGCCAAAAGGAATCAATGCTCCCGGCGAAGCACTTTCGGACATTGAAATTTTAATTCGCTTTGCTAAAAAAATGAATTTCAACGGTTTTAATTTTAATAGTGCCGAAGAAATTTATAAAGAACATTGCGCGCTGACTAAAAATACGAACATAGATATTTCATTCTTAAATTATCATCGCTTAAAAACCGAAGGTACTTTTCAATGGCCAGTTCCGGATTATGGACATCCAGGTACTCCCCGACTTTTTACGGATAAAAAATTCTATACACCATCGCAAAAAGCGATTTTCAATTTACCAACGGCGATAGAAAACACATCAGAACAGCCTAATCCTCAGTTTCCGTTTATTTTAACTACAGGACGAGTTCGCGATCAATGGCATACGATGACCAAAACCGGAAAAGTATCGAGATTGATGACGCATACGCCTAGTCCGGTTTTAGAAATAAACCCAATCGATGCTTTTAAAAATGATATTAAAAATGGAGATATTGTTATTGTAAGCAGCAAAAATGGTGAAGTTCGCGTAAAAGCAAAAGTAACAGATACTATCAAAGAAAAAGTCCTTTTTCTGCCAATGCACTGGGGAAAACAACTAGAAAATGACCTGAACAGAACTAATAATTTGACCAATACGGTAGTTGATCCGGTTTCTAAAGAACCTGATTTTAAATACACCACAGTCAATATTACCAAATATGTAAAACCGTTCCAGAAAATTGCTATTATGGGCGCCGGAGCAGCTTCTTTTAGATTTATTCAGAATTATCGTGAGTTCAATCAAACAGACGAGATTGTAGTTTTTTCGAATGAAGTAAATCCATTTTACAACAGGGTTTTACTTCCGGAATATATGACTGGCGAATTTAGCTGGGAACAATTGCTAAAGGTAAAAGATGGTGAAGCTTTAAATAAATTAAAAATCACGATGAATGCCAATGTGGCAATCACGAAAATTGATTCCAGCAAAAAAACAATAACAGATAGTTTAGGCGAAATACATACTTATGATGCTTTGATCATGGCAACGGGAAGCCGTCCTTTTGTGCCTGAAAATGCACAATTACATCTTCCGGGCAGATTTACCGTAAGACGCAAAGAAGATGCAGATCGCTTAAAAAAACATCTTGACAGCACAAATTTACCACCCGAAGAACAACATGTTGTTATCATTGGCGGAGGTCTATTAGGTTTAGAACTGGCCGCTGCCCTAAAACATAAAAAAGTTAAAACGACCATTGTTCAAAGAGCGTCCCGCTTGATGGAACGTCAACTAGACCGAATTTCTAGTAAATTATTAGCAGAGGAAGTTCAGCTTCGTGATATTCAGATTTACTTTGATAATGAGGTCAGTACTGTTTTTGAAACCGATAATTCGAATGAAATCGAAATTGCCCTAAAAAGTGGCCGAATCATCACAGCAAATGCCATTGTTTATACGATTGGAACAATTCCAAATATCGAAATCGCGCGAGAAAGCGGACTTGCTTGCGGACGCGGTGTAAAAGTAAACCAGTATTTGCAGACCTCAAACCCTGATATATTTGCTATTGGAGAAATAGCCGAATTCAACAATAAATTATTCGGAATTACTTCTGCTGCCGAAGAACAAGCTGATATTCTGGCTAACTTTTTAGCAGGTGATATTAGCAGTTTTTACAAAGGTTCTATTTTAATGAATATTCTGAAACTGGAAGATATTAACCTGTGTAGCATTGGTGATATCGAAATTCCGGAAAACGACGATTCGTACGAAGAAATTATTTTTGCCGATCTTAAAAAACGCTATTACAAAAAATGTATCGTAAAGGATGATTTGCTGGTTGGTGCTATTTTAATGGGAGATAAAAATGAATTTGCCGAGTTTAAAACCATGATCGAAAGCAAAATCGAATTATCAGACAAGCGAAATTTATTACTTAGAGGAAACTCAACGGCAAAACCTGTTCTGGGAAAATTAGTTTGTTCCTGCAGTCAGGTCGGAGCCGGAAATATAGAAGAAACCATAAAAAGCGGCGTCAACAATTTTACGGATTTATGCAAAAATACAGGCGCAGGATTAGGCTGCGGTAGCTGTAAAACTGAGGTTAAGGAGATATTGGCGAAGTGTAAAGTTTAGTTTTTCAAGTTTCAAGTTACTTTGAACATAAATTTTACCACAGAGGTCACAAAGTTTTTTCGCAAAGTTTCGCAAAGGATTAAGTTGTAAATTTCTTTTCTCTCGAAAAAAGTTCACAAAGCTATATGCTAAAATTTTTCCCCAAAGCTTTGCGAACTTTGACTACCTATTAAACACAAACTAAAAAATCTTTGCGAAACTTTGCGAAAAAACTTTGCGAACTCTTCGGTTAAATCAACACAATCCAATAACCTAAAACAAACCTGAAACCTGAAACAAAATAAAGATATGGAACTAACAAGATTAATAGTAAAAGGAGGCGTTATTTCGCCGGGAGAGTTAAGAGAAGTAGTCAATATGGCGATGGATCAGGGTTTAGATTCTATTTCCTTTGGTTCAAGGCAGGATATTATTTTTCCAAAAGGATTTAAAACTTTAGACAAAGAAAAACTGGGCAAACATCACTTTGTTTTTCCAGAGCAAAAAAGCGGCAATAATATTGTTTCTTCTTATGTTTCTACAGATATTTTCAGGAATACCAATTGGCTTACCGGCAATAAGTTTTTGTACATTCTGGAGCAATTTAAAGAGCAGCCACGATTAAAAGTCAACATCAATGATCCGAAACAACAGCTCGTTCCTTTGTTTACCGGACATCTTAATTTTATTGCTTCAGAGCATGAAGATTATTGGTATTTATACATTCGTTTGCCCAATTGGGAACGTATGGAAGTCTATCCCATCCTGATTTACAGTTGGGATATTGCGCAATTTTACTATGAAATCGAAAAAATTACAGCCGAAGAATCTATTGGTATCGATATGATATTTGCGCTTGTTAGCGAAGCTTTAGACACCAATAATAGAACAATTGATAAGCCATTGAATATTCCGTTTTATCCATTTCCTTATTATGAAGGTATGAATAGAATGGGAATCGACCAATATTGGCTGGGTTTGTATTGGAGAAATAATTTATATGATCTTGGTTTCCTGAAAGAAATGTGTGATTTGTGTTTTGATTGCAAAATTGGGAAAATATGTATTACGCCCTGGAAATCATTTATTGTAAAAGGAATTCCGAAAGACCGAAAACTCGAATGGGAAAAATTCCTGGGTAAGCGAGGCATCAATGTCCGCCATTCTTTATTAGAACTCAATTGGCATTTGCCTGTAGCGGTAGAATGGGCTCTGAATCTTAAAACATATCTTGTTCGAACACTTGATCAATTTGATATCAGTACTTACGGACTCACTTTTGGCATATCAGAATACAATCGCGACGGACATTATTTTACATCGATTGTAGTCGAGAAAAATGAATTACCTAAGGATCTGGAATCCATTAAAATCAGAGATACTTATAATGTTTTATACGCAAAGAACTTCGACGCCAATACACGCGAATACGTGGTGCATTCGCAAGATATCGACAAACTCGAACTCCCTACCATATTAATTGAGCTGAGTCGGAAATATTTCGAAGAACTTGGGAATTCTGTTCCTGAGACAACAGAAAATCCACAGAAAAAAGAAAAACCACAATTAGACATTTACCAATGTCAGGAATGTTTAACGCTTTATAAATCTGAATATGGAGATGAAAGTCAGGGAATTCCAAAAGGGATTTTATTTACCGATTTAGCAGAAAGTTATTGTTGTTCTTTATGCGAAGCTCCAAAGAGTAATTTTAAGATTCTGGAAATTGTCGAGAATTAAACAACTTTCTTTCATTAGTATTTTCAGGAGCTAATCCAGCTGTCCGCTATATCTTTTACTTTTTAAAGAAAAAAGTAAAAGGATGCCGCTTCCATCTGGGCTAGGGCACTCGTTTTCAAAAGAAAAATCAAGTGAAACTATCACTTACCATTCTTTCATCTTTACAAAGTAATTTACATTATTTCTCAAGTAGAATTGTTAAGAGATTTTAGTTTTAAATTTCCACCAAAAACTCAATCTATTAAAAATAAGTACGTTATCGTTAATTTTTAAGTAAAAACTTAACATTGGCGGACTTGTTTTATGTTTATCTTTACTTAACTGTTAATTAACAATTTAGTTACATTGTAGTAATTACTCATCTAAAAACGCATCAATATGGAAAACGAGAACGAAAAAATTACCCCAGAAAAAACTGATTCACCAACACCTGAAAATACCCAGCCTGTTACAGAAAATAAAAAAACAGTAAATACACCGGCTACAAAAACACCAGTTCGCAGAGCTGCACCAGTTAAACCAACAACGGCTGCAAAACCTGCTACTCCAACAACTACCACGCCAAAAGCGACAACAAAAACTGCAGCAACAACTTCACCAAAACCTGCAACCAGAAGAGCTCCGGCAAGAAAAATTACTCCGGCTGCTATTGAAAAAACAGAAGAAATAACAACTCCAAAAGTGACAATCAAGGAACCAGTAAAAAAAGAATCATCAGACAGTAAAGCTGATGCCGCGGTTGCAACAAAAGGAGAAGGTAAAAAAGATAAATCAACAGATAAAAAGAAGAAAAAAGTGAAAGACAAAGACAAGGAAAAAGAGAAAAAGAAATTAGCGAAGAAAAAAGATCAGGCTAAAAAAGACAAAAAGAAAGAAAAAGCTAAAAAAGCAAAACAAAAAGCTGCTGCTAAGAAAAAAGAAAAAGCAAAAAAAGCTAAGGAAAAAGCAAAAGCTAAAAAAATAGCCAAAAAGAAAGCGAAATCTAAGAAAAAAGATAAAGCTAAAAAGAAGAAATAATTTAGAAAGAAGGTTTGACTGTAAGTTGAACCTTTTTTTATGCTCGTTTTGTGCAAAGGCTTCGACTCCGCTCAGCCTGACAAACGAGTGTCATCCTGAGCGGAGTCGAAGGACTATCCTCCAATCGCAATCATACTACGATTATCAAAATGAAGTTTAGGATCGTCTATTTCTTCGAGCGTAACCATTCCTGCTCTGACTTTCTTTTTACTTTTTATAGAATCAGAAATCAAATTAGTAATCGATTCACCATTTCTTAAAGCAGTAAGTAAATCGGTTTCGGAATTAGAGAAAAGACAATTTTTGATTTTACCGTTTGCCGTAAGGCGGATTCTATTACAGCCATCACAAAACGGATTTGTAATCGAACTTATGATTCCAAAATCGCCCTGAAAATCTTTTATTCTATAAGTTCTCGCCGTGAAGTTTTTTTCGTCTTCGAGTTTCTGAATTTCTTCAGAAGAGAAAGTTTTCTCCAGTTCTGATAAAATCTCGTTTTGAGAAATCATTTTACTCCTGTCCCACTCGTTTCCGGCAAAAGGCATAAATTCGATAAAACGAACTGATAAAGGCAAATGCTGCGTTAATTTGACAAAATCTACAATTTCATTTTCATTAAAACCCTTCATCAAAACTACATTTACTTTTACCTTAAAATCATTATTCAAAAGCAAATGCAAATTATCAACTACTTTCTCAAACTGATTTCTAAGCGTTACAGAATGAAATTTGGAAGCAACCAGCGTATCCAGACTCAAATTGATTTTATTAATTTTGTTTTGCTTTAAAACATCAATATGGCGATCAATCAAAATACCATTTGTAGTAATCGAAAGAGAAACTCCAAGCGTGGCTAATTTGGAGGCAATTTCAGGGAAATCTTTTCGCAAAAGCGGTTCTCCTCCTGTTAACCTTATTTTATCAACACCATTTTCTACGAAAGTGTGGGCGATCGAAAAAATCTCATCGGCCGTCATTAAACTGGCTTTTGGAGATAATGCGATTCCGTCAGCAGGCATGCAATACGTACAACGCAAATTGCATTTCTCTAACAGCGAAATACGCAAATAATTGTGTTTTCGCCCAAAATCATCCGTTAAAATGGTTTTAGAGGGTATCATGATTTTTTCCTTTTAAAATATGAAAAACATGCAATACATGAGGGAAAATCGCGTCCATAGATTCTCTGGCTCCGTTTGTTGATCCCGGCAAAGCCAAAACCAAACTTTTTCCTAATGTTCCTGCAACTGTTCTGGACAACATCGCATACGGCATTCTTTGCTGACCATAATTGCGAATCGCTTCTTCAATTCCCGGAATTCTGCTTTCCAGTAATGGCGATAAAGCTTCGGGTGTAACATCTCTTGGTGATAATCCCGTTCCTCCCGTAAAAATAACCAACTGATGTTCTTTGGCGAAAGCCTTAGTTTTTTCCTGAATAATATCTAATTCGTCAGGAATAATTTCATAATGCGCCGTTTCTACTCCGCAGGCATTCAATTTTTCTACGATGATTTTTCCCGAACGATCTTCTTTATCACCCGCAAAAATAGAATCAGAGCAAACAAAAACTGCTGCCTTAATTACACTTGAAAATTTATTTTTGAAAGATGATTTTCCGCCATCTTTATTAATTAATTTAATAGTCGAAATTTCGATTTCTTTATCAATCGGTTTCAGCATATCGTACATCGTCAACGCAACTATCGATGCTCCGTGCATGGCTTCAACCTCTACTCCTGTTTTGTAAACTGTTTTTACATTAAAGATAATTTCGATCGTTAAACCTTCAATTTTATAGTCAACTGAAGTAAACTCAATTGGAATGGGATGACAATCCGGA
Source organism: Flavobacterium sp. C3NV (assembly GCF_046825355.2). Taxonomy (NCBI): domain Bacteria; kingdom Pseudomonadati; phylum Bacteroidota; class Flavobacteriia; order Flavobacteriales; family Flavobacteriaceae; genus Flavobacterium; species Flavobacterium sp. C3NV. Next base: position 14,821 of record NZ_JBKQBJ020000014.1, on the reverse strand, counting down.
ATCGATAAATGCGTGTTTTTTACTGCAAATAATCCGGCAGTTTTCGCCATTTCGAACACATTCCCTTTTGGCACCAGATTATTCACCACAGCATCAATTGTTTCTTGTTTACTTACTTTGACGATTGCTGTTGCTGTTGCATCTCTTAAGGTGTTTATTTTATGCGTAATATCAACCATTAGTATTTTGTTTCCAGGTGAATGTATCGTTTTCAAACATTTCTTTACCAAAAATTGGCACATCGGTTTTTATCCAGTTTACAATAGCTTCCGTCGCTTCATAAACTTGTTTGCGTCGCGTTGCCGAAACAAATACGAATAAACAAATTTCACCTGCTTTTACCACGCCTAAACTATGATAAATATGCATGCAGGTTAAGTCGAATTTTGCAAAAGCTTTTTCGCGAATAGCATGTAAAGCTTCGTTTGCCATATCAGTATAAGCTGAATAATCGATCGCGACAACCGTATTATCGTGAATAACATCGGCACGAACTTGTCCTAAAAAAATATTATGCGCCCCAATCGTATGTTTTGATTGATGTTTAGCAATTGATTCCGCTATAAATTCAGGAGCAATTGGCCCTTCTACAAATACATTTTTACTCATTTTTTATGTTTTTTTTGCCACAGATTAAAAGATTAAAATGATTTTTTTCTATCACGAATTCACGAATTAAACATCCGGAATTTTAATCTCATAAAGATTCAAACCTTACGAAATCACTTTTAAAAACCATTCATTAAGCTTTGTAATTCTTTAGTTCTGCTTATTGTTATTTGTGTTCTGCAATCAGCATACATTTTATTTGCTATCACGCCACCTTCGCCTTCAGGATAACTTTTAAATTTACAATTTGAATCTCTAAATTTTATCCAGTCTTTTTGGGAGTTCACCAAATTGGTTTGATCTTTTGCTCCTAATTTCTTTTTTAATTGATTATACGTTGTATTCAATTGCTTATCGGCTTTTTCATAAGCCACATAAAGATCTGTTTCACCAGTATAATCAACATGTTTTTGAGAAAACCCAAATTGAGTAAAACAAAAAAATATAAACAATCCAACCAATATTTTCTTCATACAGTTAAAGTATTAAATTTAAATAGTAGATTTTTCTTTTAATAATTGTTTGATTGCCAAAGCTCCGCCAGCAATACTTTTTATATTTTTAAATTGATGTTTCTCAAGCAATTCAACAGCTATTTTACTTCTGATTCCGGATTGACAGAAAATGTAAATTGTTTGGTCTTTATCCAGTTTTTCAATTTGATTTTCTAAATTCATTAAAGGAATCTGGATTTGATTCTTCAAATTGATTTTTGGCGATTCGTCACTATTTCTAACGTCTAGAAATAAAACCTCATCATTATTGATTTCATCTAAAACCGAATCAAAATTTACCTCTTCAATCTGATTTTCTTCTTTATATTTTTTATCAAAAATTTCTTTGTTCATCAATTGAACATCGCTTTTATCAAAGTCATATTTCTGCTGGTCATTATTCAAAATATTATACACTAGAATTTTACCATTCAAAACTTCTCCAATTTCCAGAATCATTTTGATAACTTCATTTGCCTGAAGCATTCCGATAATTCCAACCGTTATTCCAATTACTCCAGCATCTTCACAACTGGCTGATTGTGTATTTTCATCCGGATATAAACATCTGTAAGTAGGTCCGTTTTGATAATTAAAAACCGAAACCTGGCCTTGAAATCTAAAAATAGATCCGTAAACCATTGGTTTGTTAGTTATTAAACACGCATCGTTTATGAGATATTTAATTGCAATATTATCCGTTGCATCAACAATAATATCATAATTTTCAAATAAGGAAATGGCATTTTTTCCGGATAATTTCTCTGTAACTGCCTTCACTTTTACAAGCGGATTCAATTCGGCAATCATCGCTTTTGCTTCCTCTGCTTTATATTTTCCAACAGCCGAGCTTTTATAAATCACCTGACGATGCAAATTCGAAATTTCGATAACATCATCATCAACAATCCCTATTTCGCCAACGCCACAAGCAGCCAAATATGGCAATATCGACGCGCCCAAACCTCCTGCTCCAATAACCAGAACTTTGCCTTTAGATAATTTATCCTGACCGTCCTCTCCTATTTCAGGAAGGATTATTTGTCTGTTATAACGTGCTGTTGTATTCATACAAACTCAATTTATCCTCCTGCAAAAGGCGGTAATAAGGCCACAATATCACTTGTTTGTAACTTGTAATCTGTTGCTTTTGGTACAATTTTTTGGTTTACTGCCACGCTAAAAGAGATAGATTCAAATCGATATTTCTCCTCCAGATCCTGCAATAAATCCTGCAGTGATACCTCAGAAGAAGCTATCTTTTCGAAACTACATTTCGTTTTTTCAGCCACAGCACCAAAATATTTAATCTCAATCATTATTTTAAATTTAAATTCTGAAAAATAAATTCATCTTCAAAATGTTCCTGAAAATAAGACGTCAGACTTGAAGTATTTTTTACTACTTCACCAATTACAATAATTGCCGGCGACGAAATTTTATTTTCAGCTACTAATTTACTAATTGAACTTATCGTTCCTACTACTTTTTGTTCGGTATTTTTAGTACCGTTCTGAATAATCGCTATAGGCAAATCGTCTTCCCTATTTTGCTGATAGATCGCAATGATTTCCTCTAATTTATGCATTCCCATCAAAATAACCACCGTCGCATTCGATTTTGAAGCTAAATGAACATCTTTAGACAATTCGTGATTAGAAGTTGTTCCTGTAATTACCCAAAAACTTTCGGCAATTTGTCGTTGCGTCAGACTTATTCCAACCGAAGCCGGAACTCCAAGAGCAGATGAAATTCCCGGAACAATATTGGTTGCTAACCCAAATTGTTCTGCATATTCTATTTCTTCACTTCCTCTTCCAAAAATAAACGGATCACCGCCTTTTAAGCGTACTACATGACCATAACGATTTGCCATCGAAACAATCAATTCGTTAATCTGATCCTGCGTATAAGCGTGGCAGCCTAATCTTTTACCCACAAAAACAATTTCTGCCTTTGTTGCATATTGTAATAACTCTTCATTGACAAGCGCATCGTATAAAACAACATCAGCATTCTCTAAAGCTTTTATTGCTTTTAATGTAATTAATTCGGCATCGCCAGGACCTGCGCCTACAACAGTTAATTTTGGTGTTTTTAAATTTCGCATAGTTTTTAACTTAAATTGATATTCAGGTCGTTTAATTCGTCAACAGAATTAATGTTAGTCAAATGAAAATTTTCACTCTCTTCTATCGTGATGATTTGATGCGGAATTTTCGCTATTAAATTCATCATTTTTAAATCGTCATTATCAATTGCGCTTTTGATAATGGGTAATACTTTCTTAGAATAAATTCCAATTAAGGGATGCATTCTGCTTTCCGAAGAAAAAACGGTAATTTCAGCTTCCTGATTGTGTTTCGAAATTAATTCTAATAATAATTCGGTCGAAATTAACGGAATATCACAACTCAGAATCAAATTGAATTCTGTTTCAGAATTGGTCAACGCTGTGTAAATTCCTCCCAAAGGTCCTTTATCAGTTATTATGTCGGGTATTTTTTGGTACAATAAATAATCGTATTCTTTATTATTCGTTATTAATTTTATAGTCGATGTAATGGGTAAAACTGCTTTAATAATATGCTCAATAAATGGTTTATTCTGAAACAGGACTAAACCTTTCTCAGCTTGCATTCGGGAACTTTTTCCTCCACAAAGAATAAATACTGTTAAAGCTTCCATGACTAATTTTGTTTCAGGTTAAAATGATAAAAATTTTACAGCAAAGAGCGCCAAGATTTTATTTTCTATTGAGTTTAAAATAAAGTTCACAAAGCTGAATCAATACAAAGCTTTGCGAACTTTGCTGTTTTCAATAAATTACTTAGGCAAAAGAACATTGCGTACTTTGCGGTTAATTTTTTGTTTTACATTTCAGGTTTTACCATTGTTACTTATTTTTTTTATGGAAAAATCAATTTTATACTTGCCATTAAAATCACGGTTCCTAAAACAAATTTTAATGTTTTATTAGAGAAATATCCACTACCGTAAAATCCGCCTAAAACTCCTCCAATAACTGCAATCGGAACCAAATAAAAACTCTCCATCGGGATTGTTTTTCCTCCTAAAAAGAAGCCTAACATACCAGCAAATGAATTCACAAAAATGAATAAACTTGATATTGCTGCAGACTCTTTTACCGTTGCCCAACCTAAAAATAATAAAATTGGGCTCAGAATAATTCCACCGCCAATTCCTAACATTCCAGACAATAAACCTATTATAAATCCTATTGCCAATGCAAAAGGCAATTTAATCTCAACTACTTCTTTTTCTTTAAAACTAAATAATCCAAACAATCTGAATGCAGCAAATACTAATACAAGGCCTAAAATGATTTTGTAAATCGTGTTATCCAAAGTCACAAAACCACCAATAAATGCAGCCGGAACCGAGGCAATCGCAAACGGATAAAAAAGCTTTGGCTTGAAATAATTCATTCTGTAATAAAAGAAAAACGAAATACTGGATACGAATAAATTCAAAAGCAACGCCGAAGGTTTCATAATAGCCACCGGAAAAGCAAAAATGGTCATCAAAGCCAAATAACCCGATGCGCCGCCATGTCCTACACTAGAATACAAAAAAGCAATCACAATTAAAGCGAAGCTGAATAATACAATATTTTCGGAACTAAGAAGGTTCATAATTTTTGTTTCAGGTTTTATTTTTTGTTTAAAGTTTCCAGTTTTCCTTGTTTCAGGTTTATGCTGTATGTTTAAATTTACATACTGCATTTCAAACTTTTTAATCAATTTCTAAATTCTATTCTCTTTATTCTATTCTCTTTATTCTATTCTCTTTACTCTATTCTCTTTACTCTATTCTCTTTACTCTATTCTCTTTACTCTATTCTCTTTATTCTATTCTCTTTATTCTATTCTCTAAACCTAATCTATTGGCAAAAGAGTAACTAATTGCCCTTTTTTCAAACTTTCTACATCATTTGGAACCACCAACAAACTATTAGCGATTGCAAAAGTATTTAGCATTGCTGAACTCTGTCCGTCTAAAACGGTAACATGGGTTTCATCATACAGAGCTTTTAAAAATAATGTTTTTCCGGTTGTATTGGTAACATTCTCATTCAATTTTCGAAGCATTTTCTTTAAATGAATGTCTGAAAATCCCATTCTGTTTTTGATTGCAGGATATACATAAATATAAAAATTAGTTAATGATGAAGCCAGGTTACCGGGTAAAGCAAAAACTAAAGTGTCATTTTTAGATCCAAAAAACATTGGTTTTCCGGGTTTCTGGTTGATTTTATAAAAAAGTTCCTGTACTCCGTTTTCTAATAACGCTTCTTTAACAAAATCATAATCTCCAACAGAGATTCCTCCTGATATTAAAACGATATCGTATTTCTTTAAAATTTCTTTTAATGCTTTTTTAGTAGCCTTAAGATTATCCTTTACTTTATAAACTTTTGTTTTCTTCACTCCGATTGTCTGAAGAGCAGCCTGTAACATCACCGAATTGCTTTCGTAAATTTTTCCTTTAGATAATTTCTTACCAGGTTTTACTAATTCGTTTCCGGTTACTAAAATTGCCACTTTGGGCTTTTGATATACCTCAACTTCAGTTATTCCTAAACAGGCTAAAAAACCAATAGCCGCAGGTGTAATTAAAGTATTCGCCTTAAAAACAACTTCTTCTTCGCCAATTTGCTCTCCTTTATTCCGAACATTAGTAAATTGTTCCGGCATTCTGGTAATTAAAATGGAACTTTCAGTAGCCATTACGTGCTCCTGCATGATTACAGTATCGGCATTATCAGGTACATGAGCACCTGTAAAAATCCTCACCGCTTCATTTTCTTTCAGTTTTATTTTTGAATGATCTCCGGCCTGTACAATACCTACCACATCATATTGATGTTTTTCGCTATGAATAAATGCATAACCATCCATTGCCGATTGACGAAATGGCGGCATTGCAATTGGAGAATAAACTGTTTCTGCCAAAATATATCCCAGTGATTTACTCACCTGAATTTTCTGAACTGGCATGTTCGTGCTATTTTCTGCAATAATTGATAAGGCTTCTTCGACTTGAATCATGTTGGCTATTTTGTATATAAGCAAAAAATACTTATTACAAATATAAGTATTTTTACTTAGTTTAAATCATTAGTAATCTAAAATTTTAAAAGAATATAAATTTAAGCTTAATTCTTCATATACTTCCAGAAAAAACGACAAATAGCTTTGTTATTCTGTTTAATAAATTTTATTTCGTTATTTTTCTTTTAAAATTTCCGGATGGCAAATAATACATCCATGCAAATCCGATAAAAAACAGGACTGCAGAAGCTATAAAAGCAGGTAATAAAATCTCTTTATTATTATCTAAAGCGTTATTCAGGGAAGCATAAAGTAACCATATTTGAATACTCACATTTAAAATTAAAACAAAAATGAGTGTCGAAAGTATGTTATTAAGCTTATTAGGATTAGCGCGATTCTGACTTCTTCTAAAAGTACTCATAGCTTATTGAATTTAGGGTTATAAATAAATGTCTTTTTTTTCTACCATTGCTTTTACATAAACGGCATTGTCTTTAAAAAACACTTCCAGTTGCGGTAACGCTCTTGGCGGTGGCCCGGCAATTACATCTCCGGTCATGGCATCAAATGAACCTTCATGACATGGGCAATGAATGATTCCTGTTCCCGGTTTGTAAAATACAGAACAGGAAAGATGCGTACATTTTTGCTCATAAGCCCTGAAATCTCCACTTTCTAAATGAATCAATATGTACGGAATTGTACTTCCTTCGATTACGAATCCTCTTGTTCCTCCTACTGGAATTTCATCTTTATTACAAATAAAATGTTCTCCCTGAACACCTTCTTTTGGTAACAAATAAGCTTTGGCAGCAACGAATCCGCTTCCTACCATTAATCCTCCTGAAACAAAGGTCAGGAACTTAGCAAAATCGCGTCGGCTTACCTGAGTAGATTCGAGTTTTTTTATTGGGAAATCTTTTTTCCAGTTTTCATTTAAATTATCTTCTTTTGACATGGATATAGATTTAATATATTCTTAATTCTTTACTTCCTTTAGGCATCATAATATTCACTTTGGTATTGACTGTTTCTTTACCAAAAATAAATGTATTGACAGGCGAACTATTGGGTCTCATTTCTTCGATTTCTGCTCTTGTTCCGTAAAACAAAGCGCCACTAGGACAAACAGTTGCACACATTGGTTTTTTGCCCACACTTGTTCTATCGTAACACATGGTACATTTCATCATCAAATCGTACTCTTCCATTTTTTTAGGAACTCCAAACGGACATGCCATTACGCAATTTGAACAACCAATACATCTTTCTGTATTTGCCGTATGAACAACTCCAAATTCGTCCTGAGAAATAGCGTCAGCAGGACAAACGTTGGCACAAACCGGATCTTCACAATGCATACAAACCTGTACAGTTGTCTGAATTGTTGAAGAACGTTCTACATAATTCACGCTTATTAATGATTCCTGTCCATTCGTTTCGCATTCTGCACAAGCCATTTCACAAGCTTTGCAGCCAATGCAGCGTTGCAGGTCTACAAAAAACTCTTCGTTTTTATTGAAATTAGTTAAATTCATCGTGTCATTTTTTTATAGATTAAACACTTGCATAAGCTTCAGATTCATTAGATGGCGGTGCTATTGTTCCTTGCGGATGTAATGCACACGCACAAACTTTAAACTCCGGCATTTTAGAAACCGGATCTAAAGTGCCTATTGTTAGTTGATTTGCCGATTTAATCCCTGGCCAGTGGTAAGGAATAAAAACGGTATCTTTTCGTATAGTTTCAACAATATTCGCTGGGAAAAGACCTTCACCTCTTCTTGTTGCGACACGAACTAATTCTCGTTGTTTGATTCCGTATTTAGCAGCAAGTTCGGGATGAATTTCTACCATTGGTTCAGGAAACTGATCTACGAGTTTACCAATTCTTCGGGTTTGTGTTCCGCTTAAATATTGAGAAACAACGCGTCCCGTAGTAAGGGTTATTGGGTATTCGTCATCTGTAACCTCACTTGGCAATCTGTAAGGTGCCGGATTAAAATGCGCTTTCTTATCCGGAGTACAAAATACTTTGTCTTCCCATAATCTAGGTGTTCCCGGATGATCGTCTGTAGGACATGGCCAGAAAACACCCATATTATCTTCTATCTTTTTATAAGATATTCCAAAATAATTTGCTGTTCCACCTTTAGAAGCGACACGTAATTCATTGAATATCGCTTCACTATTTTCGTATGTAAATTTATCTTCTTCTCCCAATCTTTTAGCTAATTCTAAAAAGATAGAGGTATCTGTTCTGGCATCTCCCGGAGGAGTAACAGCCTGACGAATTCGAATCACACGTCCTTCTGCTGAAGTTGTCGTTCCTTCTTCTTCTTCCTGTAAAGATCCTGCAAGAACAATATCTGCATGGCGGGCAGTTTCATTCAAAAAGAAATCAATACAAACATAAAATTCCAGTTTTTCAAGTGCTTCACGCACATAACTGTTGTTAGGTAATGATACTAACGGGTTGAAACAAATAGAAAGTAAACCTTTGATTTCTCCTCGATGAATGGCATCAATAATTTCATAAGCCGACAGGCCTTTTCCAGGCAAATCTTTTTCGTCGATACCCCAAACATCTGATATGTATTTACGATGTTCCGGATTTTCGATATCTCTGTTACCAGGCAATTGATCGCACTTATGTCCGTGCTCTCTTCCTCCTTGTCCGTTTCCTTGTCCTGTTATTGTGGCATATCCGCAATACGGTTTACCTAATCTGCCTGTTGCCAGAACTAAATTGATACAGCCTACTACATTATCAACTCCTTTAGTATGTTGTTCGATTCCGCGTGCGTGAAGTAAGAAACTCGTTTTTGCTTTCCCCCATAATTCGGCAGCAGCTTTAATCTTTTCTTTATCAATACCCGTAATTTCTTCTGCCCATTCTAAAGTGTTGTCTTTTACAGCATCAATTGTTTCCTGAAAACCTGAAGTATAATTGTCTATAAAATCGTGATCCAGCATATCGTGATCTACGAGATATTTAAGCATAGCACCATATAAAGCAGAATCTGTTCCGGGTTTTACATCAAGGTGAATATCAGCAGTTCTTGCCAGTGGAATCATCCTTGGATCGATAACAATTAATTTTGCTCCGCGATCTCTGGCTTTCCAGATCCAATGTGTTAATGTTGGAAAAGTTTCACTAATATTTGCTCCGGCAACTATAATTACCTCAGCATGTTCTAAATCTGAATAATTGTTTGAAGCACGATCTAAACCAAAAGCTTTTTTATTTCCGGCACCCGCACTTACCATGCAAAGTCTTCCGTTATAATCCAGATTTCTAGTTTTTAATGCAACACGGGCAAATTTTCCTACCAGATAACTTTTTTCATTTGTTAGCGATACTCCTGATAGCATTCCAAACGCATGCTTACCGTATTTTTCCTGAATTCTTTTGATTTCAGATACGGTTTTGTCCATTGCTTCATCCCAGGTAGTTTTCTCAAAACCTTTTCCTTCTACTCTTTTTAAAGGATGTAAAAGACGGTCAGGGTGATTGTTTTGCAGATAACGCTGTACCCCTTTTGGACATAAACGTCCTTCATTAAAAGGAAACTCCATCCAGGGTTCGAAACCTACTACTTTATTTTCTTTCACCAATAATTGAATACCACATTGCATTCCGCAAAAACAACAATGTGTTTTTACTACGTCATCTGGTTCGTCTCTACCTACGTAACCATCTTTTGGTGCATAATTTAAATGCGGTCCAAAATCTTCAATAATCTTTTCGGTTGATACGGGTAATTTTGCCATGTCTTTATTTTGTTTCAAGTTTCTTTTGTTTCAGGTTTCAAGTTTTACTGTGACTGAAAAACTGAGACTGAAAACTTTCTATTTTTTATCCAAATAAGCTTCCGCCACTATCTAATCTTGCTTTTAGGTGTGCTTTAGCTAAGCGTGATCTTTTTCCTTCAGGACTTAAATCAAGGTGTGATGTACCATCTTCATGTGTAAAATCAAAACCTAATTGTTTGGTCACAATTTTTAAATCATCAATATGAAGTTTGGTCGCAAATTCTTCTCCTGTATGAGGACAAACTGCCATTCCCATTTTCATTCCTTCTTTTTTATAAATATGCGCTCCAATCTGTGCCGGACGCTGAATGATGTGGAAGAATTTTCCAAACGGAATCCAGATCAAAAACATAATTACCGTTACAGCATGAATTACAGCTAAGAAGTCATACGCAAATCCTTTCATAAACTGATAAGAATAAGTAAGACACAATCCGGTAACTGATATTGCAATCAATAAAATTAGAGGCAATAAATCTCCTTCAAAGGTTTGGGTTGCGATTAAACCTGGATTCGTCAATCTTCTTCTTAAATAATAAACAGATCCGAATATCACCAGCCATGAAGACCAGTTTAAGGCGTGAAAAATCAAAAAAGCCATTACAGATCCAATTTGGAAATCCATCATTTTAAATCCAAAAAAATGAGCTTCATAAACCGATATTGAATCTTGTGCCAATGTAAAATGAATCCATCCAAACGTAAGCGGGATTGTTATTGCAAAGGCAGATAAACAGCCTAACGCAATACAAAAGTGTGCTGCCCAACGGTATTTACTTCTGGGATAAATGAATTTTTGCACTACAATATTCCCAACAGTTTCTTTACCTAAAAACCACATATGAGAAAATATTTTTCCCGTAAACAGAAATTTAATACTACGTTTGAAATACATCCATGTTGGCGGACGCTGCAGCCAAACAGAGTAACGATACACTATCCCGAAGAAAGCAAATACAGTTCCGAATAGATAAGTTACAAGAGCCGCATCAAAATTTTGCAATTGTCGGGATCCGTAAAACACAAGCACTATAGTTAATGCAGATACAAGAGTTGCAACAAGTAAAGCTTTGGTATTAAATGTTTTATTTTTCATCCTTAATTTTTATTTAATGATTACTTCTTAACTTGGTTTCTCACAACCTTTACGATTATAGAACCACCAATTGATACCTGTAGCTAATATAGTAAAAATAGCAACACCAATAAAGAATTGATTTACAGTACCATTAGCAGAAAGATTATTTCCAATTAGTTTAGAGAATATAAACGGTCCAAATGCTGCAATTGCTGCTGTCCATCCGATAACTCCAGCTGCCTGACGTTGGTTTTCAGCAAAAATAATTGGGTATTGTCTAAATGTTCCCGCATTTCCAATTCCTGTAAAGAAGAACATTCCCAAAATTACAGCTACAAACATCGGGAACTGATCCATACTTGTTGGGGCTACCAATCCTTGTGTAACTAAAAGAACTGAACCTGCTAAAATTCCTAAACCAGTAATGGTAGTAAGGATAGCTCCACCAACTTTATCAGCCACAAAACCAAAAGCAATTCTACTTGCAGATCCAATAAGAGGACCGTAGAATGCATATACTAAAGGATCCGGTGCATTAGGGAAATCTCCGTACAAGAACTTAATCATCAAAGGAAAAGCTGCAGATAAACCTGCAAATGTTCCAAAAGTCATTACATAAGTAATCGTACAATACCAAGTGTGTTTATTAGAGAAAATATCCATTTGTTCTTTAATAGAAGCTTTCATTGGAATACTTCTTAAATAGAACCAACTTATAATAGATAATATAATTAAAAATGGCGCAAACCAGAATGCTGCAGATTGCAAGTATATTTCTTTGTTTTTAACTGCAGTATTATCAGGACTAAGATCATTTAATATTTTCTCAGCCATTTTTGGGTTTGCATTTGCAATCGCTTTAGCCTTAGCTTTTACTGGCAATGCGGTAAAAAGAGCTACTTTATCATCAGATTGTATTGATGTTGTAACTGAGTCAATTACGTTTTTCTTTACGTTTGATAAAATCTTAGTCTGAACCTCGGCATTAAGAGCTGCAAAAACTTCTTTTTGTTTTTCGATACTTGTATTTTGGAAAACAGTTATTGTTTCTTTAGGATCAATGCTTGTAAAAACTGAAGCTGCTCCATAAATACCAACACTAAGAACAAGTGGAGTAACAAACTGAGCTACTGAAACCCCAAAATTTCCAATTCCGGCTTGTATTCCAAGTGCTGTACCTTTAAGTCTTTTAGGAAAGAATAAACTTGTACTTGGCATGTAAGAAGAAAAATCCCCTCCACCAAAACCAGTTGTAAAAGCTAATACTGCAAATACCCAAAACGGAGTATTTACATCCATAACGGCAAAACCAATACCTATTACAGGAATTAATTTAATTGCTGTAGCAAAAGAAACTACATGTCGCGTACCAAAAATTGGCAATATAAAAGTGTGTATGATTCTCAGAAAACCTGCTGATAAACCAGGAATTGCTGTTAACCAAAAAAGTTGATCTTTAGAAAAATTAAATCCTAGTCCTGGCAATTTAACGGCTATTACACTCATCATAAACCAAGAGGCAAATGATAGTAATAATGTTATTGTTGTGATTGTTAAAGTTTTCCAGGCAATTTTACTTCCGGTAGAACTCCAAAATACATCATCTTCGGGGTCCCATTTGTCTAACCAAGTTTTCATATTTGTATATTTATTAAATTATTTGTTATTAATGATTGTCTTCTATATGTCTGTTGAAATTGGGAGATTTTGTTCGCATTACATTTATAATTGTTCTGTGCATCCAAAGCAAACAAAGAACAGAAATGACGAAAATAAATATCCATGAGCTGGTCCAGAGGCCAGTATAATTAAGTAAGTAACCAAAGATGATAGGACCTACAAATCCGCCCAAACCACCTATTAAACCAACCATTCCTCCTACTACACCTACTTCATTGGGAAAATATTCCGGTATATGTTTGTAAACAGCCGCTTTACCAATTCCCCAGGAAATACCAATGAGAATTACCAAAATAACATACACCCATAGATTAGCGCTAAATTTGATTTGTGTTATACCCTGAGCTAATAGTTCTTTCTTTTTTACTTCCTGATTTTGTTTTACAACAATTTCCTGCCATGAGTTTTTTACTGGGAAAATAGCTGTTTCGTGATCTTCTGAAGTTTCTTTTTGATTGATTTTATGCACTTTACCATTTACAACTATGGCATCTGCAGCAATTTCAGTCACTACTCCATTATTAGTTGCCAGAACTCCGGGTCCTGCCGTAAAGATTTCCATTTTAGGGAACATTAGTAAAAAACTAATCACTATTGATGATCCCAACACCCAATACATTACTTTTCGTGCTCCAAACTTGTCTGATAAATATCCTCCAAATGCTCTCACAATTCCGGATGGTAAGCTAAACATGGTTGCAAACATTCCTCCCATCACTAGTGAAGTATGATAAACGTTCATGAAATTTGGCACTAGCCATTGCGAATACGCCACAAAACATCCAAAGACTAAAAAATAATAAGCTCCAAATCTCCAAACTCTCATGTTTTTAAGGGGAGACATTAACTCTGTCATTGTTTTTGAAACACCGGTATTGACTTTGTTTTTAGCAAAAACAATAAAAAGCAATCCTATAAGTACTAATACAGAGGCATAAATAACCGGTAGCATTTTCCAGCCATTAACAGGATCTGTCTCTGAAAAATTATTTAATAAAGTGGGCGCAATAAAAGTGGTAATTGCAGCACCTGCATTTCCCATTCCAAAAATACCTAAAGCCCTACCCTGCCAATTTTTGGGATACCATATAGAGGTATATCCAATTCCGACAGCAAAGCTTGTACCTACTAAGCCGAAGAAAAAACTTAGAACAGCAAAACTCCAAAAAGAGTTAGCGAAAGGAAGAAGAAAAAGCGGAATGGAACATAATAACAACAACACAGAAAATATAATTTTACCACCATATTTATCTGTTAAAATTCCAATGGGAAGTCTAAAAACAGAACCTGATAAAATAGGGATTCCTAGTAACCAGCCTGTTTCGACAACCGTCCAGTTGAAGATTCCTTTATCTACAAGATAAGTAACCAGAACACCATTTAGTGTCCAACAGGCAAAACACACTGAAAAAGCCAGTGTATTTAAAAATAAAATTTTGTGAGATTGAGATAGATTATTCATATAAAAATATTAAAATATCTAATTTTAATTATTAATGAGTACTTACTTCCTCAATTATAAAGCAAAATTAGACCGTTAGATTCTTACAAAATATGATATATATCATATTAAAAGACATTCTTATCCTTAATACCAACAAACAATAACCACCTAAAAATCAAGCAGTTTCAACAAATAGCAAATTGCATTCTTTTTAAGATGAGAGTTTTACAGATTACTAGCCCTTTGCGGGCATTATCCCATAATAATTCTACTGAATACAGATAAAATAATAGCTGATCTATTTTTTTCTAATAAATATTAACACAATAAAAATAAGAAAATATTTGTAGTAAATAACTAACAATTAAGCTTTTATGCGAAAATTTTACAAATCTCATACTTTTTTCGTCCCTAATCCCTTATTTTCCTATTGGTACAATTGCTATTATTTTTCTTATAAAAATTTATAATTTCAGAAAGTCATTTATAATCTGGGAATTACATATCTGATTTTAAATTAGTCAGTATTAGACGTTTTTGAAGCTTTTTTGAATGTATTAAGTTTTTAAAAACCAGAAAATTAAGTATAAAATACTACATTTTTAATCTCGTACAGGATACT